>NZ_JAJAUY010000102.1 GCF_020532625.1 Streptomyces antimicrobicus | reverse complement strand
GCCGCTGCAGGTCGACGACTGGGCCGACACCTCGCGCCCGTGCGCTGGACCGCGCTGCGCGGCGCCGGGCTCGCCGACGCCGCCGACCGGCTCGGCGCCGAGATCGCCGCCGGCCGGATGAGCGACGTGGACTACGCCCGGATCCGGCGGGCCTGGGACTCCGTCCAGGCCGACCCGGCGCGGTTCACCGCCTTCGCCGAGTCCGTGCGCGCCAAGGGCGCCGCCGCCTGCCTGCACCCCTCCGGGGACCGCGACCTGCCCGTCCGCGCCGCCCGCCACGACCTGGTGGTCCGCCAGGTCCGGCTGGGCACCGTCACCGACGGCGAACGCAACCCCTGGGCCCGGCGCGGCACCGGCCTCGCCCTCGACCCCGAGGTGCTCGGCACCTCGCTCCTCGCGGTCGGCCCGCCCGGCGCGGGCAAGACCGCCCGGCTGGTCCGCCCCGTCGTCGAGTCCCTCGCCCTCCAGGCCCTGGCCGGCCAGGCCGCCGTGGTCGCGGTCGGCGCGGCCGGCACCCGGCTCGGCCCCGACGAGGCCTACGACGTCGTGGTCCGCGTCGGCGACCGGGCCGGCGGGCACGACCTCGACCTCTACGGCGGCACCACCGACCCCGACGAGGCGGCCACCGTGCTCGCCGAGGGCTTCGTCGGCGACGTGCCCGGGATCGACGTCCGCCGGGCCGCCACCGCGCTCGCCCAGCTGCTCGGCCCGTTCCGGGCCGCGTACGGCCGCTTCCCCGGCGTCCCGGAACTGCGCGAGCTCCTCGACCAGGTGCCCGCCGCCCTCACCGCGCTGCGCGAGGAGCTCCGGGCCGCCGGGCAGCACGCGATGCTGCGCGAACTCGACGCCCGCGAGCGGCAGTACGGCGCCCACGGCGACCCCGCCCCGCTGCTGGCCGACCGGGTGGCGCTGCTGGACCGGCCGGCCTTCGCCGGCTCCTTCGACACCACCGGGCAGAACCGGATGTTCTCGCCCAGCTTCCTGGAGCACCCCTTGCGGGTCCGCGTCGACCTGCCCGAGCGCGGGCACGCCGACGCCTCCCGGATGCTGGCGCGGCTGCTGCTCGCCCAGTTCACCCACAGCGCCGCCGCCCGCGCCGACCGGTCCCTGTTCGCCTTCCTCGCCCTCGACGACGCCACCGCCACACTCACCCCGCAGACCGTGCGGGGGGTGCAGCGGCTGCGCTCGGTCCACGCCGGGGTGCTGCTCACCCTGCGCACGCTGGAGGACGTGCCCGAGGCGCTGCGCACGCCGCTGCTCGGCGCGGTCGGCTGCCGGATGGCCTTCGCCGGGGTGACCACCTGGGACGGCAGGCGCTTCGCCGAGGCCTGGGGCACGGAGTGGGTGGAGACCCGGGACGTGACCAGCCGGGACGTCTACGCCGACCAGGCCTTCACGCGCATGGTCAACACCTTCCGCAAGCTGGTCACCGGCAAGGCCGTCACCACCGACGCGGTGACCGTCCGCAAGGTCGAACGCGAGCGCTGGTCCGCCTCGGACCTCGCGCACGCCGTCCCGCCGGGCTGCGCGGTGCTCTCGCTGACCACCACCCGCGGGGAACGGGCCGCGCCGCTGCTGGTCGAGCTCACCGGGGCGTGACCTCCGGCGCCGGACGGCGGACGGGTGCCGGGGGAGCCCTTCCGGGCTCCGGCACCGGGCTGAGGGGACCCGTACGAGGTGGCAGAATCGAGCTGAGCCGTTCATACGCCACGGCGAAAACCGCGTTCCCGCTCCGGAAGTCCCCGATGCCGCTCACCCTCGCCTCGCTCGTCCAGCACTCGGCGCTCAAGCTCAGCGTCCGGGCCGGGGAGAGCCGCCTCGACACCCCCGTGCGCTGGGCGCACGTCAGCGAGCTGGCCGACCCCGTCCCGTACATGGAGGGCGGCGAGCTGCTGCTGATCACGGCGATGAAGCTGGACGCCGAGGACCCCGAGGAGATGCGGCGCTACGTGCGCCGGCTCGCCGCGGCCGGGGTCGTCGGCATCGGCTTCGCCGTCGGCGTGAACTACGACGAGATCCCGGCGGCGCTGGTGGCCGCGGCCCGCGAGGAGGACCTGCCGCTGCTGGAGGTGCCGCGGCGCACCCCGTTCCTCGCCATCAGCAAGGCCGTCTCGGCGGCCCTGGCCGCCGACCAGTACCGGGCCGTCACCGCCGGGTTCGAGGCGCAGCGGGAGCTGACCCGGGCCGCGCTCTCCGTGGACGGGCCCGCCGAACTGCTCACCCGGCTCGCCGCGCACGTCCAGGGCTGGGCCGCGCTCTACGACGCCTCCGGCCAGGTGGTGGCCGCCGCGCCCGAGTGGGCCGCCCGCCGCGCGGCCCGGCTCACCCCCGACGTCGAGCGGCTGCGCGAGCGGCCCGCGCCGGCCAGCGCCGTCGTCGGGGGGTCCGAGGACCGGGTGGAGCTCCAGTCGCTGGGCACCGGCCGGCGGGCCCGGGGCGCCCTGGCCGTCGGCACCGGCGCCCCGCTGGGGACCGCCGAGCGGTACGCCGTGCACTCCGCGGTGGCCCTGCTGACCCTGACCACCGAACGCTCCCGCTCGCTGCACGATGCCGAGTCCCGTCTCGGCGCGGCGGTCCTGCGGATGCTGCTCGACGGGGAGGCCGGGCACGCCCAGGCCGTCGCCGGGGACCTGTACGGGGGTCTGCTCCAGGCCCCGTTCCGACTGCTGGTGGCCGAGCCGGCGCTGCCCGGCACGGCCCAGCCCGAGGGGCTGGCGCGGCTCGCCGACACCGTGGAGTCGGCCGCCGCGCGCACCGGCGAGGCGGTGCTGGTGGTGCCCGAGCCCGGCCGGCTCGTCGTCCTGGCCGCCGACGGCGGGGCCGCCGTCCAGGCCGTGACCGATCATGCCGAGGCCCAGGAGTCCCGGCGGGGCCGGGACGCGACCGGGCCGGAGCCGGACGAACTGGTCGTGGGCCTGTCCGCGCCCGCCGGCCCGGCGGGCGCGGCCGGTGCCTTCAAACAGGCCGACCAGGCGCTGGCGGTGGCCCGCCGGCGCGGCCGGCCGCTCGTGGAGCACGAGGACCTGGCGGCCGGCTCGGTGCTGCCGCTGCTGGCCGACGACGCGGTGCGGGCCTTCGCCGAGGGGACGCTGCGGGCGCTGCGCGAGCACGACGCGACCGGACGGGGTGACCTGGTGGCCTCGCTGCAGGCCTGGCTGTCCCGGCACGGCCAGTGGGACGCGGCCGCCGCCGACCTCGGGGTGCACCGGCACACGCTGCGGTACCGGATGCGCCGTGTCGAGGAGATCCTCGGCCGCTCCCTGGACGACCCGGACGTCCGCATGGAGCTCTGGCTGGCCCTCAAGGCGTCCCCGACCCACCCGTAGCCCGCCGAAGCCGCCCGCGGCGACCCGCCCCCCCTCACCACCGCCGGGCCTCGACGCCGCGCGCGCCGTCGTGGATCCGCCGCCGTGCGGCGGCCGCGGGTCGTCGGGGGGCGGCCGCCGGTCGTCGGGGGCGGTCGCGCCGTCCCCCATGCCCCTCCCGCGGGGTGCCCCGCGGCCCTCGTCAGGGGCCGCGGCACGGGTGCGGGTGGGGCGACAGTGACAAAGCGGCGAAGCGGCGCGGGGAGGTTCTCCATCGCGGACAAGCCACAGGGCGGGGTCCGGCCCCTACCGTGTGAGGGACAGGCAGCGCCCTGCGCCGCACACCGCACACATCCGAAGGGCCGGGATCAGCATGACTTCCACCCACGCCTTCTGGCTCGCCGGCCGCCAGGCCACCGGCGAGGACAGCTTCGACGTCCACAACCCGTGGGACGGCCGTCTCGTCGGCACCGTCAGCGTGCCCACCGACGCCCAGGTCGAAGAGGCCGTGGCCGCGGCGCACGCCGTGACGGCGGAGTTCTCCGCGACCCCCGCCCACGTCCGCGCCGCCGCCCTGGACCACGTCTCCAAGCGGCTGGCCGAGCGCACGGAGGAGATCGCCCAGCTGATCTCCGCCGAGAACGGCAAGCCGATCAAGTGGGCGCGCGGCGAGGTCGGCCGCGCGGTGTCCGTGTTCCGCTTCGCCGCGGAGGAGGCCCGCCGCTTCAACGGCGGCGAGGCCCAGCGCCTGGACACCGACGCCGGTGGCGTCGGCCGCCTGGCCCTGACCCGCCGCTTCGTCAAGGGCCCGGTCCTCGGCATCGCGCCGTTCAACTTCCCGCTGAACCTGTGCGCCCACAAGGTCGCCCCGGCCATCGCCGTCGGCGCGCCCATCATCCTCAAGCCGGCCCCGGCCACCCCGCTGTCCGGCCTGATCCTCGGCGAGCTGCTCGCCGAGACCGACCTGCCGGCCGGCTCCTGGTCCGTGCTGCCGGTCGCCAACGACAAGATGCCGGCGCTGGTCCAGGACGACCGCCTGCCCGTCATCTCCTTCACCGGCTCCGACACGGTCGGCTACGCCATCCAGAAGTCCGTGCCCCACAAGCACTGCACCCTGGAGCTCGGCGGCAACGCCGCGGCCGTGGTCCTGGCCGACTGGTCCTCCGAGGCCGACCTCGACTGGGCCGCCACCCGCATCGCGACCTTCTCCAACTACCAGGCCGGCCAGTCCTGCATCTCCGTGCAGCGCGTGATCGCCGACGCCTCCGTCTACGACCGCCTGGTCGAGAAGGTCGTCGCCAAGGTCCAGGCCCAGGTCACCGGCGACCCGTCCGACGACGCCACCGACGTCGGCCCGCTGGTCTCCGAGGACGCCGCCAAGCGCGTGGAGTCCTGGGTGGACGAGGCCGTCTCCGCCGGCGCCAAGCTGCTCACCGGCGGCAAGCGCGAGGGCGCCTCGTACGAGCCGACCGTGCTCGCCGAGCTCCCCGACGGCGTCACCCTCGCCTGCGAGGAGGTCTTCGGCCCGGTCCTGACCCTCCACCGGGTCGAGGGCACGGACGAGGCCTTCGCCAAGGTCAACGACTCCAAGTTCGGCCTGCAGACCGGCGTGTTCACGCACGACCTGCAGACCGCGTTCCGCGCCCACCGCGAGCTGGAGGTCGGCGGTGTGGTCATCGGCGACGCGCCGTCGTACCGCGCCGACCAGATGCCCTACGGCGGCGTCAAGCAGTCCGGCGTCGGCCGCGAGGGCGTCCGCTACGCGATGGACGACTACACGTACGAGCGGGTCCTGGTCCTGACCGGCCTGGACATCTGACCGTACGCCACAGACCGGCGGCTGGAGCCTACTGTGCGGGGGCTCCAGCCGCCCCGTTCCACCCCGGGCGGGCCGATCGGATTTTCATCCGACCGGCCCGCCCCGGCTTTTCCCCGCGCCGGGGAAGGGGTACGACTCAGGGGTACGACCCACAGGTAGTACCCATCGGTAGCACCCCCCGATTCGGCGGCGAGGTGAGCCCCTCATGTCCGCAACACAGCCCGCACAGCCCAAGGTGACCGAGCGCGAGGCCCGGCAGGTGGCGGAAGCGGCCCGGGAACAGGACTGGCGCAAGCCCAGCTTCGCCAAGGAACTCTTCCTCGGCCGGTTCCGGCTGGACCTCATCCATCCCCATCCCATGCCCGACGCCGAGGACGTACGGCGCGGCGAGGCCTTCCTCGCCCGGCTGCGGGAGTTCTGCGAGAACGAGATCGACGGCCCCCGCATCGAGCGCGAGGCACGCATCCCCGACGAGACCGTGCAGGGCCTGAAGGCCCTCGGCGCCCTCGGGATGAAGATCGACCCCAAGTACGGCGGCCTGGGCCTGACCCAGGTGTACTACAACAAGGCGCTCGCCCTGGTCGGCTCGGTCAGCCCGGCCGTCGGCGCGCTGCTCTCGGCCCACCAGTCGATCGGCGTGCCCCAGCCGCTGAAGATCTTCGGCACCCAGGAGCAGCGGGACGCCTTCCTGCCGCGCCTGGCCACCACCGACATCAGCGCCTTCCTGCTCACCGAACCGGACGTGGGCTCCGACCCGGCCCGGCTCGCCACCACCGCCGTCCCCGACGGCGACGACGCGTACGTCGTCGACGGCGTGAAGCTGTGGACGACCAACGGCGTGGTCGCCGACCTCCTCGTGGTCATGGCCCGGGTACCGAGGTCGGAGGGCCACCACGGCGGCATCACCGCCTTCGTCGTCGAGGCGGACTCGCCGGGCATCACCGTCGAGCACCGCAACTCCTTCATGGGCCTGCGCGGCCTGGAGAACGGCGTCACCCGCTTCCACCAGGTGCGGGTGCCCGCCGGGAACCGCATCGGCCCCGAGGGCGCCGGCCTGAAGATCGCCCTCACCACCCTCAACACCGGCCGCCTGTCGCTGCCCGCGATGTGCGTCGGCGCCGGCAAGTGGTGCCTGAAGATCGCCCGCGAATGGTCGGCGGTGCGCGAGCAGTGGGGCCGGCCGGTCGCCCGGCACGAGGCCGTCGGCTCGAAGATCTCCTTCATCGCCGCCACCACCTTCGCCCTGGAAGCCGTCGTGGACCTCGCCTCCCAGATGGCCGACGAGGACCGCAACGACATCCGCATCGAGGCCGCCCTCGCCAAGCTCTACGGCTCCGAGATGGCCTGCCTGATGGCCGACGAGCTGGTCCAGATCCGCGGCGGCCGCGGCTTCGAGACCGCCGAGTCGCTGGCCGCCCGCGGCGAGCGGGCCGTCCCCGCCGAGCAGCTCCTGCGGGACCTGCGCATCAACCGGATCTTCGAGGGCTCCACCGAGATCATGCACCTGCTGATCGCGCGCGAGGCCGTCGACGCCCACCTGACCGTCGCCGGGGACCTGATCGACCCCGACAAGGACCTGACCGACAAGGCCAGGGCCGGCGCCCGGGCCGCCGGCTTCTACGCCCGCTGGCTGCCCCGCCTGGCCACCGGCCCCGGGCAGGTCCCCGGCACCTACCGGGAGTTCCACCCGGCCGGTCACCGGGACCTCTCCGCCCACCTGCGCTACGTCGAACGCGGCTCCCGCAAACTCGCCCGGTCCACCTTCTACGCCATGTCGCGCTGGCAGGGCCGGATGGAGACCAAGCAGGGCTTCCTCGGCCGGATCGTCGACATCGGCGCCGAGCTGTTCGCGATGAGCGCGGCCTGTGTGCGCGCCGAGCAGCTGCGCTCCACCGGGGAGCACGGCCGCGAGGCCTACGAGCTCGCCGACGCCTTCTGCCGGCAGTCCCGGCTGCGCGTCGAGGAGCTGTTCGGCCGGCTGTGGTCCAACACCGACGACCTCGACCGCAAGGTGGTCTCCGGGGTGCTGCGCGGCAGCTACACCTGGCTGGAGGAGGGCGTGCTCGACCCCTCCGGCGACGGCCCGTGGATCGCCGACGCCACCCCGGGACCGTCCCGTCACAAGAACGTCCACCGCCCGTTCCGCTGACCCGCGACGCACCTGCGATCATCGCCTGCGGCGCCGCACAGGCGTAGGCGGGCGACGAGCGGGGAAGCGGATGAATGTGGACCGGGAGTCCAGACGACTGGCCTGGTGCGTGGCCCACCTGCTGCGCCACGCACCGGACCTCGTCGTCTCCGACGTGCTCGGCCGGCTGGACCCGGTCACCCGCCGCTACCTGGCGCGGGACCAGTACCTGCCGGCCTCCGTCGTGACCCTGCTGATCCGGGACGGCGACGCCGAGGACCGGCGGACCGTCGCCCGCAATCCGCACGTCCTGGGCCGGCCCCTGCCCGGCCTGCCGGGACCCGCCCGGTACGCGGCCCGCCCGCCCGCACCCGGGCTCGCCGAGCGGTTCGGCCCCGGCCCGCTCGACCCCGGGACCCTGGTCGACGCCCTGCGCGCCACCGGCCGGCGCCGGCCGCGGGCCGCGCTCGACGTGCTGCGGCTGCCGCACGAGCTGGACGCCGCACTGCTGCTGCGCGAGCACGCCCGCGAACCGCTGCCGCCCGGCTCGGTCGAGGCCCTGCTGCTCGCCGGCCGGCTGCCCCGCGCCGCGTGCCTCGCCCTGCTCGACACCCGGGCGCAGCGCTCGTACGGGCCCGGCTGGCACCGGCCCGCCGTCCGCGCCGTCCGGATGGGGCTGCTCACCCCCGACGAACTCGTCGCCCACCTCGCGCCCGCCCACCGCACCCTGCTCCTGACCACCGGGCCCGCCCGCTCCGGGCTGCGCTGGACCCTGCCCGAGCGGGCCGAGCTGCGCTCCGCCGTACGGCGTGCCGTGCGTCCGGCCCTGACCCGCGCGCCGTGGCTGTGGGGGCGGCTGCTGCGGGCGGCCCCCGGCTTCCCGGGCACCCTGGCGGAGCTGGTCGCCGACGTCGCCGACCGCACCACCGCGGAGCCCACCGCGACCGAGGACATCCCGGGGCTGCGCGCCGCCGTCGAGGAGCTCACCGCCGCCCCGCCCCGGCCGGCCGGCGGTGTCGACCGGGAGCTGGCGCTGGCCAGCCTCGCCGTGCCCAACGCCATGGGCGACCTCGACGAGGACGTCCGCTGGGTCCGGGCCTGCCTGGACCGGGGCGTGCTGACCGGCGAGGAGGTCGTCCGGCACAAGGCGCC
Source organism: Streptomyces antimicrobicus (assembly GCF_020532625.1). Classification (GTDB taxonomy): domain Bacteria; phylum Actinomycetota; class Actinomycetes; order Streptomycetales; family Streptomycetaceae; genus Streptomyces; species Streptomyces antimicrobicus. Next base: position 13,041 of record NZ_JAJAUY010000102.1, on the reverse strand, counting down.
CGCCGCCTGGGCCCTGGACGAGGACCACTGGCTGGGCTCCGTCGGCCATCCCGACCGGCACGACCGGCCGGTGGCGGTGCTCGCCGCCCGCGCCGAGGCCGACCGGCTGCTCGACGCCGCCCTCGGCCGGGACCCGGAGGCCTGGTGGCGCGCCGCCCGGCTGCTGCCCGACTTCCCCGGCAGCCTGCCCGAGTTGCTGGCCGCCGTCACCGAGGGCACCGACGTCGGCCGGTCGTAGCGCCCCGCGCGGGCCGCTCGTGGCCGCCGACGGGGGGAGGGCGTGTCGGAGCGCCCCGCGGTTGCGGCAACAATGGGGGGATGAGCGACAGCCCAGCCCCCCTCGCCGATCCGCACCTCCTCTTCGACGCCGCGGCCGGCCGCCGGGACATCGTCGTCCTCGGCTCCACCGGGTCCGTCGGGACCCAGGCCATCGACCTGGTCCTGCGCAACCCCGACCTGTTCCGGGTGACCGGCCTGTCCGCCGCCGGCGGGCGCGTCGGGCTGCTCGCCGAGCAGGCGCGGCTGCTGCGCGTGGAGACGGTCGCGGTCGCCCGGGAGGACGTCGTACCGGCCCTGAAAGAGGCGCTGAGCGCCCAGTACGGCAGCGAGCCGCAGCCCGAGATCCTCGCCGGGCCCGAGGCGGCCACCGAGCTCGCCGCCTCCGCGTGCCACACCGTCCTCAACGGCATCACCGGCTCCATCGGCCTGGAACCGACCCTGGCGGCCCTGAAGTCCGGCCGCACCCTCGCCCTGGCCAACAAGGAGTCGCTGATCGTCGGCGGCCCGCTGGTCAAGGCCCTGGCCCGGCCCGGCCAGATCATCCCGGTGGACTCCGAGCACGCCGCGCTGTTCCAGGCGCTGGCCGCCGGCACCCGGGCGGACGTCCGCAAGCTCGTGGTGACCGCCTCCGGCGGCCCGTTCCGCGGCCGCACCCGCGCCGAGCTCGAACGCGTCACCGTCGAGGACGCGCTCGCCCACCCGACCTGGGCCATGGGACCGGTCATCACGGTCAACTCGGCGACCCTGGTCAACAAGGGGCTGGAGGTCATCGAGGCGCACCTGCTCTACGACATCCCGTTCGAGCAGATCGAGGTCGTCGTCCATCCGCAGTCCTACGTCCACTCGATGGTGGAGTTCAGCGACGGCTCCACGCTCGCCCAGGCGACCCCGCCGGACATGCGCGGCCCCATCGCGATCGGCCTCGGCTGGCCGCACCGGATCGCCGACGCGGCCCCCGCCTTCGACTGGACCAAGGCCTCCACCTGGGAGTTCTTCCCGCTGGACACCGAGGCCTTCCCGGCGGTGGACCTGGCCCGGCACGTGGGTGCGCTCGGCGGGACCGCCCCGGCGGTGTTCAATGCGGCGAACGAGGAGTGCGTGGACGCCTTCCTGGCCGGTCGGCTGCCGTTCACAGCAATCGTGGATACGGTCGCCGCAGTGGTCGAGGACCACGGGACGCCGGCCGCGGGAACTTCCCTGACCCTCGGTGACGTCCTCGAAGCGGAGGCCTGGGCCCGGGCCCGGGCGAGGGAGATGGCGGCCCGTGCCGCCGTGGAGGCGCGCGCATGACGTTTCTCATGACCGTGATCGGGATAGTCGTATTCGCGATCGGTCTGCTGGTCTCCATCGCCTGGCACGAGCTGGGCCACCTCTCCACGGCCAAGCTCTTCGGCATCCGCGTGCCGCAGTACATGGTCGGCTTCGGCCCGACGGTCTGGTCGCGCCGCAAGGGCGAGACGGAGTACGGCATCAAGGCCATCCCGATGGGCGGCTACATCCGCATGATCGGGATGTTCCCGCCCGGGGACGACGGCAAGGTCAGCGCCCGCTCCACCTCACCGTTCCGGTCGATGATCGAGGACGCGCGCTCGGCGGCGTACGAGGAGCTCCAGCCCGGCGACGAGACGCGGCTGTTCTACACGCGCAAGCCCTGGAAGCGCGTCGTCGTGATGTTCGCCGGCCCGTTCATGAACCTGGTCCTGGCGGTGGTGATCTTCCTGACCACGCTGATGGCCTTCGGCGTGCGGACCACCACGACGACCGTGGAGTCGGTCTCCCAGTGCGTGGTCGCGCCGACCGAGAAGCGGGACACCTGCAAGCAGGGCGACCGCCCGGCGCCCGCCGCCGCCGCGGGCCTGGCGGCCGGCGACCGGATCGTGGCGTTCAACGGCGCCCGGGTCGAGGACTGGAGCACCCTGCAGAAGAAGATCCGCGACACCATCGGCCCGGCCACCGTCACGGTCGAGCGCGACGGCAGGCGGATCGACCTGCACGCCACCCTGATCGAGAACAAGGTCGCCAAGACCGACGGCAAGGGCGGCTACGTCAAGGACGAGTACGTCTCCGCCGGCTGGCTGGGCTTCACCCCCGCCAACGGCTACGTCGAGCAGTCCTTCGGCCAGGCGGTCACCCGCATGGGCGGCATGGTCGAGGACAGCGCGAAGGCCCTGATCGACCTGCCGGCCAAGATCCCGCCGCTGTGGGACGCCGCGTTCAACGGCGCCGAGCGCGACCCCAACGGCCCCATGGGCATCGTCGGGGCGGCCCGGATCAACGGCGAGATCTTCACCCTCGACCTGCCCGCCACCCACATCCTGGTGCTGTGCCTGCAGGTCCTGGCCGGATTCAACCTGTCGCTGTTCCTGTTCAACATGCTGCCGCTGCTGCCGCTGGACGGCGGCCACATCGCCGGCGCCCTGTGGGAGTCCGTACGCCGGCACACGGCCCGGCTGTTCCGCCGCCCGGACCCCGGTCCGTTCGACGTGGCCAAGCTGATGCCGTTGGCGTACGTCGTGGCGGGCGTGTTCGTCTGCTTCACGGTGCTGGTGCTCATCGCCGACGTGGTGAACCCGGTCAAGATCACCTGATCGGGTGAGCGGGCCGCCGCGACCGCACGGGGCCGGGCACCATGGGTGCCCGGCCCCTTCCGTCGGGGCGGCTGCGCCCCGGCGGGTGCACGGGGCGCGTGCGGCGTGGCGTAATCTCGAAGCACCGGAGCCCGCCGATCTCGGGACCTTGATCCACACCTTGGGGTTGCACAGCAGATGACTGCCATCTCTCTCGGAATGCCGTCCGTGCCGACGAAGCTCGCCGACCGACGGGTCAGCCGCAAGATCATGGTCGGCTCCGTGGCCGTCGGTGGGGACGCGCCCGTCTCGGTGCAGTCGATGACCACCACCCGCACCTCCGACATCGGCGCCACCCTCCAGCAGATCGCCGAGCTGACCGCCTCCGGCTGCCAGATCGTGCGCGTGGCCTGCCCCACCCAGGACGACGCCGACGCGCTGGCGACCATCGCCCGCAAGTCGCAGATCCCCGTGATCGCCGACATCCACTTCCAGCCGAAGTACGTCTTCGCCGCGATCGACGCCGGCTGCGCCGCCGTCCGGGTCAACCCGGGCAACATCAAGCAGTTCGACGACAAGGTCAAGGAGATCGCCAAGGCCGCCAAGGACGCGGGCACCCCGATCCGCATCGGCGTCAACGCCGGCTCCCTCGACCGCCGGCTGCTGCAGAAGTACGGCAAGGCCACCCCCGAGGCGCTGGTGGAGTCCGCGCTGTGGGAGGCCTCCCTCTTCGAGGAGCACGACTTCCGCGACATCAAGATCTCGGTCAAGCACAACGACCCGGTCGTCATGGTCGAGGCCTACCGCCAGCTCGCCGCCCAGTGCGACTACCCGCTGCACCTCGGCGTCACCGAGGCCGGCCCCGCCTTCCAGGGCACCATCAAGTCCGCCGTCGCCTTCGGCGCGCTGCTCTCCCAGGGCATCGGCGACACCATCCGGGTCTCCCTCTCCGCCCCGCCGGCCGAGGAGATCAAGGTCGGCATCCAGATCCTGGAGGCGCTGAACCTGCGCCAGCGCCGCCTGGAGATCGTCTCCTGCCCGTCCTGCGGCCGCGCCCAGGTCGACGTCTACAAGCTCGCCGAAGAGGTCACCGCCGGCCTGACCGGCATGGAGGTCCCGCTGCGCGTCGCCGTCATGGGCTGCGTCGTCAACGGACCCGGCGAGGCCCGCGAGGCCGACCTCGGTGTCGCCTCCGGCAACGGCAAGGGCCAGATCTTCGTCAAGGGCGAGGTCATCAAGACCGTCCCCGAGTCGAAGATCGTGGAGACCCTCATCGAGGAGGCGCTGAAGATCGCCGAGCAGATGGAGAAGGACGGCGTCGCCAGCGGCGAGCCCACCGTCGCCGTCGCCGGCTGACCCGCCCGGCGACCGCCGCTCCACCCGGTCAGGCCCCGGCCCGTTCCCGCAGCTCGCGGGCGCGGCCGGGGCTTTTTCGTGACCTCGCCGACAGGGCATCCGCACCTGCATGCGGGTACAGTGCGACAGATCAGCAGACTTGCATGGTGAGGCACCCCCAGTGTTGACGCAGACCACCACCCGGGTCCTCGAACCCAGTGACCTCGACGCCGCGCTCGAAGTCCTCGACCGCGACCCGGTCGCGAACGCCTTCGTCACGGCCCGGGTCCAGGTCGCCGGCCTCGACCCGTGGCGGCTGGGCGGCGAGATGTGGGGCTTCTACGAGGACGGCCTGCTGCGCTCCCTGTGCTACTCCGGCGCCAACCTGGTCCCCGTCTGCGCCACCCCCGAGGCCGTCCGGGCGTTCGCCGACCGGGCCCGCCGCACCGGCCGCCGCTGCTCCTCCATCGTCGGGCCCGCCGAGGCCACCGGCCCGCTGTGGCGGCTGCTCGAACCGCACTGGGGGCCCGCCCGGGACGTCCGCTCCCACCAGCCGCTGATGATCACCGAGGAGCCCGCGCGCGAGGTGGCCGCCGATCCGCTGGTCCGCCGCGTCCGCAAGGACGAGATGGACCTGATCATGCCCGCCTGCGTGGCCATGTTCACCGAGGAGGTCGGCGTCTCCCCGCTCGCCGGCGACGGCGGCCTGCTCTACCAGGCCCGGGTCGCCGAGCTGGTCGGCAGCGGCCGGTCCTTCGCCCGCGTCGAGGACGGCCAGGTCGTCTTCAAGGCCGAGATCGGCGCCGCCACCGCCCGCGCCTGCCAGATCCAGGGCGTCTGGGTCGCCCCGGAGTTCCGCGGGCGGGGACACTCCGAGACCGGCATGGCCGCCGTCGTCGCGTACGCGCTGCGGGACGTGGCGCCCGTCGTCAGCCTCTACGTCAACGACTTCAACACCGCCGCCCACGCGGCGTACCGGCGCGTCGGCTTCCGTGAGGTCGGCGCGTTCATGAGCGTCCTGTTCTGATCCCACCGCCGCGAAGTAAGGTCACCGCATGGTGCCTTCACCCGCCGGACTGGAGATCGGCCCCCTGGACCTCGGCGCCCGGGTCGACGAGGCCCTGCGGGTGCAGGCCGTCGCCTTCGGCCTCAGCGAGGAGGAGGTCGGCATCCGGCGCTACATCGTGCAGCGCCACATGACCTGCCCCGGAGCCCGCGCGCTCGGCGCCTTCACCGAGGACGGGGCGCTGGCCGGCTTCGTCTACGGCATGCCCAACGACCGTACCCACTGGTGGTCCACCGTCGTCCAGCCCTACCTGCGGGCCACCGGCAACGACGGCTGGCTCGACGACTCCTTCGTCATCACCGAGCTCCACGTCCACCCCGGCTTCCAGGGCCACGGGGTCGGCCGCGCCCTGATCACCCGGATCACCGACACCGCCACCGAGCCCCGCTCCATCCTGTCCGCCATCGACACCGAGAGCCCGGCCCGGGCGCTGTACCGCTCGCTGGGCTACGCCGACCTCGCGCGGCAGGTGCACTTCCCGAGCGCGAGCCTGCCCTACGCCGTAATGGGCGCGCGGCTGCCCCTGCTGCGCCGCTAACCTCCCGCCATGTCCACCGATCACGCTCAGCACGTCCAGCGCATGTCCCGGCTCATGGCACGGACCCTGCGCGAGGACCCGGCCGACGCCGAGACCCTCAGCCACAGACTGCTCGTCCGCGCCGGGTACGTCCGCCGCAGCACCGCGGGGGTGTGGATCTGGCTGCCGCTCGGCAAGAAGGTCCTGGACAACGTCGCGCGCGTCGTCCGCGAGGAGATGGACGCGATCGGGGCGCAGGAGGTGCTGCTGCCCGCGCTGCTGCCGCGGGAGCCGTACGAGGTCAGCGGGCGCTGGAGCGAGTACGGCGACCTGCTGTTCCGGCTCAAGGACCGCAAGGGCGCCGACTATCTGCTCGGCCCCACGCACGAGGAGATCTTCACCCAGGTGGTGAAGGACCAGTGCACGTCCTACAAGGACCTGCCGGTGATGCTGTATCAGATCCAGACCAAGTACCGGGACGAGGCCCGCCCCCGGTCGGGCGTGCTGCGCGGGCGCGAGTTCCAGATGAAGGACTCCTACTCCTTCGACGTGGACGACGCGGGCCTGGCCGCCTCGTACGCCCTCCACCGGGCCGCCTACCGGCGGATCTTCACCCGGCTCGGGCTGGACCACCGGATCGTCTCGGCGGTCTCGGGCGCCATGGGCGGCTCGGCCTCGGAGGAGTTCCTGGCGCCGGCCGCGGCCGGTGAGGACACCTTCGCCTCGTGCGGGTCCTGCGGGTACGCCGCCAACACCGAGGCCGTGACCCACCCGTTGACCCCGGCCACCGGTCAGGAGCACGGCCCCGTCGAGGAGTTGGACACCCCCGACACCCCCACCATCGAGTCGCTGGCCGCGCATCTGGGCGTGCCCGCCTCGGCGACCCTGAAGAACCTGCTGGTGAAGGTGGACGGCGAGATCGTCGCGGTCGGCGTGCCCGGCGACCGCGAGGTGGACCTCGGCAAGCTGGGGGAGCACCTGGCCCCGGCGGTGGTCGAACTCGTCACCGCCGAGGACTTCGTGGACCGTCCCGACCTGGTCCGCGGCTACGTCGGACCCCAGGGCCTGGGCAAGGTCCGCTACCTGGCCGACCCGCGCGTGGCGCCGGGCACGGCCTGGGTGACCGGGGCCAACCGGCCCGACACGCACGCGCGGAACGTGGTGTGCGGCCGGGACTTCGAGGTGGACCGGTACCTGGACGTGGTCGTGGTCGAGCCCGGCGACCCCTGTCCCGCCTGCGGTGCGGGGCTGTCCCTGGACCGGGCGATCGAGGTGGGGCACATCTTCCAGCTGGGCCGCAAGTACGCCGACGCGTTCGGCCTCGACGTGCTGGGCCGGGAGGGCAAGCCCGTCCGCGTGACGATGGGTTCGTACGGCATCGGGGTCTCGCGGGTGGTGGCGGCGCTGGCCGAGCAGACCGCCGACGAGCGCGGGCTGTGCTGGCCCGCGGCGGTGGCTCCGGCGGACGTGCACGTGGTGGCCGCGGGCAAGGCGGTGCAGCTGGGGCTGGCGGAGGAGGCCGCGGCGGTGCTCGCCGCGGGAGGGCGGCGGGTGCTGCTCGACGACCGGGTGGGGGTGTCGCCGGGGGTGAAGCTCACCGACGCCGAACTCATCGGCGTGCCGTGGATCCTGGTCGCCGGGCGGCGGGCCGGTGACGGGGTGGTCGAGGTCCAGGACCGGGCGTCCGGCAGGCGGGAGGAGCTGCCGCTGGAGGAGGCCTTGGCCCGCGTGGCGGGCTGAGGCACTCCCGGCTGCCCGGCTGCCCGGCTGCCTCGCTGCCCGGCTGAACTCGGCTTTCCCGTCGCCGGGGCGCGGGCTGCCGGGCGCGGCTTCGCGGGGCCGGGGGCTCCGGGTGGGGCTAGGCAGCCTGGGGTGGGGACGTCTCGGGGGATCGGGGTTCCGGGGTCAGGGGAGCCTTCGGGCCGATCGCCTGTTCCGGGCTGCGGGGGATCAAGGGCTCGGGGGAGTGGTTCCGCACCGGCTGGGCCTCGGCGGCTCGTTCCAGGAAGCGCAGGAGTTCCACCGGGAAGGGCAGGACCAGTGTGGAGTTCTTCTCCGCGGCCACCGCCACCACCGTCTGCAGCAGCCGCAGCTGGAGGGCGGCGGGCTGCTCCGCCATCACCCCGGCGGCCTCGGCCAGCTTGCGCGAGGCCTGGAGCTCCGCGTCCGCGTTGATCACGCGGGCGCGCCGCTCCCGGTCGGCCTCCGCCTGCCGGGCCATCGACCGCTTCATGGTCTCCGGCAGCGAGACGTCCTTGATCTCCACCCGGTCGATCTGGACGCCCCAGCCCACGGCCGGGCTGTCGATCATCAGCTCCAGGCCCTGGTTGAGCTTCTCGCGGTTGGACAGCAGGTCGTCCAGGTCCGACTTGCCGATGATCGACCGCAGCGAGGTCTGGGCCATCTGCGAGACCGCGAAGCGGTAGTCCTCGACCTCGATGATCGCGTTGGCCGGGTCGATCACCCGGAAGTAGACCACCGCGTCGACCCGCACCGTGACGTTGTCCCGGGTGATGCCCTCCTGGGCCGGCACCGGCAGGGTCACGATCTGCATGTTGACCTTCCGCAGGCGGTCCACCCCGGGCACGATCAGCGTGATCCCCGGCGGCCGGATGCCCTGCCGCAGCCGGCCGAGGCGGAAGACCACGCCGCGTTCGTACTGTTTGACCACCCGCGCCGCACCGGCCAGGTAGGCGACGATTCCGATACCCGCCGCGAGGGCGGCGGTGAGCAGTTCTTCGACCATGACGGCCCCCTGCCGAGGCAGACGTTCTACTCACCGTATGCCCCTACAGCCAGCCGGCGAACTCCAGCAACAGCTCCGCGTCCCGACGCCGCCCCGCGGCCAGCGCCCGGGTCCCGGACTCCACCGCCCGGAACAGCGTCCAGCCCCGCAGCCGGTCCCGGTCCAGCTCCAGGGAGTCGGCCAGCCGGTTGACCCGGCGCCGCGCGCCGGCCGCCCCCGCGGACGAGGCGACCTGGTCCTCCAGCCGGTCCCGGACCAGCCGGGCCAGGTCGTACGCGCGCTCGCCGACCAGCGGCTCGGGGCCGACCGTGAGCCACGGCGCCCGCGTGCCGGCCAGCACCTTGCCCTGCCGGAAGTTCCCGTGCAGCAGGAACTCCTCGCCGGGCAGCGCGGTCAACTCCTCGCGGATCGCGAGGGCCACCCGGACCAGGGGCTGCGCCGTCTCGTCGGCCTCGGCCATGGCGAGCGCCTGCCGCGCGGTACGGTCCGCCACCGACTCGAACGGATGGCCGGGCGCCGGCGCCACCCACAGCCGGCGGATCGTGCCCGCCGCCTCCAGCACGGCCTTCGTCTCCGGCAGCGAGCGCAGCGAGACCTCCGGCTGGAGCCGTTCCAGCAGCAGCGCGCCGTCGTCGTGCCGGGTGTCCAGCAGCCGTACGGCCCCGAACCCGCCCCAGTGCGCCAGCGCCGCCTGCTCCAGCGCGGGCCCGGCGGACGGCGGCGCCAGCTTCAGCACGGCCGGGGTCCCGTCCGGGTAGGCCACCAGCAGGACCAGGCTGCTGCGGCCGCCGGGGGCCTGGGCCCGCAGGACCGCCACCCCGCGGCGGGCCGCCGCCTCCTGGGCGAGCCGGGGCAGCCGCTCCAGCCACTGCGCGTCCTGCGCCGAGCCCGGCGGCTCGCCGAGCGCCCGTTCGAGTCGCTGCGGCGGTTCGAAAGCCATGCGTGCCTGGTCCCTTTCAGCTGTGCCTGGCTCGATCCGATCGTTCAGCGAGCCCAGGGAAGGCTACGCCGCCCCCGCGCCAGCGTGCCGCGCGGACCGCCGCCTGGCTCAGCGCGTCGGCCGCCTCCCGGCGCAGCGGCCCCTCCGCGGCCCGCACCAGATCGGAGTACGCGCCGGCCACCCGCTCCTCGATCTCGGCGGCCAGCCGCTCCACGTCCGCCGGGGTGCGCACCTCGAACGGCAGGGTGTACGCCGCCTCCGCGGGCCGCGGTACGCCGCCCAGCCCGCGCACGGTCCGGGTCAGGGCGTCGCGCCGCGCGAGGTGGCCGCCGTAGGCGTCCCGGGCCTCGTTCGCGCGGGGCCCGGTGGCCCGGGCGCCGACGAGTCCGTAGCCGTACACCGCGGCGTGCTCGGCCGCGAGGGCGGCCTGGGCGGCGGTCAGGGCGCGGGCGGAGGCGGATTCCTGCCGCGCGGGCTGCGAGGGCTGCGAGCGGGTCACTCCTGGCCTCCGGGGTTCGACGTGAGCAGGTGGTGGTGGACGATGCCGCAGGCGGCGACCGACGCGAGCAGCCGGGCCAGCTCCCCGGGCGCGTCCGCGAGGACCTGCACCCTGGCCTCGGCCAGGCCGCGTTCGGCGTCGGCCAGTTCCGCCACCGCCTCCGCCGGCTGGTCCGGGACGGTGACCGCGACGATCGCGGGCGCCCCCTTCGCGCCGCGGGCGCCCTGCGGCGCGCCGGCGGCGGCCCGCGAGCCGCCGGGGGAGGGGGTCGGCCGCGCGCCGTCGGGGCGCAGCGCGCCCACGTGCTCGGCCACCGCCGCGCGCAGCGGGGCGAGCCGGGGGCCGAGGGCGGGATGGGCCCTGACCGTGGCGTCGTAACGTTCCAGCAGTGCCTCGCTGTCCCGGACGGCCGCCTCCCGGACGCGCCGTTCGAGGGGAGCGTCGGAGCCGGAGGCGGAGCGTCCGCCGCCGGAGCATCCCGTGAGCAGCGCGGCACCGGCGGCTGTGGCGAGCAGGCTCCTGCGCGAAGGCGTGGTCCAGGGCACGGGCGTCGTCCTTGAGGGTGTTGCGGGGGCGGGCTGTGATCACGGTACCCGGGGGCCCGTCCACAGGGCGGACGGCAACACCCTCCGGGACCGGATACCCTTTGACCTGACACGCGACGAAACCACAACAGCACACGCGGCCGAGGAGTCACCCGGATGAGCACCACCCAGAGCGACAGGCTGCGCGAACTGCTGGAGCCGCTCGTCGCCGCCCAGGGCCTGGACCTCGAAGAGATCGAGCTGTCCCGCGCGGGCAAGCGCCGCATGCTGCGGCTGATCGTGGACTCCGACGAGGGCGTGGAGCTGGACGCGTGTGCCGAGCTGAGCCGCGTCGTCGGCGAGAAGCTCGACGAGACCGACGCGATGGGGGACGACGAGTACGTCCTGGAGGTCAGCTCCCCGGGCGCCGACCGCCCGCTGACCCAGCACCGCCACTACGTACGGGCGACAGGCCGCCTCGTGAAGTTCCAGCTGGCCGAAGGCGGGGAACTGATCGCCCGCATCCTCGGCGTGGACGACGAGGGCGTGGACCTGGAGGTGCCCGGGCTCAAGGGCCGCAAGGCCACGACCCGCCGCCTCGCCTTCGGGGACGTCGCCAAGGCGCGTGTCGAGATCGAGTTCAACCGCAAGGACAAGAAGGAAGAGGAGGCGTAGCCGTGGACATCGACATGAGTGCCCTGCGGGGTCTGGTCCGGGAGAAGGAGATCTCCTTCGACCTGCTCGTCGAGGCGATCGAGTCGGCCCTCCTCATCGCCTACCACCGCACCGAGGGAAGCCGCCGCCGCGCCCGCGTGGAGCTGGACCGCACCAACGGCCACGTGACGGTGTGGGCGAAGGAAGACCCGCAGGATCTGGAGGAGGGCCAGGAGGCCCAGGAGTTCGACGACACGCCGTCGGGCTTCGGCCGGATCGCCGCCACCACCGCCAAGCAGGTGATCCTCCAGCGTCTGCGCGACGCCGAGGACGACCTGACCTTCGGCGAGTTCGCCGGCCGCGAGGGCGACGTCATCACCGGCGTGGTCCAGCAGGGCAAGGACCCCAAGAACGTCCTCGTCGACATCGGCAAGCTGGAGGCCATCCTGCCGGTGCAGGAGCAGGTCCCCGGCGAGGAGTACCCGCACGGCCTGCGCCTGCGCACGTACGTCGTCCGGGTCGCCAAGGGCGTGCGCGGTCCGTCCGTGACGCTGTCGCGCACCCACCCCAACCTGGTGAAGAAGCTCTTCGCCCTGGAGGTCCCGGAGATCGCCGACGGTTCCGTCGAGATCGCCGCGATCGCCCGCGAGGCCGGCCACCGCACCAAGATCGCGGTCCGTTCGACCCGCTCCGGGCTGAACGCCAAGGGCGCCTGCATCGGCCCGATGGGCGGCCGTGTGCGCAACGTCATGGCCGAGCTGCACGGCGAGAAGATCGACATCGTCGACTGGTCGGACGACCCGGCGGACATGGTGGCCAACGCGCTGTCACCCGCTCGGGTGAGCAAGGTCGAGATCGTCGACCTCGCCTCGCGCTCCGCCCGGGTGACCGTGCCCGACTACCAGCTGTCGCTGGCCATCGGCAAGGAGGGCCAGAACGCCCGCCTCGCCGCCCGGCTCACCGGCTGGCGCATCGACATCCGGCCCGACACCGAGCCGGCCGCGGAATAAATCCGCTACCGCCGGGGTTGGCCCGGCGGGTAGACAGATCCACGGAGCACGGTCCCGCGGAGCAGCTCCGCCGGGATCACGACAACGTCCGTTCGATTTTTCGCCCGAAGGGGTGAGGTCGGTACGGGGAGGTAGACTAAGCGTGTCTGGCCGGACGCATACCCGTGCACGCCCTGAACGCACCTGTGTGGGGTGCCGGGAGCGAGCGGCCAAGAGCGATCTGCTGCGGATCGTGGCGGTCGAGGGCGCGTGCGTCCCCGACCATCGCGGTACGCTGCCCGGCCGGGGTGCCTACGTGCACCCCGCCGTGGTCTGCCTCGACCAGGCGGTGCGCCGCCGCGCGTTCTCCCGGGCCCTTCGGTTCCCGGGAGTGCTCGACACGGCGGAGTTGCGCACGGCGGTCGACAAGGCCGCAGAGGCGACACCGTAGGAAGAAGTACGGCACGGAACCCCGTGCGGTCAGGTACCTCGCGAGTTGGAAGTAGGTCGAGATTGCGATGAGCACTCGATGAGTACGCGATGAGTACGCCCATGAAGTAGCGACGGTCCGGCGTAACCCGGACCTAAAAGGAGCGAAGTGGCTAAGGTCCGGGTATACGAACTCGCCAAGGAGTTCGGTGTGGAGAGCAAGGTCGTCATGGCCAAGCTCCAGGAACTCGGTGAATTCGTCCGTTCGGCGTCCTCGACGATCGAGGCGCCCGTTGTACGCAAGCTGACCGACGCTTTGCAGGGTCCCGGCGGTGGCGCCGGCAAGACCGCTGCCAAGCCCGGCGCGCCCCGCAAGGCCGCGCCCGCCAAGCCCGCTGCGCCGACCCCGGCGTCCGCGGCACGTCCGGCTGCCCCCAAGCCCGGCGCCCCGGCCCCCAAGCCGGCCGCTGCCGAGGCCCCCGCGGCCGGCGCCCCG
>NZ_JAJAUY010000101.1 GCF_020532625.1 Streptomyces antimicrobicus | reverse complement strand
CCCGCGCCCCCGCACCCGCGCCCCCCGATCCCGTCCCCCCGTCCCCCCGCCCCTGGCCGCCGCCCCTGCGGTGACCAGGGCCGGGGGCTGCGAAACTGGGGGCGGGGACCAGGCCAGCGGGTCACACACACCACCGATGGGAGCGGCCGTGCACGGGAGCGAAGACCAGGAGTTCCTCGCGTTGGAGCGGGAGCTGTCCGTCTTCCTCCGGCGGGCCCGCGCCTCCTCGGGGGAGATGGCGCGCCAGCTGCACCCGGAGCTGGAGCCCGCCGCGTACGGGCTGCTGGTCCGGCTGGAGGCGGCCGGCCGGCAGCGCGCCACGGACCTGGCCACGTACTTCGGCGTCGGCAAGGCCACGATGAGCCGCCAGCTGCGGGCGCTGGAGGACCTGGGGCTCGTCGCCCGGGAGCAGGACCCGGCGGACGGCCGGGCGTTCCTCGTGGGGCTGACGGACGAGGGCCGCGCGCGCTTCCTCGCGGTGCGCGACGCCCGCCGCAGCCAGTACATGCGCAAGCTCGCCGGCTGGGACCGCGGCGAGGTGGCGGAGCTGGCCCGCCTGCTGCACCAGCTGAACCAGGGCCCGGACACGGCGTGACCGGCCGGGCCGGGCCCCGCCCGCGGCCCCCTCAGAGTTCGGCGTAGACCGCCGAGGCGTCGTCGTGGCGCTTGCCGCGGGCCCAGGAGCGGTCCGGGTCCGACTCGACGGACCGGACCCGGGAGATCAGGCCCTGCGCGCCCTCCTTGCGCAGCACCGCCAGGCACTCGGCCCAGTCGCCCTCGGCGAACGTGTCCGTCCAGCGGCTCGCGCCGTCCGTCAGGGCGGCCAGCGCCCGCACCCGCTCCCGCGGCGTGCTGCCGGTGACCGCCCGCGCCGCCACCGCCGGGTCGGCCGCGGCGGTGAAGAAGCCCCCCTCCGCGTTGCGCAGCGCGTCCGTGGCCGCGACCGACCGCAGCGTCTCGCGCGGCACCCGGTCCAGCCGGTCGTCCAGCACCGTCGTCACCTCGCCCTCCGGGGACTGCAGCAGGAGCACCGAGTCGGACAGCACGAGGTGCTCCACGCGCTCCTCGTCCCAGCGGGCCACCACCACCGTCGCCTGGGGCGTGCGGACGTGAGAAAGGTCACACTCGTCACGGTGGGCGTCGGCCGTGGCGCGGATGGACTCGGCCAGGACCTGATCGAGCGGCAGGTCCCGGCGGGAACCGGACAGTTCGGTCAATCGACCACCCAGACGGGCGGTGAACCACGGCACCCCGTGCGTGCATCCGGTGTCCCCGCGCGGCGGTGTGACCCCGTCCAGCGCGACCAGCACGCCACCCCCGCCGGAGGCGGGCAGGGCCGCCGACACCCAGTCCTCATTGGGGTGTTCCGGATTTCCGGGGGCTGTCGCGAGATCGATGCGCATACGGACAGTGTGCCCTGGGATGTCCGGTGCGACGGGGGTTCGCCCCTGGAGATCGACTTCAGGTCCGTACCAATCCGGCGAACGCGGCCGAACGGCACCGGCGGAGCGGGGCGGGGCATCCTGCCAAAGGCCGCCGCGATCTTTCAACCGGCCGTCCACGAACCGGAGCCCCGAGGGGTGGCCGCCGAGTTGTTCGCCAACTCTTCCGTGATGTTCACTCGTTCGAGTGGCCGGGCGGGCGATGTACGGCTCTCTCCCCAACACACTGCAAGGGTCGGAAGCGGTACGAGCGGGCGGGGAGCGTTTACTTGTTGACCGGCCGTTGACTCGGCCAGTTCGAGCAGACGATTCACGGCACGACCACACGTACAGGATGGCGAGCACCGGTGCAGAAGAAGCGGTCTCGGAAGAACGGCACCGCGCATGCCGAAGGACGCACCGTACGGGTGCGCCGCAGGCTGGTCGTCGGCGTCGCCGTCGCCGGTCTGGCGGTCCTCGGAGCGGGCGCCCCGGCCGTCGTGTCCGCCTCGGCGGACCTGGGCGACTCCCAGGCGCTGGTCGGCCTCGCCGAGCAGACCCGGCACACCGTCACCCTCGGCCACCTGCTGGCCGACGAACGGGACGCCGTCACCGAGTTCGTGGCCAAGGGCCGCCCCGCCGCCGGCAAGGCCGCCGTCCAGGAGCGCACCGCGCGCGCCGACCGGCAGCTCGCCGAGGCCAAGGCGGCCGCCGACGAGGAGCTCGCCCAGGCCCTCGGCCGCATCCAGGGCGTCCGCGACGAGGCCCTGAACGGCAAGGGCACCGCGCTCGCCGCCCACCAGGCGTACTCCGCCGTCATCGTCGAACTCCTCACCCCCGGCGCCCGGCTGGCCGAACGCACCCCGCCGCGCGCCGAGGCCGCACTGGCCACCAACCGCCCGCTGGCGCCGCTGGGCCTGGCCGTGGAGCAGGCCTCGGCCACCCGCGGCCTGCTGCTCGCCGCCCTCGCCACGCAGCCGCCCGGCTCGACCGTCGCCGACGAACTCAGCACCGCCGCCCAGCGGTCCCGGGTCCGCGAGCAGGGCGCGCTCGACGACTTCAACCGGGCCGCGCTGCCCGACGTACGCCAGACCCTCGCCGCGACCGTCACCGGCCCCGAGGTCAAGGCCGCCGAGGAGCACCTCAAGCGGCTCACCGAGCGGCCCACGCTGTCCCCGGCCGACCGCGCCAGGACCGACGCCGCCGCCGTCGGCACGGCGCTGACCGCCCGCATCGACCGGATGCGCTCGGTGGAGTCCACCCTCGCCGCCGAACGGGCCGAGGCCCTGGCCGCGCTGCGCGACGACGACGTGACCCGGCTGGAGCTGCTGATCGCCGTCGTGGGCGTGCTGTTCCTGCTCGCCGTGGGCGTCTGCACCGCCGTCGCGCGGTCGCTGACCCGCCCGCTGTCGGTGCTGCGGCGCGGCGCGGCGCGGCTGGCGACCGCCGAGGGCTCGGTGGAGCCGGTGAAGTTCACCGGCCGCAACGACGAGTTCGCCGACGTCGTGCGCTCGCTGAACGCCATGCGCGAGCAGACCGTCGCCCTGCACACCAAGATCGCCGGACTGGACGCCGACCGGCGCCGCCTCATCGGCCGCAACGAGGCCCTCAGCAGCGGCCGTACGGCGCTGGAGGCGGAACTGGCCGAGCTGCGCCGGGGCCTGGAGGAGCACCGCCGCATCCTGTCCACCACCTCCGTCTCGCTGTCCCTGCGCACGCTGGGCCTGGTCGAGCGGCAGCTCGCCGTCATCGAGGAGCTGGAGGCCAAGGAGCAGGACCCGGACCGGCTCGCGACGCTGTTCCGGCTCGACCACCTCGCGACGGTGATGCGCCGGCACAACGAGAACCTGCTCGTCCTGGCCGGCCAGGAACACGGGCCGGGCCACGCCCACCCGGTGCCCCTGGTCGACGTCATGCGGGCCGCCGTCAGCGAGATCGAGCGCTACGAGCGGGTGGACCTGCGGGCGGTCCCCGCGCACCCGCAGGTGGCCGGGCACGCGGCGGACGACCTCTCGCACGTCCTCGCCGAGCTGCTGGAGAACGCGACCACCTTCTCGCCGCCGGACGCCAAGGTGAAGGTGTCGGGCCGGCTGCTCGACAACGGCGACGCCGTGCTGTCCGTCGTGGACGAGGGCATCGGCGTCACCGAGGACCGGCTCGCCGCGCTCAACGTCCGGCTCTCCACGCCCGACGCCTACGACGCCGAGCCGGAGGCCGAGCACGGGCTGGGCCTCGGCCTGTACGTGGCCGGCCGGCTGGCCGCGCGGCACGGCGTCACCGCCGAGCTGCGGGCCGGGCGGCACGGGGGCACCGAGGCCGTGGTCGTGATCCCGGCCGGGCTGCTGCCCGTCACCCCCGCCTTCTCCCCGGTCCACACCCTGGCCGGCTCCGGCGCTCCCGCGCTGCAGCTGCCGGGAGTGGTGGCCGAGGCCAACGAGCACACCCTGCCCCCGCGCGTCCGGCCGTACCCGGCGGAGCCGGCGCGGGAGGCCGCGCCCGAGGTCGCCCCGGAGGCGGCCACGGAGGCCGCGCCGGAGGCAGCCACGGAGGTCGCGTCGGAGGCGGCGCCCGAGCCGGCCGACGGGACCGCGCCCGAGCCGGGCCACGGGACCGCGACCGAGACCGCCCGCGAGGGCGCGTCCGAGGCCGCCCGTGAGGCGTCCGAGCCCGCCCGCGAGCGCGCGTCCGAGACTGCCGCCGAGCCGCGTCCCACCGTCCCGGCCCCGGCGGAGCCGGTCGCCGAGCCCGCCGTGCGCACCCTGGCCGAGGCGTTGGCCGGGGACGCCGAGGGCGGCTCCGGCACCGGCGGAGTCGGCGAGGGCCAGGGGCCGTTGCCGCCGACCGAGCAGATCTTCACCGCGGCCGGACCCGAGACGCCCGGACCCGAGACGGCCGGGCCCGAGACGCCCGGACCCGCCAGCCCCGGCCTCGACGCGGTCGAGCCGGCCCCGGCCGGGCCCGGCGCCGGCCGGTCCGCCGCCCCCGAGGCCGACTCCCACGCCCAGGCGCGGGACGAGGCCGACGGCTGGGTGCCGCGGCAGGGCAGCCACCCCGAGGAGTCCGAGGAGGCCGTCACCGCCACGGGGCTGCCGAAGCGGACCCCGCGGGTCGTGGCCGCCGGACGGGCTCCGGCCGCCCGTCCCGAGCCCCGCAAGAAGGTCGACGCCGAGGAACTGCGCCGCCGGCTCGGCGGGTTCTACCAGGGGGCCCTGGACGGACGACGAGTGGTGGAAGCCGAACTCGCCGCCGACCAGGGGCACAACGAACCGGGGGACACCGCACAGGAGGCCCGCACATGACCGCGCCCAGTACGTACGGACTGAGCACCCAGGCCCGCAACCTGCAGTGGCTGCTGACCGACCTGGTCGAGGAGGTGCCAGGGATCGTCTCGGTGGCCGTCGTCTCCTCCGACGGGCTGCTCCTGCTCTCCTCCGAGCCCGAGGCGCAGGCCGCGGCCACCGCCGCGGACCCCGGGCGGCGCCCCGCCGGCCCGCGCGGCGCCTGCGCCGACCTCGCCACCATCGTCTCGGGCCTCGGCAGCCTCACCACCGGCGCCGCCGAGCTGATGGACGGCGGCGCGGTCAAGCAGACCATGGTGGCCATGGAGCACGGCTCGGTCTTCGTCATGGCCATCAGCGACGGCTCGCTGCTGGGTGTCCACGCCACGCCCGACTGCGACATGAGCGTGGTGGCGTACCACATGGCGCTCTTCGTCGGCCGTGCCGGACACGTCCTGACCCCCGAAGTCCGCAGTGAACTGCGTCAGTCCCTGGAGAGCACCCAGTGAGGGCAGCAGCACCCGCCCCCGCACGCCTGCCGATACGCGGGGCGGACCGCCGCCCCGCGCGCGTCCGCCCGTACTCCCTCACCGGGGGCCGCACCCGCTTCACCCGCGTCCTGCTCGTGGAGACCTTCGTCGCCACCCTCGACGCGGAGGTGAAGAAGAACGACCGCATGCCCGAGATGCGGGCCATCGTCGAGGTCTGCCGCCGCATGCGCACGATCGCCGAGATCGCGGCGCTGCTGAAGCTGCCGCTCGGCGTGGTCCGCGTCCTCGTCAGCGACCTCGCCGACCAGGGCCGGCTGCGCGTCTACGGCGGCGGCCACGGCACCGGCCGCCCCGACCGCGCCACGCTGGAAAGGGTGCTCAGTGGTCTCCGCCGTCTTTGACAACCTCCTGGAGCGCGAGGAGGGCGTCCAGCCCTGGCAGTACGACCGCTCCCGCGCCCCCGTCGCCGTCAAGGTGCTGGTCGCCGGCGGTTTCGGGGTCGGCAAGACCACCTTCGTCGGCTCCGTCTCGGAGATCACCCCGCTGCGCACCGAGGCCGTGATGACCGCGGCCGCCGCGCCGACCGACGACCTGTCCGGCACCCCGGACAAGGCCACCACCACCGTCGCGATGGACTTCGGCCGCGTCACCCTGGACGACGACCTGGTCCTGTACGTGTACGGGACGCCGGGCCAGGAGCGGTTCTGGTTCATGTGGGACGACCTCGTCCGCGGCGCCGCCGGCGGCATCGTGCTGGCCGACACCCGCCGGCTGCGGGACTGCTTCCCGGCGCTGGACTACTTCGAGAGCTGCGGCCTGCCCTACGCCGTCGCGGTCAACCACTTCGAGGGCTCGCGCGCGTACGGCGCCGACGACGTCCGCGAGGCGCTCAGCATCGCGGCGACCGTCCCCGTCGTGATCATGGACGCGCGCCGCCGGGACACCGTCGTGGAGTCCCTGGTCACCCTGGTCGGCCACGCCCTCGACAGCACCCCCGAGTAGCCCGCGAACGAGAGATCCCCATGCGCACGGTACTTGTCGTGGGGGCCGGGCAGTCCGGCCTCCAGCTCGCCCTCGGACTCCAGGACAAGGGGTACGAGGTCACCCTCATGTCCAACCGGACGCCGGACGAGATCCGGTCCGGCCGGGTGATGTCCACGCAGGTCATGTTCGACACCGCGCTCCAGCACGAGCGGGACCTGAGGCTCAACTTCTGGGAGGGCCGCGCCCCGCGGATCGAGGGCCTGGGCGTCAGCGTCGCCGCGCCCGACGGCTCCGGCCGCGCGGTGGACTGGCTCGGCCGGCTGCGGGCGTACGCCCAGTCCGTGGACCAGCGGCTGAAGATGGCCGGCTGGCTGGAGACGTTCGTGCAGCGCGGCGGCCGGCTGGTCGTCCACGGCGCCTCCGTCGCCGACCTGGACTACCTCTCCGGCACGTACGACCTCACGCTGGTGGCGGCCGGCAAGGGCGAGCTCGTGTCGATGTTCGAACGGGACCCGGCCCGGTCCCCGTACGACGCCCCGCAGCGCGCCCTCGCGGTCAGCTACGTGACCGGGCTCCGGCCGCGGGCGGAGCACCCGGGGACCGAGGCGGTGCGCTGCAACCTGGTGCCGGGGGTCGGCGAGCTGTTCGTGATGCCCACCCTGACCCTGTCCGGGCGGGCCGACATCCTGTTCTGGGAGGGGCTGCCGGGCGGCCCGCTGGACGTCTTCCGGGGCGTGCGGGACCCGGCCGAGCACCTGGCGCTGACCCTGGAGCTCATGGAGAAGTACACCCCCTGGGAGTACGAGCGGGCCGCCGGCGTCGAGCTGACCGACTCCGGTGCCACGCTGGCCGGCCGGTACGCGCCGGTGGTCCGCAAGCCCGTCGGGCGGCTGCCGGGCGGCGGGCTCGTGCTGGGCGTCGGGGACGTGGTCGTGACCAACGACCCGATCACGGGCCAGGGCGCCAACGCGGCGGCCAAGTGCGCGGCGTCGTACCTGTCCTCCGTCCTGATGCGCGGGGACCGGCCGTTCGACGAGGCCTGGATGAAGGCCACGTTCGACAAGTACTGGTTCACCACCGGCAAGCCGGTCACCCGGTGGACCAACGCGATGCTGGCGCCGCCACCGGAGCACGTGCTGAACCTGATCGGCGCGGCCGGGCAGTTGCAGCCGGTGGCGGATCGATTCGCCAACGGCTTCGACAACCCGGCCGACTTCGACGACTGGTTCTACGACCCGGTGGACGCGGTGGACTACCTGGCCGAGGTCGGGGCCGGGGCGGGGGCCTCCTCCGCGGAGTAGCCGGTGTGGTCGCCCGTACCGCCCTCGCCCTCGCCCGCGTCGGCGGACGGGGGCAGCTCCGGCGGCGCGTAGTGCGCCAGCGGGGCGCCGTCCGGGTCCGGCCGTACGGCGCCCAGCAGCGGGTTCGCGGCGATGGGGGAGACCTTGACGCGGGCGCCCGGCCGGGGCGCCTGGACCACCTTGCCGTCGCCCAGGTACAGCGCGACATGGGTGGCCTTGGGGAAGTAGACGACCAGGTCACCGGGGCGGAGCTGGTTCAGCGGGATCCGGGTGAGCTGGGCCCACTGCTCCTGGCTGGTGCGCGGGATCGTCCGGCCGGCCGCCGCCCAGGCCTGCGAGGTCAGGCCGGAGCAGTCGAAGGAGCCGGGGCCCTCGGCGCCCCACACGTAGGGCTTGCCGATCTGCGCGGTCGCGTACCGGACGGCGGCACCGCCGGCCGCGGTGGGCGTGCGGGTGGCGGTGCCGAGTCGGCCCGAGGCCAGCAGGTCGCGCTGGGCGCCGGCGGTGACCGCGCGTTCGCGGGCCGAGAGCGCGGCCAGCTCGTCGGTGGTGAGCGAGGCCAGCAGCCGCTCCACCTGCTGGAGCCGGCCGGTGACCTCCTCCTTCTGCGCCTTGCGCCGGGCGACCAGGTCCGCCTGGGACCGCAGCTCCTCGCGGGCCTTGGCCGCCAGCGCACCCGCCTGAGCGGCGCTGCGGGTCAGCCGCTGGATCACGGCGGCCCGGTGGGCGGCCTCGCGGGCGGCGACCCGGCGCTGCTCGAGCAACGCCTGGGGGTCGCCGGACAGCAGCATCCGCGCGTAGCGGGGCAGGGCGTCGTGGGAGCCCTGGTACTGGGCGCGGGCCAGCCGGCCGGCGGCGGCCCGGTGCCGGGCGAGGGCGCCGTGGGCGGCACCGAGCTCCGAGGTGAGCCGGCGTTCCTCGCCCTGGCGGGCGGCCAGGGCCGCCTCGGTGGCGTTGTAGGCCTCGGTGGCCTCCTCGGCCTTCTGGTACAGCCCCTGAAGCTCGGTCAGCAACTGCCCGACGTCCCGCCCGGGCTCGGGCGCGGCGCTCGCAGGGGACACCGGGGTGGCCGCGGCGAGGGCCGCGGCGAGGCAGGCGGCGGCGCGCAGCAGCCGTCGTGACATGAGATCACCTCCGCCCCCGAACCGTCCCACACCCGGTATGACAAACCCCCGCATCCCATGCCGCTCCCCACCGGGATCCACCTACTCGGCGGCACGGCCCCCCACTTCTGTCTGCCGTCCGGCCGAAGCCGGTGCACGGGGCGGCCCCGGGGCCCCGCCCCTGTCCGCCGCGGGGCCGGAGCCGGTGTTCGGGGGCGCGGGGAACGGCGCGGCCGGCCGGGGGCGGCCTGCGGCCTGCGGGGGAGGGTGGGTTGCGCGGCGGGGTCGGGGTGCGGCCTTGCCGCGGGTGGTTGCTGCCGTCCGGTGGCTGCTGGCCTGTTTGTGGCCGGGCGCGCAGTTCCTCGCGCCCCTGGGCGGGGCTTCGGTGCGGGCCGGGGCCCGCTCACTCGCGTAGCAGGCGGGCCTTGGCGCGGCTGAACTCCTCCGGGGTCAGCAGGCCCTCGCGGGCCAGCGCGGCGAGTTGCGTGAGCTGGGCGATGAGGGAGCCGTCGGCGTGCTCCGCGTGGTCACCGGCGCCGGGTGTCGGGACTCCCGCGCCTGCCTCGCCGGGCTCACCACCCCCGGCGGCACCGTGGGGCGGCGGCTCCGCCCACGCTCCCGCACCCGCCTCCGCCGAAGCGCCCGGCCCGGCCGCCCCTGCCCCCGCCTCCGGCCACGCCCCCGCGCCCGGCGCGACGGGCGCCCCCGGCGGCCAGGGTTCCGCCTGGGTCGTGGGGTCCCTCGGGGTGGCCCCGAGGTCCTGGGGCAGCGGGGCCCGACCCCCGGCCCCGGCCCCGGTCTCGGCCCTGGCTCCGGCTCCGCCTCCGGCCCCGGCTCCGCCTCCGGCCCCGGCCGCGCCCGTAGCCACGCCCCCGCGCCCTGCCGGGACTGCCGGGACTGCCGGGGCTCCCGGGACTGCCGGGAGTACCGGGACCTGGGCCGGCTCCCAGACGTACGCGCCCCGCGCCAGCAGCCCCCGCAGCAGCGGCCGCCCCGCCGGGCGCTCCGCGGGACGGACGACCGGGCCGACCGGGCGGATGAACATCACGCCACCCCCAGCCGCTCGGCCGGGATCCGTACCGACCCCGCGATCCGCCCCCCGGCCTGCCGCACGGCGATCGCCGCGTCCTCGGCCCACACGTGCTCCACCAGCACCAGCAGCGCACAGCTGCCCCGCTCCAGCAGGTCTGCGGCCTCCCGTACGTCCTCCGGCCCGATCAACCGCGCCGCCTCCCGGTGCGCGAGCAGCCCGGCCAGTTCGACGAACTCGTCGAACTCCGCCGCCAGCACCTCTCCCGCCGCCGTCTTGGTGCACACGAGCCCGTCGATCAGGCGCACGTTGCCGGTCTTGCGCAGCCCCATCACGGCGGCCACGGCGGGCACCCGCAGCTGTTCCTCGGGGAAGGCCAGCACGATGAACTCCACCGGTCCCATGTCCACGGCTCCCGATCGTTTCTGACGACTCTTCGGCAGACTATGACATAGAGGGGCGTAAGCCCCGGACGCTTGCTACGTTTCCCATATGACCGCATTGACGGCAAAGGTGGTGGACCGCCCCCCGCCACCGGGCGCGTCCCGACCCCCCTCCCCCCGGGCCATCGAGCTGGCGCTCCTGACCGGCGCGGTCCTGGTCTCCGTCCTCGGCCACCTCTACGCCGGCCTGGCGACCACCGGACACCTCCCGCCCGGCTCCGGCCGCTACGCCGCCGGCCTCGCCGGCGCCGCCCTGTTCGCGCACCTGGCCGTCCGCCTCCGCGCGCCGTCCGCCGACCCGCTCGTGCTGCCCATCGCCGTCCTGCTCAACGGCCTGGGCCTGGTCCTCATCCGCCGGCTGGACCTCACCACCCCCGGCCACGCCACCGCCGACACCCAACTGCTGTGGTCGGCCCTCGGGGTCGTCCTGTTCGTCGTGGTGGTGGCCGTGCTCCGCGACCACCGGGTGCTCCAGCGCTACGCGTACCTCAGCGTGACCGCGGCGCTGGTCCTGATGCTCGTCCCGGTCTGCTTCCCCGCCGTCAACGGCGCCCACATCTGGGTCCGGTTCGCCGGGCTCTCCTTCCAGCCGGGGGAGTTCGCCAAGATCCTGCTCGCCGTCTTCTTCGCCACGTACCTCGCCGCCAACCGGACCGCCCTCGCCCTGACCGGCCGCCGGATCTGGAAGCTGCGGCTGCTGCCGGGCCGGGTGCTCGCGCCGATCCTGGCCATCTGGCTGCTGAGCGTGGGCGTGCTGGTGCTCGAACGGGACCTCGGCACCTCGCTGCTGTTCTTCGGACTCTTCGTGATCATGCTGTTCTCGGCCACCGGCCGGATCGGCTGGATCGCGGTCGGGCTGCTGCTCGCGGGGTTGGGCGCGTACGCGGTGGGCACGTTCGAGCCGCATGTGCACGGCCGCGTCGAGGACTGGCTGAACCCCTTCGCCTCGATCGAACGGGGCCAGGGGCCGGGCCAGCTCGCCCAGTCGCTGTTCGCGTTCGGCGCGGGCGGGGTGCTCGGCACCGGGCTCGGCCACGGCCGGTCCTTCCTCATCGGCTTCGCCGCCAAGTCCGACTTCATCCTGGCCACCGCGGGGGAGGAGCTCGGGCTGGCGGGTGTCAGCGCGCTCCTGGCCCTCTACGCCCTCCTCGTCGCCCGCGGCTTCCGGGCGGGCCTGGCGCTGCGCGACCCCTTCGGCCGGCTGCTGGCCACCGGGCTGGCCTCGATCCTGGCGCTCCAGGTGTTCGTGATCGCCGGCGGGGTCACCGGGCTGATCCCGCTGACCGGCATGGCCATGCCCTTCCTCGCCCAGGGCGGTTCCTCGGTGGTGACCAACTGGATCATCGTCGCCCTGCTGGTCCGGCTCGGCGACAGCGCCGCCCGCGACAGCGCCGGTCGCGACAGCTCCGCCCGCGACGGCTCCGCCCGCGACGACTCCGGCCGCCACGGCGCCGACGCGCACGGACCCGACGGCGTACCACCCACCCTGCGGCTGCCCGGGGAGGCCCCCCGGTGATCCGCTGCATCCGCTGGTGCGCGGCCTTCTGCGCCCTGCTGTTCGCCGCCCTGCTCGCCAACGTCGGCCGCGTGCAGGTCTGGGAGGCCGCCGCGCTGGACGCCCACCCGGCCAACAAGCGGACCGCCATCGACCGCTACGCCCGCCCGCGCGGGGACATCCTGGTCGACGGGGTCGCGGTGACCGGCTCCCGCGACAGCGGCCAGCTGCTGCGCTACGAGCGCACGTACCGCGACGGCCCGCTCTACGCCCCCGTGACGGGCTTCTCCTCGCAGACCTACGGCACCAGCTTCGTCGAACGCGCCGAGGACGCGGTGCTCTCGGGCACCGACCCGGGCCTGTCGGCCTTCCCGCTCTGGTACGAGCTCTCCCGGGGGCGGCCGGCCGGCGGGCACGCCGTCACCACCGTCCGGGCCGCCGTCCAGCGCGCCGCGTTCGAGGGGCTGGCCGGCAAGCGGGGCGCGGTGGCGGCCGTCGAGCCGTCCTCGGGGCGCATCCTGGCCCTGGTCAGCAGCCCCTCGTACGATCCGGGCGTGCTGTCGGGCACCGGCTCCGCGGTCCGGGAGGCCTGGGCGCGGCTGAACGCCGACCCGGCCCGGCCGATGCTCAACCGGGCGCTGCGGGAGACGTACCCGCCCGGTTCCACGTTCAAGATCGTGACCGCGGCGGCGGCCCTGGACTCGGGCGTGGTCACGGACGTGGACGCGCCGACCCGCACCCCCGACCCGTACCCGCTGCCGGGCACCCGCACCCTGCTGCCGAACGCCGCCACCGGCTGCGAGGACGCCTCGATGGCCGAGGCCGTGCAGTGGTCGTGCAACACGGTGATGGCCCGGATCGGGGTGCAGGTGGGCCTGCGGCGCATGGTCGAGGCGGCGCGGCGGTTCGGTTTCAACGACGACGGGCTCCGGGTGCCGTCCTGGGTGTCCCGGTCGAACTTCGACACCGACATGAGCCCCGACCAGCTGGCGCTGTCGGCCATCGGGCAGTTCAACACCACGGCGACCCCGCTGCAGATGGCCCTGGTCGCGGCGGCCGTCGCCAACGGCGGCGAGATCGCCCGGCCCTGGCTGGTGGAGCGCACCACCCAGGACGACGGCTCGCCCGTCCGCTCGGGGCAGCGCCGCTCGCTGGGGCGGGCCATGACCCCGGCCACGGCGCTGCGGTTGCAGCAGCTGATGGTCAAGGTGGTCGAGGAGGGCACCGGCCGCAACGCGGCCGTGCCCGGCGCGGTGGTCGGCGGCAAGACCGGCACGGCCCAGCACGGCGTGGGCAACGCCGGGACGCCGTACGCCTGGTTCATCGGATGGGCCAAGGCCGAGGACGCCGCCGTACCGGCGGTCGCGCTGGCGGTCGTGGTCGAGGACGCCGCGGCCCGCCGGGGCGACATCAGCGGCAACAGCGCGGCGGCCCCGATCGCCCGCACGGTGCTCCAGGCGGCCCTGAGCACCGCCCGCTGAACCAGGGCGCCCGGGTCAGTAGGGTGCGTCCATGACCACCTACGAACTGGCGCAGGCCAACATAGGCGTGGCCCGATTCCCCACCGAAGCCCGCGAGTTCGACGACTTCAAGGCCGGGGTCGGGCCCGTCAACGACGCCGCCGACCGGGCCGACGGGTTCGTCTGGCGGTTCGTGGACGCGTCCGGGCACGGCGGGCCGCGGCACCGGGCGTTCGGGGACGAGCGGATCGTGATGAACCTGTCCGTGTGGCGCGACCCCGCCGCCCTGGCCGCCTTCGTCGGGCGGGGGCTGCACCGGGAGCTCATGCGCCGCCGGGACGAGTGGTTCGAGCGGCAGGCGGCGGAGGTGGCCGTGCTCTGGTGGGTGCCCGCGGGGGTGCGGCCGACGGTGGCGGACGGCGAGGAAAGGCTTCTGCACCTGCGCGCCCACGGCCCCACGGCCTACGCCTTCACCCTGGGCGCCCCCTTCCCGCCCCCGGCCGCCGACTAGGGCCGCGCCCTTCCGCCACGGCCGCGGGCCAGGCCGCGCCCCCCCCGGCTAGGGCCGCGCCCCTTCGGCCACGGCCGCTTCGACCTCCGCCACCCGGGCCGCCTCCTCGGCCGCGAAGCGTTCGCGGTCGAGTGCCTCCGCGAGCTCCTCGTCCTGGGTCATCAGCAGGTCCAGGTTCGCGTCGCCCAGGTCGAAGACGCCCATGTCGAGGTAGGCCTTCTGCAGCCGCGGGCCCCACAGGCCGATGTCCTTCACGCACGGCACGATCCGGCTGAACAGCAGCTTGCGGAACAGGCGCAGGAACTCCGAGCGTTCGCTCAGCTCCTCCGCCTCCTTGCGCGGGACGCCGAAGTTCTCCAGCACCTCCACCCCGCGCAGCCGGTCCCGCATCAGGTAGCAGCCCTCGATCACGAACTCCTCGCGCTCGCGCAGTTCGGCGTCCGTGAGCTGCCTGTAGTGGTCCCGCAGCGCCATCCGCCCGAACGCCACGTGCCGCGCCTCGTCCTGCATCACGTAGGCCAGGATCTGCCGGGGCAGCGGCTCGGTGGTGGTGTCGCGGATCATGCCGAACGCCGCCAGGGCCAGGCCCTCGATCAGCACCTGCATCCCCAGGTACGGCATGTCCCAGCGGGAGTCGCGCAGCGTGTCGCCCAGCAGGCCCTGGAGGTTGTCGTCGACCGGGTAGAGCATGCCGATCTTCTCGTGCAGGAAGCGCCCGTAGATCTCCGCGTGCCGAGCCTCGTCCATGGTCTGCGTCGCCGAGTAGAACTTGGCGTCCAGGTCCGGCACCGACTCCACGATCCGCGCCGCGCACACCATCGCGCCCTGCTCGCCGTGCAGGAACTGGCTGAACTGCCAGGAGGTGTAGTGCCGCCGCAGGTCCCCCTTGTCCTTCTCGGTCAGCTTCGCCCAGTGCCGGGTCCCGTACAGGGTCAGCACGTCGTCCGGGGTGCCCAGCGGGTCGTACGGGTCGACCTCCAGGTCCCAGTCGATGCGCTTGGCGCCGTCCCACTGCTTGTCCTTGCCCTTCTGGTACAGGGCCAGCAGCCGGTCGCGGCCGTCGTCGTAGTCCCAGCTGAAGCGGGCCGATCCCGAGGCCGGGACCTCCCAGCCGGGGCCGGGGGCCTGGGTGTAGAGCCGTTGCGTCGACACTGAGGTCCTGCCTTCCACGCGCCGTAGCGAATCGGGCCGTTGGCAGTGCAGCACGTTGGTAGACACCGGGTCAACAAGTCGCGCGCGAGGGATTGACGGCCTTGCTGACAGGCAGTCTCATAAGTGCTGACCGCTGGTAACCCGCGCCGGTGCTTCCTCGCCGGCAACCCCTCCGAGGTGTCCCACGCCATGACGACCACGACCGACCACGCGTTCCTCGCGGACGCGCTCGGCCCGCTCAAGGACCGCGAGCAGATCGCCGCACGGCTGCTGGAGTCCTCCGCCAAGCACTCCTTCGACCCCGACCGCGAACTCGACTGGGACGCCCCGCCCGTCGAGGGCAAGTGGTACTGGCCGCCGGAGCTGGTCTCGCTCTACGACACCCCGCTGTGGAAGAAGATGCCCGAGGAACAGCGCATGGACCTCGCCCGCCACGAGGCGGCGGCGCTGGCCTCCCTCGGCATCTGGTTCGAGATCATCCTCATGCAGCTGATGGTGCGCCACATCTACGACAAGTCCCTGACCAGCAACCACGTCCGCTACGCGCTCACCGAGATCGCCGACGAGTGCCGGCACTCGATGATGTTCGCCCGCATGATCCGGACCGGCGGCGCCCCCGCCTACCCGGTCTCCCGGCTCAACCACAACCTCGGCCGGATCCTCAAGACCGTCTCCACCACCCCGGGGTCCTTCGCCTGCACCCTGCTCGGCGAGGAGATCCTCGACTGGATGCAGCGCCTGACCTTCCCCGACGAGCGGATCCAGCCGCTCGTGCGCGGCGTGACCCGGATCCACGTCGTCGAGGAGGCCCGGCACGTCCGGTACGCCCGCGAGGAGCTGCGCCGCCAGATGGTCACCGCCCCGCGCTGGGAACGCGAACTGACCCGGATCAGCTGCGGCGAAGCCGCCCGCGTCTTCTCCCTCGCCTTCGTCAACCCGGCCGTCTACGACAACGTGGGCCTGGACCGCCGCGAGGCCGTCGCCCAGGTCCGCGCCAGCGGCCACCGCCGCGAGGTGATGCAGACCGGGGCCAAGCGCCTGACCGACTTCCTCGACGACATCGGCGTCCTGCGCGGGGTCGGCCGCAAGCTGTGGAAGAGCTCCGGACTCCTCGCCTGAAACCCGTACGGTGCGGGGGGCGGCTACGCTGCCCGCATGACCCGGACGACACCCGCGGCCCCCCGCGCCTACCGCCGCCTGAGCGTGCCGGAGCGGCGGGCGCAGCTCCTCGACGCCGCCCTGTCGCTGTTCGCGCACCGCGCCCCGGAGGACGTCTCGCTGGACGACGTCGCCGAGGCCGCGGGAGTCTCCCGGCCGCTGGTCTACCGCTACTTCCCCGGCGGCAAGCAGCAGTTGTACGAGGCCGCGCTGCGCTCGGCGGCCGACGAGCTCGCGGTCTGCTTCGCCGAGCCGCAGACCGGGCCGCTGACCCTGCGGCTGGCCCGGGCCCTGGAGCGCTACCTCGCCTTCGTCGACCAGCACGACACCGGCTTCAGCGCCCTGCTGCACGGCGGCAGCGTGGTGGAGACCTCCCGCACCACCGCCATCGTGGACGGGATCCGGCGCCGGGCCGCCGAGCAGATCCTCGTCCACCTGGCCGTGCCCGCACCGGGCCCGCGGCTGCGGATGATGGTCCGCACGTGGATCACGGCGGTCGAGGCGGCGTCGCTGATCTGGCTGGACGAGGGCAAGCAGCCCGACGTGGCGGAGCTGCGCGACTGGCTGCTGGACCAGTTCGTCGCCCTGCTCACCGCCACCGCCGCCACCGATCCGCAGACGGCGGCCGTGGCGCGCGCCGCGCTCGCGCTGGAGGCCCCCGACGGGCCGGTGGGGGTCCTGGCCCGGCGCGTGATCCCGGTGGTCTCCGAGGCGGCGCACCTGCTGTGACACTGGTGGGGTGAGAAGCGAGAACACCCCGTTCGAGGGCGGCCCGATGGACGGCCGGGTCCTGCCGGTCCTGGTGGGACCGACCGGCCATCCGCCCAAGTGGTACGAGATCCCGGTCCCGGACGCCGCCGGCGGCCCCCCGACAGTCCTCCTCTACCAGCGGGTCCCGGCCGGCTACACCAAGCGGCTGGGCCTCCAGAAGGGCTGGAAGTACACCTACGAGCCGACCGGGGTGAAGCCGAAACTCCGCTGGCCCTGGACGAAGCCGCAGCCGCAGTCGAAACCGCAGCCGAAGCCGGATCCGGACCCGGCGGCAGGGCCGGATCCGGCGGCAGGGCCGGATGCGGGGCGGGGGCCGGAGCAGGGGCCGGGGTCGGGGCAGGAGCAGGGCCGGGGCTAGGAGGGCGTCGGGCGGCGGGCGGGCCGGGCGCCAGGCCGGGGGCTACGTCGGCTGCGGAGGGTCGTCCGGTGGGGGCGGCAGGTGGAGGGTGGCGACCGCGCCGCCGTCGGGGGCGTTGCGGAAGGTCAGCCGAGCGCCCAGCACCTCGGCCTGACCCAGCGCGATCGTCAGCCCCAGCCCGTGCCCCTTGGCCCCCGAGCCCGGCTCCGTACGGAAGCGCTGCGGGCCGTGCGCCAGCAGGTAGTCGGGGAAGCCGTCCCCGTGGTCCCGTACGGTCACCACCGGCCCGTCCACGGTCAGCACCACCGGCGCCCGCCCGTGCTTGTGCGCGTTGGCCACCAGGTTCCCCAGCACCCGCTCCAGCCGCCGCCGGTCCGTCTCCACGCACAGGTCGCGCACGACCTCGACCTCGGTCCCGGTGCCGGAGGCCCGGACCACCCGCTCGACCAGCGGGCCCAGCGGGTGCAGGTCCGTCTCGATCTGCTCGCTGCCCGAGTCCAGCCGGGAGATCTCCAGCAGGTCCTCGGTCAACTGCCGCATCGTGCGGACACGCTCCTGCACCAGCTCGGTCGGCCGCCCCGGCGGCAGCAGCTCGGAGGCCGCCTGCAGACCCGTCAGCGGGGTGCGCAGCTCGTGCGCCACGTCCGCCGTGAACCGCTGCTCGCTCAGCAGCTTCGCCTGCAGGCTCGCCGCCATCGTGTCCAGCGCCCCGGCGACCGTGGCCACCTCGTCCTGGTGGCGCGCGGCGTTCTTGGTGCGCGGGTCGTCGACCCGCGCGTCGAGGTCGCCCGTGCTGATCCGGCGCGCCACCGTGGCCGTCTGGTGCAGCCGGCGGGTGACCCGGGTGACGGCGAACGCGCCGACCAGCAGGGTCCCGCCGATCGCCAGCACCGACGAGCCGATGATCGCGTTGTCCAGCCCGCTGATCGTGCGCGCGCTCTGGCTGTAGTCGATGGCCGTGGCCAGCGCCCTGCCGTCCGCCGGCGCCGCCGCCCACATCGTGGCCCGGCCGTCCTTGTCGGCCACGATCGTGCCGCGCTGCCCGGAGACGGCCAGGTCGCGCAGCGACTGCGGCAGCCCCGGCAGGTCGAGCCCGGTCTCGGGGGGCAACTGCTCGCCCGCCTCGTAGGCGCGGGCGGCGTCGTGCAGCTTCATCAGCGCCTTCTCCCGGGCCGTGCGCACGGTCTGCCGGGTCACCTCGACGTGCACGAGCGCGCCGAGTACGGCCGCCAGCGAGCAGCACATCACCACGATGAAGCAGGCGGACTTCCAGGTCAGCGTCGCGGTCCAGGCGGGCAGGCGGGGGGCGCGGATCCGCGGCGTACCGTTTCTGCGGGGCGTGGGGCGTCTCATGGCCGGCTCATCGCGGCGGGGAGGGCGGGACGGGCCGCACACCGGGAGCCGCACCGGGCCCGGACCCCGACCCGGACCCCGAGCCGTGGCCGGAACCGTGGCCGGACCCGGACCCGGACCCGTGGCCGGACCCCGGTCCCGACCCGGGCCCGGAGCCCTGGTTCTGCGGGACGCGGACGATCTGCTCCCGGGTCGGCAGCATCGTGCGCTGCTTCTCGTCCCAGGACCAGGCGGTGATCAGCTCGTAGCCGGGGTTGCCGCTGGGCACCCGTACGATCACGTCCCGGCCGGCCAGCTCCACGCTGACGGCGGTCTCGGTCGTGGCCATGATCCGGTTGAGCCGGCCGTCGGGGTCGGCCGTGTACACGCGGACCGACAGCATCCGGTCCGGCAGCTCGATGCCGATGATCAGCTCGTCCTTGCCGTTGCCGGTGAGGTCGCGGTAGTAGGGGCTGAGCACCGGGCACTGCGGCGTCTGCTGCCCCACCGCCTGGCACTTCGCGATCGCCTCGGCCGTCCCCCTGGGCATGCCGTCCGGGCCCACCTCCGCCTTGGGGTGGTTCTTGACCTCCGCCTGCACCAGGGCCACCGGGTCCACCGCGTGCACGTCCTCGTTCTGCACCGGCGGGATGCCCTTGACGTACTCGGGCGGGGCGCCGCCCGGATCGGCCGGCGGGACCGTCGCGCCCTGCCGCCCCGGCCACAGGTGCACCGGGCCGCTCGCCGTCGGCGTGGCGCCGGCGGCGTCGAGACCGCCGGTGTTGTTGCAGGCCGCGGTCAGCAGGGTGAGGGGGAGCAGCGCGGCACCGACGGCCACCGTGCTCGGGCGAAAGCGCTTCACCGCGTCCCGCGTCCTCCTGTTCCTGACTCGCCGTCCTGGCTGAGACCGTCCGTCACCGCCGCGCCGCACAGACGCACCGCGCCGAACGCGCCGAACGCGACGACGGCGCGCCGCGTGTCAAGGCGTCGCGGCAACGTGTCGCGTCGACTCGGCGGGTCGACTCGGCGGGTCGACGCGACGCGTCGGCTCTTCGGGTCAGCTCGTGGTGTCGGCTCATCGTGTCAGCTGATCGCGTCAACCATAGACAGAGGTCCGGACCTCCCGCGCCCACGGGCCCGCCCACCGGCGCGCCCACGGCTCCGCGGCCCGCACAGCGGCCCGCCGGGAGCCGCTCCCACGGGTCCGACCCACGAGGCGCCTTCTGCATGGGCCGCCGTACGTGTGGAGCCGTACGCGCGGCGCCGTACGCGTGTGGCCGAACGCGGGCGCCGTACGTGTGCGGCTGTACGCGGGCCGCCGTACGTGTGCGGCTGTACGTGTGCGGCCGTACGCCTCCCGGGGTACGCGCCCCACCGGACGGTGTCGCCGCCCCCGGCCCGGCCTGGCCCGGCCGGGGAGGGGAGGGGGGAGGGAAGGGAAGGGGGGAGATCAGGAGTCGGAACGCCCGCGCCGCAGCATCGCGAACCCCAGGCCGGCGGCGCCGACGGCCGCCATGCCGCCGCCGGCGGCGAGCATCAGCACGCCCTCGCCGGGCCCGTCCGCGAGCGTGTGGAGCCGCAGCGTGCGCGCGGTGCCCCCGTCGGCCGTGCCCGCCTCCCGCTCCCCGGTGGAGCCGGACACGGTGCCCCGGCCGGTCCCGTCGCCCTTGGCGGACTCGGTGGATTCGGCGGGCCCGGTGCCCTCGGTGGCCACCGCCGGCCGGGCCCCGGCCTGCGGCGCGCCGCGCAGCGGGGCCGTGCCCGCGTACGCCGCCGTCCGGGTGGCGGTCTTGCGGCCGTCGGCCACCGGCTCGGCGCTCGGGTGCGCCCCGCCCGCCGTCCAGGAGGAGAGGCTGCCGTCGGGGCCGAGGGCCATGTACAGGGTCCCGGCCGAGCCGTAGCCCGTCGCACCGGCGCGGCTGGTGAGGGTCGAGACCGTGGCCCCGTCCCGGATCACGTCGGCCTCGTAGCCGCCCGCGCCGACCCGGTAGACCTTGGCGACCGACACCCCGTCCGCCAGCGACAGGCTCTTGACCAGGGTCCGCTGCGGCCCGGCGGAGTGCGCGGCCGCCGCGGCCGGTACCCCGTCGGCCAGGGCTGCGGCGGCGGGCAGCGCCAGCAGGCTCCCGGCGCAGGCGGTCACGGCGGCGGCGCGGGTGAGGGTGCGGCGGCGGACGGTGCTCACGGGAAGTCCTCAAGTCCTTCGGTCGGTCGAAGAGGGTCGGTTCTCGCCCGGGGTGCCGGGGCGAGGACCAACCTAGGGCGCGGATCTTGCAGCCCGGTCGTGGTTGTGTAACAGCCACCCTGCGGGGTGGCTGCGGAGTCGTTACACGACCGCCGGATTGCCGCATCCGGGGGATTGCCGCCGCCGTCCCGGGCTGCTCCCATGGACCGCGGGGGTGAGGGCGATGAAGGTGGTTCCCAGCGGACGGCCCGGGCGGGGGAGGCTCTACGTCACCCTGCCGGACGGGCGCAGCGTGGCCTGGTACGACCGCGAGGCCGGCCGTGTGAGCGTCCTGGCCGAGGAGCACACCGAGGCCGCGGTGGCGGCGTTACGCCCGTACCTGACCGGTTCCTGGACCGTGGGCCCGCCCCCGGTGCCCGGCCCCGCCGAGCTGGTGCGGCTCTGCCTGCACCCCGACGACGACCTGGCGCCCAACCGGCCCGGCGAACACCTCCTCGGCGAGATCGACCACGGCCCCGGAGGCACCCGGGCCCGCCACCGGCTGCGGCCGGACCTGCTGGCCCAGGCGCGGTTCGGGGCCGAGCTGGACACCCTGGAGGACGCGGGCTGGCGCGTGCTGCACGCCGTGCCGCTGCCCGGCGCCGGCCGCATCGACCACCTGCTGATCGGCCCGGGCGGGGTGCTGTGCGTCCGTACGGTGGCGGGCCGGCGGCAGCGGGTGCACGTGGGCGACCTGCTGGTCACCACCGGGCGCACCGAACCCCGCCCGGACGTCCGCTGGTCCCGCCGCGCCGCCGAACGCGCCGGCCACGCCCTGACGGCCCCCGTCCGCCCCGCCCTCGCCGTGGTCGACGCGACCCGCGTGGACGTGGCCCCGACGCTGCGCGACGTACGGGTCCTGCGGCCGGGGGACGCGGGCACGGCACTGGCACACGAGGGCGGGGTGCTCAAGCCGGCCGAGATAGCCGCCCTGTACGGCACCGCCCGCGACCGGCGCACGTGGGCAAGGCTGTAACGCCACCGCACCCCCGCGGCCGGGCCGGGCACGGCCGGGCCCGGCGTG
>NZ_JAJAUY010000100.1 GCF_020532625.1 Streptomyces antimicrobicus | reverse complement strand
CCCGCCCCCCCCCCCCGGGGGGGTGGGGGGGGGGGGGGGGGGGGGGGCCCGCGGGGGCCCCCCCCACCCCACCGTGGAATGTCGCTGCGACCGGTGGGTTCAGTCCAGCCCAAGGGCTTCGAGGTGGGCGAGGAAGGCCGCGACCAGACGAGGGCGCGTGACCTCGGGGACCGTGGCGTCGGGCAAGTCCTCCTCCAGCCGCCAGGCCCTGTTGAACGTCATCGCCATGCCGTCGGGAACGATGTGCTCTCGCAGCCAGCCGACGAAGTTCGCGGCGGACTGCGCGGTGCAGTCCAGGACGGAGATGCCTTCCGGCTCCAGTCGAGCGAACCCCTCCAGTTCCTCGTCGTCGAGGGTGATGCCGTAGTGCATGAAGGAGCCGCAGATCTGCCCGTGGTTGTCGATGCGGATGAACTCGTCGGGGTCTCACTCCAGCAGCCGGTCCCGGAGTGATTCATACGTCAGGCCTCATGACTGTCCCTCGACGGGCGTGAAGACGTACATGGTGCGGAGTTCGGCGAGCTGCGACGGGTCCACGGTAGGGCTCCTCGGACTGTGCTGGGTGAGCGGTTCAGGGGACGTAGCGGGCGTAGCCCTTGACGCCGTAGGCGGCCATCATCACGCGCCAGTAGGCGACGGAGTCGGCATTGTTGGTGACGGTCTCAACCCCGCGCATCTCTGGGTTGCGGGGGTCGTCCAAGGCGGCGGCGTACTTCCGCAGTTCGTTCCGGTCCGGGTCGAAGAGGAACTCCTTCTTGCCCGTCTGGTGGTTCGTGCGGAGCTCCTCAAGGGAGCGGTAGCACTTCTTCCCCGGGTTGTTGACGCACTTCGCCTCGATGGCCATGCCGTCGCTGTCGCGGAATCCGTCCACCATGAGCGTGGTTCCCTTGCCCGTGCCGGGTGCGATGGGGACCTCGTACTCGGGGTATCCGGCAATGCGCAGCTGGTAGGCGACCTCGGCGGGGCGACCACCGGAAACATCGCCGGCACGAAGTGAGCTCAGCCAGGTCTGGAATTCCTGCTGCTCGGGAGGCGTGAGCGGTGGGAAGCGGGGGTTGGGTGGCGTCGGTGGTGCTGTCGGCTGGACGCGGGGCCCGTTCGCCGGCCGATAGGCGACCGGCACCAGCAAGGGCACTCGCACCAAAGGCGCGAGGAACGGCGGCATCGGTGGGAGGAATCCCCCTCCCTCGGGTTGCGGCACGGGTACGCGAGCTTGGGCGGCGTCCATGGCAGGCGGGATGTTGCCGAGCCGGGCTATGCGCATGT
The DNA here is from genome assembly GCF_020532625.1 of Streptomyces antimicrobicus. GTDB lineage: Bacteria > Actinomycetota > Actinomycetes > Streptomycetales > Streptomycetaceae > Streptomyces > Streptomyces antimicrobicus. Next base: position 20,304 of record NZ_JAJAUY010000100.1, on the reverse strand, counting down.
CGCCGGCGACCAGCTCGTGGAGTCCTCCGTCGTGGCCGTCGCCGCCGAGGCGGGGACGTTCCCAGGGGAGCAGCGTCTCTCCCGTGATGGGGCTGGACTCCTCGGGTATTCGCTACAACGCGGTGTCGACGTGATCCGCGTACGCCGCACACGCGTTGGCGATCATCCGACAGGCGGTGGGGAGGTTCGCCCAGGGCTACCCAGCGCTCATCCCGGCCCAGCCTGTAGGCCGTGTCCTGCACCGACCTGGTACGAGGCGAAGAAGACACGGCCTTCGGCCGCGTGATCGGCATAGGCACGGTGACCGAGACGCGTCAGCTCCGCCGCAGAGTCACCCTCTGCGAACGACCGAACCACAACCGGCTCACGACTACCGAGCCGTGTCGACCTGCCGGCCGATGATCTGTCCACGCGATCAAGTATCGGAGGAAGAGGGACCCGCCGCCTGCCGAGCTGCGGCGCGGATGCCGCACCAAGTCACCAAGGACCACGGCAACACCCACACGACATGACACCGATAGTGCTATCGTCACTAGCATCATGTTGCTGAGACTGGACACCACGGACAGTCGCCCCCTTCACGAGCAGGTGGCGGGGGCGATCCGACGGGCCATCGCCGAGGGCGAGTGCGCGCCGGGGCACCGACTGCCTCCTGCGCGGGACTTGTCCCGGGCGCTGGGCGTGAACGCGAACACCGTTCTCCGCGGCCTGCGCGCCCTGCGCGACGAGGGAGTGCTGGAGTTCCGGCGCGGTCGCGGCGTAACCGTCGCCGAGGCCGCAGACCAGCGGGCGCAGCTGCTCGACAAGGCACGGCAGTTGGTGGCCGACGCGGCACACCTCGGGTACAGCAAGAACGATCTCATCGAGATGATCAGGGGGCTTTCGTGACTGACCGTACGAAGACGAACGGTGCCCGGTGGGCGGCGGTGATATGGGCGGTCGGCGTGCTGGCCGTCCTTGCCGCGCTTCCCCTCGTCGCGAACGGGCGACTGCCGGCGCGGCTCGCCACGCACTGGGGGGACGGCGCTCCGGACGGCTCGATGCCGCTGTGGGCAGCAGCACTCTTCCCGGCACTGATCTGGGCCGTCCTGGTTCTCTCGCTGGCTTTCGCCGGGCGGCGGGGTGGCTCGCCCTCAGGAGCGTGGGTCGGGGCCGTACTGCTGTCCGGAGGTGTCTTTCTGGCAGGCACCCAGGCCTCGATCGTGCGGGCCAACCTGGACCGGGCCGACTGGAAGGACGCCGGCTCGGTCGGCACGGGAGTGGTGATCACGGCTATGGCCGCGGTGACGGCGGGGATACTCGGCCGGCTGGCCGGTCGACGCGCAGCGCTGCCCGCCACGCCGGGGCAGCCCGCTGGGGGTGACGTCATGGAGATTCCGGCCGGGGAACGCCGGGTCTGGCTCGCCCGCACGTCGAACCCCTGGCTCCACCTCACCGCCGCGCTCACGGGCCTGGTGGCCGTAGCCGCCGCGGTGGCGGCTGCGGGCGGCCTCCTGATCGGTATGCAGTGGGCGCTGATCACCCCGTTCGCGATCGCCTCACTCCTGGTACTCGCCTGCTCCTCGGTGCAAGCCCGCGTGACCGAGGCCGGTCTGGAGGTGTCCTTCGGCCCACTGGGCTGGCCGGTCCGCCGCTGGGCGGCTCGTGACATCGTCTCGGCGCGCTCCGAGACCCGCTCCCCGGCGCAGGTCGGCGGCTGGGGCTACCGGCTCAGCGGACTGGGCACCACCGTCATGCTCCGGTCGGGCGAGTGCCTGGTCATCCACCCCAGCAAGGGCCCCGAGTTTGCCGTGAGCGTCGATGACGCCGAACGCGGCGCCGCGCTCCTCAATGCCCTCTGCTCGAACCAGCAAACGGACGCATGAGCAAGATCTCTCCGGTCGCGGACTTTACCGCCCGAACCTCACCCGACACCTTCTCAGATTTCGCTCGTCAAGTACCGACGCTCCGGCTGGCCGGAAACATCGGAAGGATTTCCGGAACGCGTCCATCCGTCTGCGGCGGGTGTGAGCGTGACCATATTTGCTCGACGGATGATCGTTTGCTGTGTGAGCATTCGGGAGGCAAGATCACGCGTCGGGGGGCGGATTGACCGCAGGCTTTGCCGTCCCCTGAGCGCCTTTCAAACGAGGGGATTGAAGTTGAACATCAAGCAGCGCGGCATTCTCTTAGTCGCCAGTGCCACGGCCACCGCCCTGTGCGTGGCCGCAGCACCGTCGGCGATCGCCGACCAGGGCGCCGGATCCGCCAAGACCGCCGTGACCGCCGCGGTCGCCTCTCCCGCTTCGGCCACGGTCGACGGTGAGAACGTCTTCCGGGGCCTGTTCTTCGGGCAGGGCCAGGTCGGCAGCGAGCTCGCGAAGCTCGACCTCTTCGCCGAGGCCCGCCAGCACCTCGACAACGACGACCTGGACGAGGTCCGCGCCTCCAACGCCGTGATCGACCTCATCAACAAGCGCTCCCCCGGCTTCTTCGCCGACCTCAGCGCGAAGACCCGTAGCGGAGACCCCCGCCAGGTCGAGAAGGCCGTCACGGACGCACAGAACATGCTGCTGTCCGTGGCGCAGAAGGACGACAAGGCCACCCCGGTCGAGAACGGCCAGCTCTGCGGCGTCACCGTGGCGGTCGGCGCCGCGGTGGTGCACGTCGCCGCCGTCGTCACCGCTGCCGGCGCCGTGGTGACGGTCACCGTCGCCGTGGGTGCCAACTTCGTCAAGGGCAAGAACTGGTTCTGGAGCCCCCAGCCGACGACCGGTGACGGCACCCCGCTGTCCAAGGACGAGGCCGTGGCTCAGGTGACGAAGGCCCTGAAGGCCGCCTGATCAGCAGGTGAGGCGGAGAGGCTCCAGACTCTCCGCCCCACCCCTTGCTGCGTTTCGCGTCCCGGCGGCAGAGGATCCTCCACCACGTCATGAAGAAGAAATTTCGCACTGCCTGTGCCGCATTTACCCGGAGCGGAGCAGGCCAGGTTTCTGTGTCTTTGAAATCGGTCACCATCGCATGTGCCGTCTGGTCGGTGATTGTTCTCTATGCCGTTCAGGAACAGGTCCCCAAGAACGTCATCACCTTGCCAGCGCAAACCAAAGTAAAGCACACGGTCGTCAATATCGCCCCTCAGGGCTGGGCATTCTTCACCAAGTCCCCCCGTGACCCCGAGGTCGTTCCGTACAAGAAAACCCCGGACGGCTGGCAGGCTCTTTCCCTGACCCCTCACGCCTCCCCGCACAACGCGTTCGGCCTGAACCGTGAGTCACGCGCGCAGGGCGTGGAAATCGCCATGCTGTTGTCCGCAGCCCAGAAGTCCGACTGGCGCGACTGCACGGACAGCAGCGAGACCTGCCTGGCGAATGCCGGCAACGTCAGCCGCCGGCTCACGAACGGCACGCCCCATCCGACGCTGTGCGGGACCGTCGGCCTGCTGCAGGAGCGTCCCACGCCGTACGCCTGGCGAGACCTGGTGGCCACGTCCCATTCCCCGGAACGCGTCATGATCCTGGAGGTGACCTGCTGATGCGGCAGCGCACCATCAGCCTCCCCTGGGGAGCCGGCTACGGCCTGGCACGCACCCTCCTCGCCCTCGGCACCTTGGGCACCCTCGCCTTCAGCGACAGCGCGACCCTGTTCCGGGAAGTCGCCACCGTCGGTCAGTACCCGTTGTGCCGGGGCGTCACCGGGGCAGGCGCCTTCTGCCTGGTCTCCCCCGACCACTACGAGACGATGCGGTGGGCGTGCTGCCTCGTCCTGGTCATCGCCGCCAGTGGCTGGCGCCCCAGGTTCACAGCCGTACCGCACGCCTACGTCGCCTTCAGCGTCTTCACCGGCATCTCCATCCCGGACGGCGGCGACCAGATCACCTGGATCCTCGCCCTGCTGCTCGCCCTCGTGGCCCTCGGCGACCCGCGCCGCTGGCACTGGCAACCGCAGCCCACCGAGGGCACCCGACCGACCTGGGCCCTCGTCGGCATCAGCGCGGTCACGATGGCCCGCATCCAGATGTCCGTCCTCTACTTCCAGGCATGCGTCGCCAAACTCCCCCACGCCGAATGGGCCGACGGCAGCGCCCTGTACTACTGGATCAACAACTACGCCTTCGGAGCCCCCGACTGGCTCCGTCCGGCCCTGAACACGGTGATGGACACTCCCGTCGGCGTCGCCGCGCTGACCTGGGGCCCCCTGGTCGTGGAGATTGCGCTGGCGGCCGCGCTGCTCATGCCGCAGAAGGTGCGGTGGGCGCTCCTGCCCGTCGGCGTGCTCTTCCACCTCGGCATTGCCGTCGTCATGGGCCTGTGGAGCTTCGCCTTCGCCATGTGCGCGGGACTGCTGCTGCTCCTCACCCCGTACGGACACGACCCCCGGCTCCCGCGCATACGGCGGAAGCAGATCCGGCACGCCGAACCGGGGCCAGCCACCTCCGAAAAGCCCCTCGAAGAAGCAGTCCACGCCTGATGGGCACGCAGCGTACGACCCTCAGCTCTCCCAACCGAAGGAACCCCGCGATGCGTTCACGCACCCTGAAGGCCCTCGCCGTCACCCTCGCGTCGGCCGCCGCCGTACTGCTGGCCGGATCCCCGTCGTCGGCAGCCGGCGTACCGTGGTCGGCCGCGCACGGCACCGCCACCGCCGCCGGCACCCGATGGCTGGAGAAGGGGGCCGGCATCCTGTCCTCCACACTCGTCGTGGAAGGCGAGCTGAAGAACACCGGTCCCGGCTGCTACTCGCTCTGGACCATGACGGTCCACGACCTCGCCCCCGGACCGGCCCGCAAGGTCGCCACCCAGTGCGGACCGGGCACCAAGCCCGTCAGCTTCAAGACCTACTACGCCCCCACCACCACGGGCTACGTCCACGTCTGCAAGGACGACGCGGCCCGCGACTGCGGCCAGCAGACATCAATCACCACCTGGCCGATCCGGAAGCCCGTCCCGGCGGCGGCCACCGCCGAATAGCCGAACGCCACGCCAGGAAGGAGAGGCCATGGCCCCGGACGCGGTGATCGTCGGCACAGGCCCCAACGGCCTCACCGCCGGCGCCACCCTGGCACGAGCCGGCCTCTCAGTGGAGTTGTACGAGGCGGGGGCCACCATCGGGGGAGGGCTGCGCACAGAGTCCCTCTTCGACAGCGACATCCAGCACGACATCTGCGCAGCCGTCCACCCGATGGCCCTCGCCTCCCCGTTCTTCAAGGCATTCGGACTCCAGGAACGCGGAGTGGAAATGCTGCACGCCCCCGCCTCCTACGCACACCCGCTCCCCGGCGGAGCCGCGGGGATCGCCTACCACGACCTGGACGCCACCCAAGCCGGCCTCGGACCCGACGGCCGACGCTGGCGGCGCCTCATGCGGCCCCTGCTCCAGCACTCCGACGGCATCGTCGATCTCCTGCTGTCGGACCAGCGTTCCCTCCCCCGCGACCCGGTCGCAGCCCTCCTGCTGGCCCGCCGGGTCCTCGCGCACGGAACACACCTGGCCTCAGCCACGTTCGAGACGGAGGAAGCCAAGGCACTCCTGACCGGCGTGGCCGCACACGCGGTGGGCAGGCTCCCCTCACTCACCGCAGGAGCGGTCAGCATGCTCCTGGGCCACCTGGCACACGGCACCGGCTGGCCGGTCCCCCGCGGCGGGAGCGCCCGCATCGCCGACGCCCTGACGGCGGAGATCACCGCGCACGGCGGCACCTTCCACACCGGCCGACGGATCTCGGACCTCGCCGAACTACCCCGGTCGAGAGCGGTCCTCCTGGACGTCAGCCCCAAAACCTTGGTCCGCATCACCGCCGGGCGTCTCCCCACCCGGTACCGACGAGCGCTGGCCCGCTACACGTACGGTCCCGGCGCCGCCAAGGCGGACTTCCTCATCACCGAGCCCGTTCCGTGGACCAACCAAGCCGTCGGCCAGGCCACCACCGTCCATCTGGGCGGCACCCAGGCCGACATCTTCCGCAGCGAGACCACGACCGCGGCCGGCGTTCTCGCCGACGAACCGTTCGTTCTCGTCGTGGACCCCGTCGTCGCCGATCCAGAACGTGCACGCCCCGGGAAGTACCCGTTGTGGGCATACGCCCACGTGCCCAACGGCGACACCACCGACCCGATCGAACTGATCACATCCCAGATCGAGCGGTACGCCCCCGGTTTCCGCGACACCGTCATCGCGCAGCGGGGGACCTCCGCCGCCCAGTACGAGGAATACAACCCCAACTACGTTGGAGGGGACATCGGCACCGGCGCCATGACCATCCGCCAATCGCTCCTACGGCCGGCCCCCCGCACGAACCCCTATCGCGTTCCCCTCCCCAGCGTATATCTGTGCTCAGCCGCAACACCACCCGGCCCGGGGGTGCACGGCATGTCCGGCTACTACGCCGCCCTCGCAGCGCTCCACCACGAGTTCGGCATCCGCGGACGCCCGTCGCTCGGTCCCGTACGAGATTTCGGCAGCACCACTCGCGCCGACATGGCCCCGTAGGTCGTCCACCGCTTGCGGGCGCGAAGCGGGCCAGGCCCAAGCTGGCTGGTCACTCCAAAGCCGCGACCTACGAGCCCCCGACAACCTCTTGTCTTCGCCCTCCGCCGAGCGCGTGCCCCATCCGTGCCCTTCAGGGCGGTAAACAGCGGTCATCACGGGCGCGGACAGCACCTGGCGCGATGCCCGCGAACAGGCCGTATCCGCAGGTCAGAAGCCACATGGATGGCCTGAGCAGCGTTGATTCCCAAGCTTATAGCTCGGGTTCGATTCCCGTCATCCGCTCCATAGCAAAGCCCCAGGTCAGCGACCTGGGGCTTCGTCGTTGTCCCGCACCTTGCACCGCCTCGGCCGGGGCCCGGGTCCGAGGGCGGGCTTCTGCCCCACCTCTACTCCACGTTGATGACGACTTTCCAGGTCTTGCTGACGAAGGGGCAGACGGCGGGCAAGGTGGCCGTGCATGTTTCGAATGCGGTGATATCGCTGGGACCGGGCCCGACAGCCTCGAACGTGGCGGTGGAGCCGCCCTCCGGTGTTTGTCGACTCTCCACCCTTTCCAGGGTGAGGACGTTGGATGCCGTGATCGTCGACCACAGGTACCGCTGACCGGTGCCGGAGTCGGCGGTCAGCGTGACCTTGATCCTGTCGCCGACCACGACCGCCTTGATCGTCCCGTCGTCCGCGTTGGTGAGCTCGTAGGTGTCGGCGTGCGCAGGCAGCGCGGTCGCCACCACCATCGCGGTGGCGGACACTACGGCGGCGGACAACGGGCGGATCCTCGAGGTCATCGTGAACGTCTCCCTGGAGCGAAAGGACTGCCGCCAGGAAACTCTCCGGCACCGGTTTTCCGTAAACGCCTTCTTTCGAGGGGGTCCACTCGACGAATTCAAAGGGTTTTATGCAATTCACTCCGGTCGATGTGCGAAGACCATGACCGTCACACACCGGCCGGCCCCCGGCGTTCGCTTTCGCCCGCGCCCCTCGCGTCCTGTACGGGACCTCATGCGGCGTCAGGTCAGCCGGCCTCGGCGAGGGTGTGGGCGACCAGGGCGTTGGCGTGGCCGTGGCCGAGGCCGTGTTCGGACTTGAGCCAGGTGACCAGTTCCATGTGCTTGGTCAGCGGGGAGGAGCGGATGAGGCCCTTCCATTCGGCGATCGGACGGCCGTACTTCTTCTCGATGGACGGGAAGTAGCTGGCAGGACCCTTCACGGTGTCGGTCATGGATGCTCCGGTTTCGTATCGTGATGATCTTGAACGTATGGTGCCGGACGGACCGGCGTCGGTCAGCGGTCGGCCAGGCGAGCCGTCACCGCGCTCAGCCACAGCAGGCCGAGGCCGGCGCCGGGCCGCCGTACAGCGCCCGCCGCAGGCCGGTCGCGCCGGCGATCAGCGGCGCGCCGGTGAGCACGAAACTCGCCGTCTGGATCCAGCCCGCCTCGCCGAGGGCGAGCTGGCTGATCGCATGCCGGGTGAAGTCGAAGCCGTCCCGTGCGAAGCCCTGGGCGAGCCCGGCCGCCAGGAACAGCGGGCCTGCCACCGCAGCGCCGACCAGGGCCCAGCGCGCCGTGGGTCGCGTGTGGGGTGCGGCGGACCGGGCGTGGCGGGGTGCGGTGAGCATGTCGGTCATAGCGGGTCTTCCTCGCTCCGTGGTGGTCGCCTTTGAGACCGACGGCACGGAGAAGAGTCATCGCTCCCGCCGATGTGTACTGGATCACATGTCGGTCGGGACAGCCTCTCGCTCGCGGCGCGCCGTCCGAAGGCGCGTGCCCCAACGTGCCCGTAGAGGCGGTGAACAGCGGACAACAAGGGAGCCGAAGCGGGGGAAAGAGACAGCGCCAACTGGCGTTTCCGCTGGTCAGAAGGTGTTCGGAGGCCCTAGCGCCGGGTGGTTCCCAAGCTTGTGGCGCGGCTTCGCCCCCTCATCCGCTCGTGAGCGAAGGCCCAGGTCAGAGACCTGGGCCTTCGTCGTGTCGTGCCGCGGAGGTCGCGGTCTTCATGGGCGTGGGGATGCCGCACCGGACCTCATGCGGCGTCAGGCGGGGGGCCGTCCGGAGCGCGTGGCATCGGGAGGGGTGCTCCGGCGCGGCGCGGGGGTGCTCAGCGGGCCAGGAAGGCGAGGATGCGGCGGTTGACCTCCTCCGGCTTCTCGGAGAGGAGGAAGTGGCCGGCGCCCTCGATCATCGCGCCGTCCGATCCCGGCGGCAGCATGGAGACGAGGTCGGCGAGCGTCGCCTCGTCGACCACGGGGTCCTCGGTCCCGTGGAGGTACAGGGTGGGCTGGGAAGGCAGCTTGTCCAGCACGCGGGCCATCTCCCATTGCGGGGTGCCGAACGTCGCGGCCGGGAAGTTCTGCCGGTAGAGCTCAAGGCCGAGGTGGAGCCTCTCCGGTGTGTCGAGTCCCTCCTTCATCGCCTTGCGGTCCTCGGTGGAGTCGTAGCCGGGGACCTTTCCCGTCCAGTGGTTCCAGAGCCAGTCGAGGTAGGCGAGGTCGTTGGCCGCGACGAGCTGGTCGGCCACGGCCATCTGGAAGAAGTAGAAGTGGACGTACCGCTCGATCCGGTCGGGATCCGCGCTGTCGCGGGCGTAGAACTCCAGGGGCGGGACGTCGTTGACGACTATCTTGGCCCACCGCTCGGGTGCGGCCGCGGCGGCGCCCCAGGTGGTGAAGCCGCCCCAGTCATGGCCGATCAGCACGGCGTCCGAGCCGCCGCCGAGCGCCTCGTGCAGGCCGTTGGCGTCGGCGATCAGGTCGGGAAGGCGCATGCTGCCGTCCGGCGGCACCTGGGACGGGGCGAAGCCCCGCATGGTGGGGACCACGGCACGGTAGCCCGCCTCGGCCAGGGCGGGCATGAGGTAGCGGTACAGCCTGGGGGTGTCGAAGCCGTGCAGCATCAGGGCCAGCGGCCCTTCTCCCGCTTCGACGTAGGCCAGGTCAAGGCCGTTGACGGTGATCCGCTTGTGTTCCACCTTCAGCTCCTCGTCTTCGAGAACCTCTAAAAAGAACGTTCTAACCAGCCGCAAGCTAGCACGGCGCTCCGGCGGTCCACAGGCTAGAACGAACGCTCTACCCAGTAGGCTCTGCCGCATGGCGAAATCACCACAGCCGGGCACCCGGGAGCGCATCGTCCACGCGGCCTCCCTGCTGATGCAGCGGCAGGGGTACGAGGGGACCGGCATCAAGCAGATCGCCCAGGAGGCCGAGGCCACGCTCGGCTCCGTCTACCACTTCTTCCCCGGCGGGAAGCAGGCGGTGGGCGTGGCCGCGGTCCAGCACGCCGACCAGGAGTTCGCCGACCTGCTGTCGGCGGCACTGTCCGAAGAGGCCGACCCGGCGAAGGCCATCGCCGCCTGCGCCCGCGCGCTCGCCTGCCACCTGCGCGACTCCGGATGGGTGGACGGCTGCCCGATCAGCGCGACCGCGCTGGAAACCACCGGACGGGTCCCCGCGATCGAGCAGGCCGTCAACCGAGCCTTCCAGCACTGGCGGGACATCGTGGCGGACACGCTTCGCGGCGCCGGGTTCCGGGAGAGCGACGCGCACGACCTGGCCACCACCGTCATCAGCACCCTCGAAGGCGCCGAGCTCACCGCTCAGGTCTTCAAGAGCGAGACACCGCTGACGGTCGCGGGCGAGCACCTGGCCCGGCTCATCAATTCCTACAAGGGGTGAGATCCGGCCCCGCGCCGACCTCGCGAAGAACCCGCCCGAACGGCTGCGGCGGCCGGCCGCCGGGCACCGGCCCACCGCCTTAGGACTCCCGCGCCGGATCCGTCGGGAAAGCGGACAGGATCCGACCTACATGCCGCCTACTGTCGTGTGCGGCCAGGCAGCAGAGAGGTCGGGTCACCGCTCGGTGCGGTGCTCGCCCCGGCAGACGACAGGCAAGGAGCGACGTGACAGTTCTGGTGACCGGCGCGACAGGAACCCTGGGGCGCCACGTGGTCGAGCGACTTCGCCGAGCCGGACAGGCGGTTCGCGCCCTCACGCGCACCCCGGACGAGGCGACAGGTCTGCCCGACGACGTCGAAGTGGTGGGCGGCGACCTCACCGAGCCGCACACGCTGGCAGCGGCTCTCCACGGAGTGTCCGCCCTGCACCTGCTCGGAGCCACCGGGCACGACCACGCTCCGTTGCGTACGGGGCCGCAGATCATGGCGATGGCCGCCGAGGCGGGTGTGCGGCGGCTGACGGTCCTGTCGGTGGGCGAAGGAGGAGAGCTGCAGGAAGCCGTGCGCGACAGCGGCCTGGAGTGGACGTTCATCTGGCCGATCGACTTCATGTCCAACACGTTGGGATGGGCTGAGGTCATCCGCGGTGCGGCGGAGGTCCGCGAGCCGTACGCGCATCGCCGGACCGCTTCGGTCGACGAGGCGGACGTCGCCGACGTGGTGGCCACGGTGCTCACCCGGGGCGGCCACGCGGGAAGGAGCCTCGTCGTGTCGGGGCCCGAAGCGCTCACGCCGGCCGACAAGGTGGCAGCCATCGCGGCGGCGACCGGTCGTGAGATCCGCTTCACCGAGCTGACCGACGACCAGGCACGCCGGGAGTGGCGGGCGGAGGGCTGGCCCGAGGAAGGCATCGAGTTCATGCTGCACATGTGGGCGACCGTGCCCGAGACGGTGGCCGCCGTGACGTCGGCGGTCGAGGACGTCGTCGGCCGTCCGCCGCGGACCTTCGCCCAGTGGGTCGCCGCACACGCCGACGCCTTCCGCCCCTGACGGGACTCCCGTGATCGACCGCGCGGTCCGGGCGCCTGCCGCACCGCGTGGCGCGCCTTCGGTTCCCGTCGGCCGCTCGTGAACGAAGGCCCAGGTCAGCGACCTGGGCCTTCGTCGTTCTCCAGACCTGTCGGTCCCCGCCGCGCCCTCCGCGCGCCCCGGACTGCCGGGGCGGAGGGCGCCGGAAGGCTCTCAGGTCGGGCGGATCAGGAGAGCTTCGCGGCCAGGATGTCGACGCTCAGGATCTCGGGGGCCTCGGCGAGCAGCTGAGGGGCCTGCTCCATGAGCGCCGCCGCGATCTTGCCCTGGAGGTGTGCTCGGCGGTCCTCCTCGGTGCCGAAGGCGTCGAAGATGCCGAAGGTGGTGGGGCCCAGGCGCAGCGCGAACCAGACGGTGGTGCCGGCCTCTTCCCGGGCCAGGGCGAGGGCGCCGGTCAGGAGTTCCTCGACCTCGCGGACGTACTCCGGCTTGGCCTCGATGCGGGCGAGCAGGCCGATGCGGGTGGTCTCGGGGACAAGGGCGTTGGTCACGGAGTGCTCCTCGGTGCGTGGTGGGTGCGGGGCGAACCGGTGGGGTGGCACGCCGCCGTGCGATGTGATCACCGTACGAACGCCCGAGGGGCTCAGGTCAGTGGCGGATCCGCCGGATGACTTACCGTTTCCGACATGAGGATTTCGGTACTGGTCATGGACGACCTCTTCGACTCCGGGCTGGCCACGGTCCTCGACGTCCTGCAGATGGCCAACGAACTCCGGGAGGAGCTGCCCCACCCCCCACCGCGCTGGGAACTGACCCGCGTCAGCGGGCGGGGCGCCGTCCGTACGGCCTCCGGGCACGTGGTCGAAGCGCAGTCGGCCGGTGACGGGCCCCGGCCCGACCTCCTCGTCGTGCCCGGCGCCGGCCCCAAGCAGCCCGCGCCTCTCCTGGACTGGGTGGCCTCCCCCGAACGCGAGCCCGAACGCGAGGCGCTCCGGCGGGCCCGGGCCGAGGGCATCCCCCTGGCCGCGGCCTGCACGAGTACGTTCCTGCTCGCCGAGGCAGGGGTGCTGGACGGGCTCACCGCCACCACCAGTTGGTGGCTGGCCCCGGCCTTCCGGCAGGCGTTCCCCCAAGTCGCCCTGGCAGAAAGTCACATGCTGGTCCATGCCCCGGGGGTGACCACGGCCGGAGCCGCCATGGCGCACCTCGACCTCGCCCTCGCCCTGGTGCGGCAGGCGAGCCCGGCCCTCGCCGACCTCACGGCCCGCTACCTCGTGGTCGACGACCGCCCCACACAGGCCGGTTACGCCATTCCCAGCCACCTCGCCCGCACCGATCCCACCGTCAGCGCCTTCGAGAGCTGGGTCCGCGCGCACCTCGACCAGCCCCTGCGGATGGCCGATGCGGCCCGGGCGGTCGGCGCGAGCGAGCGGACCCTGCAACGCGCCGTGGACAAGGTCCTCGGCGTCTCGCCCCTGCGGTTCGCGCAGACCATCCGGCTCGAACAGGCCGCCCACCTGCTGCGCACCACGGACCTGCCCACGGAGGCCGTGGCCCGCCGCGTCGGCTACGAGAACGCCTCCACGCTCACCACCTTGCTGCGCAAGCGCCTCGGCGCCACCCCCGGCCACCTCCGCAACGGAACCGCGCCCGCCGGCGCCTAGGCCGCCACGGTCGCGGCAAGGCCTCGCCGGTCAGGCGTGCTCGTCCGACGGCTGCTGGGCGGGCTGGACCGACCAGCTCGGCGGCTCGTCGTCGCCCGAGTCCTCGTCGCGCTCCGCGTCGGCGGCCGTCGCCTGGATCTTGCCCGCCGCGTGGTGGACCGGCGCGTACACGGCGTACAGCTGGAGGGCCTCGTCACCGATGTTGGTGACGTTGTGCCACGTGCCGGCGGGTACGAAGATCGCCCAGCCGTCCTCGACCTCCCGGTCGAAGTCGAGGCGGTCCTTCGCCGGGCCCATCTGGACGCGGCCCCGGCCTGCGTCGAGTCGGAGGAACTGGTCGGTCTCCGGGTGCGCCTCCAAGCCGATGTCCTCACCCACCGGGATGGACATGAGGGTCAGCTGAAGGTACTTCCCGGACCAGGCGACCGCGCGGTAGTCCGTGTTCTCGAGCGTCGCTTTCTCAAGGTCGAAGCTCTGCGGGTCCGGCCCGATGTCCTTGATGGTCATGCTTCACTCCCGGGTCGAGGAAGGCGGTACGCGGTACGCGGCCGCGGCCCCTGCCGCAGCCCGCCGTGCGTGGGAATCTCCGGACCAGCACGACTCCTGCCGACCCTAACGCCTGACCTCGGACCCAGGTCACTCGTCGGGCTCGGTCGGATTCCGCGGCGGTCGGCGCCCGTGGGCGCGCGGACGCGAACACCGTGCTGCGCGGCCCGCGCGCCCTGCGCGACGGGCCGCAGACCAGCGGTCCCCACTGCTCGATCCGACGGGTCAGTCGGTGGCCGATGCGGCACACCTCGGATACAGCAGGAACGAGCTCATCGAGATGATCAGGGGCCCCTCGGGCAGCGTCGGGTCCGGACGAGGATGCCGGCGAGGTGGAGTGCGGCCTCGGCGGCCCCCGCCTGGGGCGGGGCCGCCGAGGCGCGCCGATGCCATGGTCGAGGTCAGCTCTCGACCGGGTACCGGCTGGTGATCGCGACGCGGTTGAACGCGTTCATCAGGGTGGCGAGCCAGGCGACGGCCGAGACCTGGTCCGTGGTGAGCACGGCCGCGGCAGCGTGGTGGTCCCCGTCGCTGACGTGTCCGTCCGACACGCGTGTCACCGCCTCGGTCAGACGCAGGGCGGCCCGCTCGGTCTCGGAGAAGTAGCCGGTCTCCTCCCATCCGGGCAGGACGGCGATCCGGTCGGGGCTCTCGCCCTTCTTCAGGGCGTCGCGGCTGTGCATGCGCAAGCAGAACGCGCAGCCGTTGATCTGGGAGACCCGGATCTTCAACAGCTCGACCAGGAGCGGGTCCAGGCCCGCTGCGGCAGCGGCCTCCTCCACCTCGGACGACAGGGCGATGAGGGCCTTGTAGGCGGCCGGGTGCTGCTTGCCGATGTTGACTCGCTGGGGGGCGTTCATCGTTCCTTCGATTCGTCGCTGGTCTGCTGTCTCATCAGGGAGACGACACAGCCCCTTCGGGTGTGACAGCTCAGACGCGCACGAGTTTGTCGGGATTGACGACCCGGCGGTACGCGGTGATCAGACCGTCCGCGATCTGGACCGTGTCCACGCAGTGGACCCGCCCCCCGCGGTGGAGCACCAGGGCGAGCTCGCCGCCGACCTCGGCGAAGTCGATACGGTCCGCATGCCACTGGCGCCCCACACGCACCATGACCTCGGCGATGCGCTCACCGCCGTGGATGGGCTTGCGCGCCGCGGACACATTGCCGCTGCCGTCGGTGACGAAGACGGCGTCCGGGTGCAGGAGCCTGACCAAGCCGGCCAGATCCCCGGCCTCGTACGCGGCGCGGAACACCCCGAGGACATGCTCGCGCTCCGCCTTCGACGCCTGCGGCACGGACTGCTTCGCCTTGGCCACCCGCCGTCGCGCCCGCGAGGCGAGCTGCCGGGCGCCCGGCACGGAGACGTCCAGCACTTCGGCGATCTTGCCGAACTCCAGACCGAAGACGTCGTGCAGGACGAAGGCCACCCGCTCCGACGGGCTCAGCTCCTCCATGATCAGCAGCATCGCCGAGCCGACCGACTCGTCGACGAGTACCGGCTGCGCCGCGTCCGGCCCCGTCAGCAGCGGCTCCGGCAGCCACGGCCCCACATAGGTCTCCCGACGTACACGGGCACTCTTGAGAATGTCGTACGAGCGCCGCGCGGCCACCGTCACCAGCCAGGCCCGCAGGTCGCCGACGTCCCGCAGATCCGCTCCGGCCGCCCGCAGCCACACGTCCTGGGTCACGTCCTCGGCATCGGCCACACTCCCCAGCAGCCGGTACGCCGCGCCGAAGACCGCGGGCCGGTGGCTCTCCCATCCGGCTCCGAGGGAGTCGTCCTCCTCGGACCGCACGGACCCGTGCCCGTCACCCATGCAGATCGCACCCTCCTCCGGCTCGCCGATCCAGCGTAGCCACCCGAGCCGGCGCCCCCGCCCACCGCTTCCTCGTCCGGACCGGACGCTGACCGGAGAGACGGGCCCTACGGGGCTGCGGCGTGGGGGAGTTCGGCGAGGAGGATCTCGGCGGCCTCGGTGACGTTGTCGGCGTGGACGGCGCGGGCCATGGCCGTGCGGGCGGCCTCGGACGAGGTGGCGGGCGGGACGACCATGAGGGAGAAGTGGTCGGTGTCGCCGCGGGTGATCAGGACGGTGTCGTCGCCGACGGGGAAGGAGTCGAGGTGCACGACCCGGTCGTCGACGACCAGGCGGGTCGGGATGCCGTTCCAGGCGGAGGCGTCCAGGCCGACCCGGGTGATGGGCCCGAGGTGCTCGGTCAGGGCGGTGATCAGCGGCGGGAGCTCCCGCTCGACGTCACGCGAGCGGGGCCACCACGCGCCGTCGAGGAGGCTTTGCCGGGACCCCGTCGTCTCCAGCCGGAGCAGCGCGGTGCCCGGTCCGACGGCCCGGTGGACCTCGTCCGGCAGGAGGCGTGGCGGCGTGGGGACGTGGTGAGGGGAAGTGCCTGCGTCGGTCATGGTCGGTCCGTCCGTCCACGGGTGGTGCCGCTGCCGCCCGGACCGGTGCCGCGGCGGACGCCGGGCCGGTGGGCGGGGCGGCGGCCCCGTGCTTCCACCGTACTCCGGGAGGACCCGCGCACGCGCCGCTGCCCGCCGAGGAACCGAGCGGTGCCGGGGCGTCGGACGTACCGCCCCTCGGTGGGCCGTGAGCCGGCGGCCGGAGGCAGCGGGCCGGCGGGCCGGCGGGTGTGCGTGGCGGGGGCGGGGGGCGCGGAGGATCCTGGAAGCCGTACCGCGATGCCGTCGGATCCGGCCCACCGGCACCGGCCCCGGTCGTCGCCCCGCCGCCCGCCTGGAGGTCCCCGATGCCCGTCGGACGGTACGCGGACCGGGATCCCGACCGCTCGGAGAGCTTCGCGGAGAGGCTGCTGGGCGGGCTCCTGGACCACGCCCACGCGCTGCCGCCCGACCGGGTGGGGCCGGCGCTCGCCGACGCGGTCGCCCGGCTCGGCGGCCGGCAGGTGCAGATCCTGCTCCAGGACTACGGGCAGCAGCGGCTGGTCCCCCTCGCCGGGGACGGTCTGGAGGGCGGCGATCCCCTGCCCATCGACGGTTCGGCGGCCGGCCGGTGCTTCCTGACCGCACGCCCGGTCGAGGTGGCACTGGCCGACGGGGTGCGGGTCCACGTGCCGCTGCTGGACGGCGGCGACCAGGCGGGGGTGCTCGCCGTCACCCTGGACGCGGTCGACGACGACGACCGCCGCATCCTGCGCAGGCTCGCGGCCCTGGCCACCGACACGATGCAGACCAAGAACGGCTACACCGACCTCTTCTTCCGCACCCGCCGCGGTGAGCCGATGAGCGTCGCCGCGGAGATCCAGTGGTCGCTGCTGCCGCCGCTGGCCATGGTCATGCCGCGCGTCGCGGTCGCCGGCGTCCTGGAACCCGCCTACGACGTGGCCGGCGACAGCTTCGACTACGCCCTGAACGGCGACGTCCTCCACCTCGCCATGATCGACGCCATGGGCCACGGCCTGGACGCGGCGACCATGGCGACCGTCGCCATCGGCGCGTACCGGCACGCCCGCCGCACCAGCGTCGAGCTCTCCGAGATCTACCTCTTCATGGACCGGGCCGTCGCCGAGCAGTTCGCCCCCGACCACTTCGTCACCGCGCAGATGCTGCGGCTCGACACCGGCACCGGCCGCCTGCAGTGGGTCAACGCCGGACACCCCGCCCCCATGCTGATCCGCGACCACCGCGTCGTACGCCGCCTGCACAGTCCCACCACCCTCCCCGTCGGCTTCGGCGGGGACCAGCCGCAGGTCAGCGAGGTGACACTGCTGCCCGGGGACCGGATCCTCTGCTTCACCGACGGGCTGGTCGAGGAACACGCCGGCGGGCAGGAGGAGTTCGGGGAGGACCAGCTGATCGACTGGGTCCACCAGCTGGACCGGGCCGACCGGGGGGTACGGGCCGTGGCGCGCGACCTGTCGCACACCCTCGGGCGGGCCCGCGGCGGGACCACCACCGACGACGCGACCCTCGTCCTCGTCGAATGGCGCGGATGACCGGCCCCGCGCACGTCCCGCGCCGCGACCGACCGGAGAAACAACCCCGGCCGAGGGCCCCGTCCGGCTCCGGAGCGGAGTACGTTGGAGGTACCGGGAGCACCTCGTACACCCGCCCCCACGCGGACGTCGTTCCCGGCGATCACTAGGCCGGGGCGCCCGCGGGCGCCCCGGGGACGGGTCCCGGTCCATGACCCCCAGCACCGCTCCCACCCGCCTGATACGACTGGCCCTCACCCCCACGACCTCGATGGCAGGCCTGCTGGACGGCGCCTGGTGGCCGTACACACGCGATCTCGCCACCGAGTTGCCGCCCCTCGTGGACGCGCTGCGCGACCGCTGGGGACGCGTCACCCGCATCACCGCGAACCCCGCACCGTGGCCCGTCGCGCCGTACCGGGTCCCGGTCGGCGAATACGCCGTGCACGTGGGCTGGTTCACCGGTCAGGACCTCGACACGATGATCCTGCTCTCGTACAGCCTCGCCCGCTGCGATCTGCTCGTGGTCCCGCCCGAGACCGAACCGGCCGCCGCCGCGCGCCTGATGGCCGCCGCGTCCACCCCGGGCAACCTCCACACCACGGACACCCTCATGGCCGACGAGACGGACGGCGGCCGCCGCGACCCGCGGAATATCTCCATTCGCGGGAAGAGGTTTTAGCCGCTCCCGCCCGGAGAGTTTTTACCGGCGACACGGAGAAGAAAATTATCGACGCGCACGGGCGGCGGCGACGTGCTACTGTCGAAATCAGTTGCAGTTTTGGTACCCAGACTTCAAGCACCTCCGCCGGCCGTCCGCCGCACGGAAGTGCTTTGTATTTCCGGTCATTTTCCGGCAGGGCATCATCGCGGCGACACGGCATCCGTACGGTACGGATGCCGGCGTACTGCCCCTAAGGAGACATGACATGACGACTGGCACCGTGAAGTGGTTCAACGCGGAAAAGGGTTTCGGCTTCATCGAGCAGGACGGTGGCGGCCCTGACGTGTTCGCCCACTACTCCAACATCGCCAGCCAGGGCTTCCGCGAGCTCCGGGAAGGCCAGAAGGTCTCCTTCGACATCGCGCAGGGCCAGAAGGGCCCGACCGCCGAGAACATCGTTTCGGCCTGACGCCGACGCGTCACACACAGCTGACGCGTCACACGTAGCTGGGGCCCGCATCCCTCGGGGTGCGGGCCCCAGCTGCATGCGTGCCGACAGTGCGCCGCCTCCGGTCAGGCCGTCTGCCGCTCGCATTTCATTCGGCCCGTGCCCGTGATTACCGACGCCGCCCGTCCGCGGCCGGAATTCCTCGATACGTGCCGCATCAAGGAAGGTTCTGAATGAACCCCGCACGCACGAACGGCCGTTCCTCCCGCACCCGCCGCGTCGCTCCGTCCGCACCGAGCCGATCGGGATCTCCGGGTCGTTTCGGCGGAGGCGGCCGACGGCCCGCCCCCGCACAGGGCGAATTCGCCCCGCCCAAGACGGTCACCCCGGCGCTGCCCTCCGTCGAGAGGTTCGCCGACCTGGCCCTGGACCGGCGCCTGCTGGCCGCGCTCGCCGTACAGGGCGTGTCCGTCCCGTTCCCCATCCAGGGCGCGACGCTGCCGAACTCCCTGGCCGGCCGTGACGTCCTCGGCCGCGGCCGGACCGGCTCCGGCAAGACCCTCGCCTTCGGCCTCTCCCTGCTCGCCCGCACCGCCGGGCAGCCCGCCGAGCCGCACCGGCCGCTGGCGCTCGTCCTGGTGCCCACCCGGGAACTCGCGCAGCAGGTCGCCGACGCCCTCACTCCCTACGCCCGCGCCGTGAAGCTGCGCCTGACCACCGTCGTCGGCGGCATGCCGATCCGCCGGCAGGCGAACGCGCTGCGCGGGGGCGTCGAGGTCGTCGTGGCCACCCCCGGCCGCCTCAAGGACCTCGTCGACCGCGGTGACTGCCGCCTGGACCGGGTCTCGATCACCGTCCTGGACGAGGCGGACCAGATGGCCGACATGGGGTTCGTACCGCAGGTCACGGCGCTCCTGGACCAGGTCCGCCCCGAGGGCCAGCGGATGCTGTTCTCCGCGACGCTGGACCGCAACGTCGACCTCCTGGTCCGCCGCTACCTCACCGATCCCGTCGTCCACTCCGTGGACCCCTCCCAGGGCGCGGTCACCACGATGGAGCACCACGTCCTCCATGTGCACGGCGCCGACAAGCACCGGCTGACGACCGAGATCGCGGCGCGCGACGGCCGGGTGATCATGTTCCTGGACACCAAGCACGCCGTGGACCGCCTCACCGAGGACCTCCTCGGGTGCGGCGTGCGGGCCGCCGCCCTGCACGGCGGGAAGTCGCAGCCCCAACGCACCCGCACCCTCTCGCAGTTCCGGACCGGGCACGTCACCGTCCTGGTCGCGACGAACGTCGCCGCGCGCGGCATCCACGTCGACCACCTCGACCTCGTCGTCAACGTGGACCCGCCGGCCGACCACAAGGACTACCTCCACCGCGGCGGCCGTACCGCCCGGGC
Source organism: Streptomyces antimicrobicus (assembly GCF_020532625.1). Taxonomy (GTDB): domain Bacteria; phylum Actinomycetota; class Actinomycetes; order Streptomycetales; family Streptomycetaceae; genus Streptomyces; species Streptomyces antimicrobicus. The sequence continues at coordinate 461 of NZ_JAJAUY010000100.1, read as the reverse complement.
CGGCGCGTCCGGCAGCGTGGTCACCCTGGTCACCGCCGACCAGCGCCGGGCCATGACCCGCCTGATGGCCACCGCCGGCATCGTGCCCGAGACCACCCGGGTCCGCTCGGGCGAGGAGGCGCTCGCCCGGATCACCGGCGCGCGCACCCCGTCCGGCGTCCCGGTGACGATCGCCGCGCCGCCCGCCGACCGGCCCGAGCGGGCCGGGCGGGGCGAGCGGGCCGGGCGGGCCGGGCGCGACGCGGCCTCCCGCGGTCGACGCCGTCCCCGTGCCACCCCGGCGGCACGGCGGGCCGCCGGGCGGCGTTCCGCCGGCGCGGCGGCCGGAGCCCCCCGCCCCCCCCCCCCCCGCCCCCACCCCCCCCCCCCCCCCCCCCCCCCCCCCCCCCCCCCCCCCCCCGGCCCCCCCGGCCCGGCCGGCGGGCCCGGCCCCGACGCCGCCCAGGACCGCGGCTGGCTGC
>NZ_JAJAUY010000010.1 GCF_020532625.1 Streptomyces antimicrobicus | reverse complement strand
GGCGGGCGGCGCGGCTTGGGCTTCGAGCGGGCGCGCCCAGCCAGCGGCCAGGCGTCGGCGGGGCTAGCCCCGTGCCGTGTCCGGCCGGTCGACGAGCCGCCGTACGAGCCGACCTACAAGCGCGGTCGCCGACGGCGCCTAAGCCCGGAGGCCTGACCCAGGTCGGCTGGGCTCCGGGCCGAGGACGGCTGGGCGAGAACGGGCCGCCTGGGCCCGCCGGGCCAGATGGGCGGCGTCAGGCCGGGCCGTCTGGGCTCGACGGGCCAGCTGCGGGGCCGGCCAGATGGGGCGAGGCGGGCCCGGCCGGGGTCTGGGACGGCTGGGCGGGGGCCCCGGGCCTGGGGGCAGCCGGGGCATGTGTCGGGCCGGCCGCCCCCCCCAGAGGCCTCGGCCCGGCCGGGCCCGGTTGGGCCGGGCCCGCCCAGGGCCCGTAAGCCGGGGAACGGCCAGCCCCCGGCAGGATCGCTCAGGCCCCGCCGGCAGGCGTAGCACGGCGGTCGCGCCACGGGAGTTCCGCCGTGACGGTGGTGCCGCCGCCCTCGGGCGAGTCCACCACGAAGACGCCGTCGACGGCGCCGAGCCGTTCCGCCAGCCCCGCCATCCCCGAGCCGCGGTCCATCCGGGCCCCGCCCCGCCCGTCGTCGGACACCCGCAGCATCAGCCGCGGCCCCGAACGCCACACCTCGACCGTCGCGCTCCGCGCCTGCGCATGCTTGCTGACGTTCTGCAGCAGCTCCGACACCGTGAAGTACGCGATCCCCTCGATCGCCTCCGCCGGCCGCGCCGGCAGGTCCACCCGCACCCGCACCGGCACCGTGCACCGCGACGCCACCGACGACAGCGCCGCGTCCAGCCCCCGGTCCGTCAACACCGCCGGATGGATCCCGCGGGCCAGGTCCCGCAGCTCCTGCAGCGCCAGCTTGACCTCCCCGTGCGCCTCGTCCACCATCGCCGCCGCCGCGTCGGGGTCCTCCAGCAGCTTCTCCTTGGCCAGACCCAGCCCCATCGCCAGCGCCACCAGCCGCGCCTGGGCCCCGTCGTGCAGGTCCCGCTCGATCCGCCGCAGGTCCGCCGCCGCCGCGTCGACCACGACGCCCCGGTCCGTCTCCAGCTCCGCGATCCGCCGCTCCAGCTCGTCCGACGGCGACAGCAGCGCCCGCACCATGGCCCGGTCGACCAAGGTCAGGCCCCGGACGACGTACGGCAGCACCGGCCACAGCACGAACAACCCGGTCAGCACGACCGTGAAGGTCAGCACCCCCCACGGCAGCCGGATCAGCCCGTACAACGTGGTCCGCCACGCCACCGGGTCCTTCAGCGAGGCCCACAGCCACCCGAAGAACCCGCCGGCCCGCCGCGACCCGGGCAACGGCGTCGGCTCCTCCACCCGCGTCCCGAGCAGCACCCGGGCCCGCCACCGCTCCACCCGTCCCAGCTGCCGCGCCCCCCACAGGCCGCACGCCAGCAGCGGCAGCCCCACGACGGTCACGGAGAGCCCGGCCCCGACCGAAATCATGAACACCGTGTAAAGAAATCCGATGATCGTCATCGGGAGATTGGCCAGAAGGTGACAGATTTCCTTCCACGTCACCACACTGAAAACAGGGCGGACGGGCGGAAGTCGATCAGGGTCCAGCACGGAGCCCGTCGCCGGGCCTGCGGCCGGACCCGTGGCCGGGTTCGTCGCCCGGCCCGTCGCCGGGTTCGTCGCCGGGTTCGTCGCCGGGTTCGCGACCGGGCCCGTGGCCGGGTCGGTCACGGAGTTCGTCGCGGAGTTCGTCGCGGTCATGACCGACAGCCTGCCAACCCCGTCCGCCCTCGTGCCATGGGGTGCCCTTGCGCCGGTGAACGGGGGATAACCCCACCCGGTAGGAGGCAGGCCCTAGACTCCCGTGCGTAACAGATCGTCGACAGTGGCCAGGGAGCGAGGAACGGACGTGCCTGAAGGATCGGTATCGACCGTCACCGTGCTCGCGGCGGACTACTTCCGAAGCTATTCGGTCGTCGGCCTGCTCGCGGTCCTCGGTGTGCTCTTCGTGGCCGTCGCGTTCGGCGCGGGCCGCCTCCTGCGGCCCGTCGTACCGACCCCCGAGAAGCTGCTGACGTACGAATGCGGCGTCGACCCGGTGGGCGAGGGCTGGGCGCACACCCAGGTCCGCTACTACGTCTACGCGTTCCTCTACGTCATCTTCGCCGTCGACTCGATCTTCCTGTTCCCCTGGGCGACGGTCTTCGCCGCCGCCGGCTACGGCGCCACCACCCTGGTCGAGATGTTCATCTTCCTGGGCTTCCTCGCCGTCGGCCTGCTCTACGCGTACAAGAAGGGCGTCCTCGAATGGACGTGACACCTCAGGGCGCGACGCCTGACACGACGCGCCAGGACACGACGCCTCAGCCGGGGGCGGCCGCCCGCACCGAGCTGCTGCCCGAGCCGAGGCGCCTGGGGGTCCTGTCCCGGCTGGCTCCAGAGCCGATGAAGGTGGTCCTCAACTGGGGCCGCCGCTACAGCCTGTGGGTCTTCAACTTCGGCCTCGCCTGCTGCGCCATCGAGTTCATCGCGGCGTCCATGGCCCGGCACGACTTCATCCGACTGGGTGTGATCCCGTTCGCGCCCGGTCCCCGGCAGGCCGACCTGATGATCGTCTCGGGCACGGTCACCGACAAGATGGCCCCGGCCGTCAAGCGCCTGTACGAGCAGATGCCGGAGCCGAAGTACGTCATCTCCTTCGGCGCCTGCTCCAACTGCGGCGGCCCCTACTGGGACTCGTACTCCGTCACCAAGGGCGTCGACCAGATCATCCCGGTGGACGTGTACGTGCCCGGCTGCCCGCCGCGGCCCGAGGCGCTGCTCCAGGGGATCCTCAAGCTCCAGGAGAAGATCGCCCGGGAGTCGCTGGCGGCACGCTACGCCCCCGGCGCCGACGCCCCCGCTCCGCCGTCGGTCGCCCAGCTGACCAGCGGCCTGGTGAAGGGCCCCGACGCATGACGGACGACGCACGCGACATGACCACCTCCGCCGCCGCCCCGCACGACGCGGCCCACGGCTCGCCGTACGACGCCCTGCCCGAGGCCGCGGCGCAGATCTTCGGCGAGGAGGCCCTGGCCGAGGTCTCCTACGACGTCCTGACCGTCGACGTCCCCGTGGGCTCGTGGCTGCCGGCGCTGGAGATCGCCCGCGACAAGCTGGGCTGCACCTACTTCGACTGGCTGAGCGCGGTGGACGAGCCGGGCACCGGCTTCCGGATCTGCGCGCACGTCGTGGCCCTGGAGGGCCGCCAGGTGCGCCGGCTGCTGCTGCGCACGACCGTGCCGCACACCGTGCCGTCGCTGCCGTCGGCCGTCACCGTCTACGCCGGCGCCGCGTGGCACGAGCGCGAGACGCACGAGATGTTCGGCGTGGTCTTCACCGACCACCCCCACCTCGTGCCGCTGCTGCTGCCCGAGAACTTCGAGGGCCACCCGCTGCGCAAGGACTTCGTCCTCGCCGCCCGCGTCGCCAAGGCCTGGCCGGGCGCCAAGGAGCCGGGCGAGGGCGCCGAGGCCGGCGGCGCGAAGCGCCGCACGATGCTCCCGCCGGGCGTGCCGGACCCCAACGAGTGGGGCCCCCTGAAGGGCCAGCTCCCCCCGGCCCCGACCCGCCCCGCCCGCACCCCGCGCGCGGCCGGCACGACCCCCGCCCGCGAGGGCGCCCCGGCCCGCCGCACCCGCACCACGGCAGAAGGCTCGGCCAGCCAGGCGGCGGCTTCGGTGGAGTCGGGCGCGGAGTCCCCGGCCCGCCCGGCGCCGCGCCGCACCCGCTCGGCCTCGGACGGCTCGGCCAGCCAGGCCGCGGCCCCGACCACACCCCGCCGGGCCACGGCCCCCCGGAGTGCGGACGCCCCCTGGCACAACCCGAAGCCGGCCTTCGACGACCCGGACGCCACCCCGAACCGCCCGGCAACTGACGAGCCCGCGGCCGCGAAGCCCTCCGCCACGAGCCCGGCGGCAGCCGAACAGACCGCGGCAGCCGACGAGCCCGCGGCAACGAAGCCCTCCGCCACCGGCTCGGCCGCAGCCGAACAGACTGCGACAGCCGACGAGCCCGCGGCGGGGAAGCCCTCCGCCACCGGCCCGGCGGCAGCCGAACAGACTGCGGCAGCCGACGACGAGCCCGCGGCGGGGAAGCCCGCTGCGGAGGCCCCGGCGGACGCCGAATCCGCGTCCGAGCCCCCGGCCGCAGCCGACGCGCCGCGTCCCGGCAGCGACCCGGACCCGCACCCCGACCCGCACCCGGACCCGCACCCCGAGTCGGCCCCTGGCTCAGAGTCCGAGCCCGGCTCCGACCCCGGTACCGGGTCGGCCCCCGGCTCCGAGCCGGCCCCCGGTGCCGAGCCGGCCCGCAGCTCCGAGTCGGCCAGCGGTTCCGCCTCGGACTCGGACAACCACCCCGACCCACACTCACCACACCCTCACCCCCACCCCCACCCACGCCCACACCAGGGAGGCGACGCGTGAACGACGTCCTCGACGTCGCCCTGCGACTGCTCGTCGTCTTCGCCGTGTTCCTCGTGCTGCCGCTCGTCGTCGGACAGACCGAGCACAAGGTGATGGCTCACATGCAGGGCCGTCTCGGCCCCATGTACGCCGGCGGCTTCCACGGCTGGGCCCAGCTCGTCGCCGACGGGGTCAAGTTCGCGCAGAAGGAGGACGTGGTCCCGGCCAACGCCGACCGCCGCATCTTCCAGCTCGCCCCCGCCGTCGCCCTCCTGCCGTACCTCCTCGTCCTCATCGCCATCCCGATCGGCCCGAGCGAGAGCGCGGTCGGCCAGGTCATCGACGCCGGCCTCTTCTTCGTACTGGCCGTCATGGGCGTCGGTGTCCTCGGCAGCCTGATGGCAGGCTGGGCCTCCGCCAACAAGTTCTCCCTCCTCGGCGGCCTCCGTACCGCCGCCCAGCTGCTGGCCTACGAGCTCCCCATGCTGCTCGCGGCGGCCTCCGTAGCCATGGCCGCCGGAACCGTGTCCCTCCCCGGCATCCTCGAAGCGTTCGAGTGGTGGTGGCTGCCCTGGCAGGTCGTCGGCGCCCTGGTCTTCTTCACCGCCGGCCTCGCCGAGCTCCAGCGGCCCCCCTTCGACATGCCCGTCGCCGACTCCGAGATCATCTTCGGCGCGTACACCGAGTACACCGGCCTCCGCTTCGCCCTCTTCCTCCTCGCCGAGTACGCCGGCATCGTCGTCCTGTGCGCCCTGACCACCGTCCTCTTCCTCGGCGGCTGGCACGGCCCCTTCGGCGCCGACGGTCTCGGCTGGGTCTGGACCCTGCTCAAGACCGCCGTCCTCGCCTTCGTCGTGATCTGGCTGCGCGTCAGCTACCCGCGCCTGCGTGAGGACCAGCTCCAGAAGCTCGCCTGGACCGTACTCATCCCGCTCGCGCTCGCCCAGATCGCGCTCACCGGCATCGTGAAGGTGGCGATCCAGTAATGCCCCCCATTCCCGGCTCCGGCCTCGCCAAGGGCCTCGCCGTCACCCTGCGGACGATGACGAAGCGGTCGCACACCGCCCAGTACCCCGACGCGCAGCCCGAACTGCCGCCCCGCACCCGGGGCGTCATCGGCCTGTTCGAGGAGAACTGCACGGTCTGCATGCTCTGCGCCCGCGAGTGCCCCGACTGGTGCATCTACATCGACTCCCACAAGGAGACGATCCCGGCCGCCACCCCGGGCGGCCGCGAGCGCAGCCGTAACGTGCTCGACCGGTTCGCCATCGACTTCTCCCTCTGCATGTACTGCGGTATCTGCATCGAGGTGTGCCCCTTCGACGCCCTGTTCTGGTCTCCGGAGTTCGAGTACGCCGAGACCGACATCCACGACCTCACCCACGAGCGCGACAAGCTGCGCGAGTGGATGTGGACCGTGCCGGCCCCGCCGGCCCTCGACCCGGCGGCCGAGGAACCGAAGGAGATCGCGGCCGCCCGCAAGGCGGTCGAGAAGGCCGAGGCCGCGGCAGCCGCTGCTGCCGCTGCTGCCGCCGCCGAGCAGGCCCAGCCCACCCCGGCCGAGCCCACCCCGGCCGAGCCCACCCCGGGCGAGCCCACCCCGGCCGAGCCCACCCCGGGCCGGGCCACGGCGGGCCAGTCCCCCCAGGGCCAGGCAACGCCAGGTCGGCCCACCCCCGGCCAGGCCGCCCCCGGCACCTCGGGCACCCCCAGCAGCTCCGAGAGCCCCGGCACCCCGGACACCCCGGCGGGAGGAACCGCCTGATGATCGGCCTCACCCTGGCCGCCGCCGCCACCCAAGGCGCGGGCGTCGGCGCCGGCGCGAGCGCCGCTGCCGGCGTCGGCAACGGCTTCCTCTCGCCCAGCGGCGTCGAGATCGCCTTCCTCCTCGTCGGCCTCGTCACCCTCGGCGCGGCCGTCGTGACCGTCACGACCAAGCAGCTCGTGCACGCCGCCCTGTGGCTGGTCGTGGCGCTGGGCGGCATCGCCGTGGAGTACCTCCTGCTCACCGCCGAGTTCATCGCGTGGGTGCAGGTCCTGATCTATCTCGGTTCCGTGGTCGTCCTCCTCCTGTTCGGTCTGATGCTCACCAAGGCGCCCATCGGCCGCTCCCCGGACGCCGACTCGGGCAACCGCTGGGTCGCCCTCGCCGTCGCCGTGGCCGCCGCCGGTGCCCTGGTCTGGGTCGTCGTGGACGCCTTCCGGACGACCTGGATCGACCTCGACGGACCGGTCCAGGGCTCCACGAAGGTGTCCGGCGAGATCCTCTTCCGGCACTGGGTGCTGCCGTTCGAAGCGCTCTCCGTCCTGCTGCTGGCCGCCCTGATCGGAGCCGTCGTGCTGTCCCGCAAGAACGGCGACCCCGACAACACCACCCGCGAGGCCTCCCCCCGCGAGAAGGGGAAGCGCTGATGCACCTCGCCTACCCCGCCGTCCTCGCGGCGCTGCTCTTCTGCACGGGCCTGTACGGAGTACTGGCCCGCCGCAACGCCGTCCTGGTGCTGATGTCGGTCGAGCTGATGCTCAACGCCGTCAACCTCAACCTCGTGGCGTTCGACGTCTGGCTGCGCGACGCCCTGCACGCCGGCCAGGCCCTGACCCTGTTCACCATCGCCATCGCCGCCGCCGAGATCGGCATCGGCCTGGCCATCGTGCTGATGGTCTACCGCAACCGGGGCACCTCGGACGTGGACCGGCTGCGCGACACCGCCGAGGGCAACGAGCCCGCGCCGGGCCCCGACCAGAGCTCCGTCCGGTCGGAGGTGACCGCGTGACCACCACGACCCTCGCCGTCCTCGTCCCGGCGCTGCCCTTCCTGAGCGCCCTGGCGGGGCTGCTGCTGGGCCGTACCGCCCCCGGCTTCGTCCGGCCGCTGGCCGTGCTGCCCACCCTGGCCGCCGCGGTGCTGGCCGTCCTGGTCGCCGTACGCCAGGGCGGCGGCCCGGCGATCGACTCCGCGACCGAGCTGACCCCCACCGGGTCGGTCCCGATCGAGCTCGCGCTGCACATCGACGGCTTCGCCGCCCTGGTCGGCGTCCTGGTCGGGCTCGTGGCCACCTGCGTCCAGCTCTACTCGACGGCCTACCTGCGCGATGACCCGCGCTACCCGTCGTACGCCGCTCTGGTCTCACTGTTCACCTCCGCCATGCTGCTCGTCGTCTACTCCGGCGACCTGATGGTGCTGCTGGTCGGCTGGGAGATCATGGGCATCTGCTCGTACTTCCTGGTCGGCCACTACTGGGAGACGGAAGCCGCCCGCTCCGCCTCCCTCAAGGCCTTCCTCGTCACCAAGCTCGGTGACGTCCCGTTCCTGATCGGCCTGTTCGCGCTCGCCGCCGACGCCGGCTCCTTCCGGATCACCAAGATCCTCGGTGCCGTCGCCGCGGGCGGGCTCGACCACCCGACGCTGATCGCGCTGCTCCTGCTCGCCGGCGTCGCGGGCAAGTCCGCGCAGTTCCCGCTGCACACCTGGCTCCCCGACGCCATGGCGGGCCCGACCCCGGTCTCCGCGCTGATCCACGCCGCGACGATGGTCGCCGCCGGTGTCTACTTCATCGCCCGTCTCCTCCCCGTCTTCGCGGCCTCCCGCGCCGCACTCGTCGTCATGGCGGTCATGGCGGCGGTGACCATGGTCGGTTCCGCCCTGGCCGCCCTCGCCCAGGACGACATCAAGCGCGTCCTGGCCTACTCGACCGTCGGGCAGCTCGGCTACATGACCGGTGCCCTGGCCGTCGGCGACCGCGGGGCCGCCGTCTTCCACCTCCTGTCGCACGGTGCCTTCAAGGCGCTGCTGTTCCTCGGCGCCGGCGTGATCATCCACGCCGCCGGGACGAACTCCCTGTCCGCCATGGCCCGCATGGACGGACTGGCCAAGCGCATCCCCGACGCCTTCTGGACCATGACGATCGCGCTGCTCGCGCTCGCCGCGATCCCGCCGTTCGCCGGCTTCTTCTCCAAGGAAGCCGTCCTCGTCGCCGCCGAGCACACCGCCGCCGGGGAGTCCGAGTTCGCCCCGAGCGCCGCCGGCTGGCTGGTGCTCGTCGCCGGTGTGCTGACCGCCCTGCTCACCGCCGCCTACGCCACCCGCCTGTGGCTGATGGCCTTCCGCGGCCGGGGCGCCGCCGCCCCCGACCACGGCAAGGAGCCCCTCGCCATGACCGGCGTGCTGTGGCTGCTCGCCGTGCCCTCGATCGCGTTCGGCCTGGCGGCCGGACCGCTGCCCGACTGGTTCGACGGCCACGAGCTGTCCCCGACCCTGACCACCTCCGTGCTCGGCACGGGCGCGGCCGTCGTCGGCGTGATGCTCACCTACGCCCTGTGGCAGCGCGCCGCCGCCCAGGCCGCCCGGGTCCCCGCCGGCCTCCCGGCCGTCGCCGCGGCCGCCGAGGTGGAGACCGCCGTCGAGGAGTCGGCCGCCCAGGCGCCCGAGGTCGAAGAGGTCACCCACGAGCACCCCGCCGCCGCGGCCGGCCCCGTCGCCGACCCCGGCAAGGCGCTGCTCGGCCCGCTGCACCGGCACGCCGCCGCCGGCTTCCACCTGGACGCCGTCTACACCGCGCTGTTCGTGCGGCCCGTGCGGGCCGGCGCCGGGCTCGTCCGCTTCCTCGACCGGGAGGTCGTCGACACGTACGTCCGCGGGGCGGGCGGTGGGCCCCGGCTGCTCGGCGCCCTCGTCCGCCGGGCCCAGACGGGCAACGTGCAGAGCTACCTGAGCGCCCTGCTCGCCGGCGCCGTGGTCCTGGCGATCGCCACCGCCGTCCTCGCCAACGTCAACGCCGGATCGTGAGCCGTGAGTCAGCCGTGATCGATATCAGCCCGTCCGTGATGCAGTTCCTTCTGGCGTTCGTCGTGGCCGCCCCGCTCGTCGGCGCGCTCGCGGCCCTGCTGCCGCCCCCGCCCGGACTCAAGGGCCGCAGCCCCGAACAGGCCGTGCTGCGCCACGGCGTGACCGTGACCGCGGTCGTGCTCGCCGCGGCCGTCGCCCTGACGCTGGGCTTCGACCACGACGCCCCGTCCCGCTTCCAGGCGACGACGGACATCAGCTGGATCCAGGCCTTGAACGTCCGGATCCACCTCGGCATCGACGGCATCTCGCTCCCCCTCCTCCTGATGACCGCGCTGCTGTTCTTCCTGTGCGCGCTCTACAGCTACTTCAAGCTCCCCGCAGGCCCCTCCCCGAAGGCCTTCGTCGCGCTGCTCCTGGTCCTGGAGTCCGGCACCCTCGCGACCTTCGCCGTCCTCGACCTGCTGCTGTTCTTCCTCGCTTTCGAGATGGTGCTCATCCCCATGTACTTCCTCATCGCCCGCTGGGGCGGTGACCAGCGGCAGTCCGCCGCCTGGAAGTTCATCCTCTACACGCTGCTCGGTTCCGTGGTCATGCTGCTCGGGCTGCTGCTCATCGGGCTGAACAGCGGCACGTTCGACATGGTGGCACTGGCCTCTGACAACGGCCGCGAACTCACCCGCACCACGCAGATCCTGGCCGTCCTCGCCATCGGCGTCGGCCTGGCGGTGAAGACCCCGATGTGGCCGCTGCACAGCTGGCTGCCGGACGCGCACACCGCCGCCCCCACCGTCGGCTCGGTGCTGCTCGCCGGCGTGCTGCTGAAGATGGGTACGTACGGGTTCGTCCGGATCCTGCTGCCCGTCACCCCCGACGGCATGCACACCTTCGCGCCGTACCTGGCCGCCTTCGCGGCGATCGGCATCGTCTACGGGTCCCTGGCCTGCCTCGCGCTCACCCGCAAGGGATCCAAGGGCGACCTCAAGCGCCTGATCGCGTACTCCTCCGTCGGCCACATGGGCTTCGTGCTGCTCGGCATCGCGACCATGACCCCCACCGGCGTCAACGGCGCGCTGTTCGCGAACATCGCCCACGGCCTCATCACCGGCCTGCTCTTCTTCCTGGTCGGCGCACTCAAGGACCGCTACGGCAGCAGCGACCTCGACACCCTCGCCGGGGCCACCGGCGCGGCCCTGTACGGCCGGGCGCCCCGCCTGGGAGCCCTGCTCGCCTTCGCCGCCGTCGCCTCCCTCGGCCTGCCCGGCCTGGCCGGGTTCTGGGGGGAGATGCTGGCCCTGTTCGGGGCGTTCGACCCGGCCGAGGGCCTGTCGCGGCCGGCCTTCCTGACGTTCATGGCCATCGGCGCGTTCGGCACCCTGCTGACCGCCGCATATCTTCTGATCGTCGTACGCAGGGTGTGCATGGGCGATCCGCACGCCCGTGTCGACGCCGCGCCCGGCGCTCCCGCCGGTGTCGCCCTCGCGGACGTCCACGGCTACGAGTTCGCCGCCTGGACCCCGCTCGTCGCCCTCACCGTCCTCGCCGGCCTGTGGCCCGCGGTCCTCCTCGGCCTCACCGACCCGGCCGTCCAGAAGCTCCTCGCGGGAGGCAACGCATGACGGCGACGCTCATCACCGCCATCACCCCGGCCGCGGCCACCACGACGGCCACCACGACGGCCACCACCACGGCCGGCACGGTCACCACCGCCGCCGACCCGGGCGCCAGCCTGGTGCAGACCGTCGACTGGCTCGCCATCGCGCCCGCGGCCCTGCCCGCCGCCGTCGCGCTCGTCGTCCTCGTCGCCGACCTGTTCCTCAGCGAGCGCAACAAGCCGCTCCTCGGCTGGCTCTCCCTCGCCGGACTGGCCGCCTCCACCGCCCTCCTGCTGCCGCTGCGCTCGGGCGACCGGTCCACCTTCTGCCTCACCGACGCCCCCCAGGCCTGCAGCTACACCGCGGACCACTTCACGCTCGTCATCCAGTTCCTGGTGCTGGCGGGCGCCCTGGTCACCGCCCTGCTGTCGGTCGCCGAGACCCGGGAGGGAGGGCTGCCGGCCGGCGAGTTCTGGTTCCTGCTGCTCTCCTCCGTCGCCGGCGCCGCCCTGCTGCCGGCCTCCCGCGACCTCGCGACCTTGATCGTCGCCCTGGAGGTCGCCTCGCTGCCCGCCTTCGCGCTGGTGGGCCTGCGCCGCGGTGACCGGCTGTCCTCCGAGGCCGCGCTCAAGTTCTTCCTCTCCTCGGTCACCGCGACCGCCGTCTCCCTGCTGGGCGTCAGTTTCGTCTACGCCGCCACGGGTACCCTGCACCTGACCGAGGTCGCCGCCCGCCTCGACGACGTACCCGCCCAGCTCGACACCCTCGCCATGGCCGGCGTCGCCCTCACCCTTGTCGGCTTCGCCTTCAAGACGGCCGCGGTCCCGTTCCACTTCTGGGTCCCCGACACCTACGTCGGCGCGCCGCTGCCCATCGCGGGCTACTTGTCCGTGATCGGCAAGGCGGTCGGCTTCACCGGCCTCATCCTCGTCACCGTGATCGCCTTCCCGGCGTACTCGGACATCTGGGGGCCGGCCCTCGCGGTGCTCGCCGCACTCACCATGACCATCGGCAACGCCGCCGCCCTGCGCCAGGCGCCCGACCGCGCCCACAGCGCCGTACGGCTGCTGGCCTGGTCCTCGGTCGGACAGGCGGGCTACCTGCTGGTGCCGATCGCCGCGGCCGCCTACTCCGGGCGCGACGCCATCGGCTCCACGGTCGCGTACGCCCTCATGTACGCCGCCGTGAACCTCGGCGCCTTCGCCGTGGCCGCGCTGGTCGCCCGCACCAGGCCGCTGAACCGGATCAGCGACTACCGCGGGCTCTACGCCGAGCGCCCGGCGGCCGCCCTGGCCCTGGCCTTCTTCCTGCTCTGCCTGGCCGGCCTGCCGCCGGGCATCATCGGGCTCTTCGCGAAGGTCACGGTCTTCCAGGCCGCCGTCGACGCGGGCCTGGGATGGCTGGCCGTGGTGATGGCGGTCAACGTCGTCGTGGCGCTCTACTACTACCTGCAGTGGACGGCCGTGCTGTTCCGGTCGCCGGAGGGCGCTGAGGCGCCGGAGCGGGCGCTTGCGGCCGCCCCCGGGACCGGGGCCGAGGGGGGCGCCGCCGTCGCGGTGGCGACCCGCGCGCCGGTCACGACGGCCCCCGTCCCCGTGGCGGCCCGCGTGCCGGTCCCGATCACCCTCGCCATCGCGTCGACCGGCATCGTCTCGCTGATCCTCTCCGGCGCACCGCAGGCGGTCCTGCGCTTCGCGGCGACGAGCCTGTTCCCGCACTGAGACCGGCGGCCGGACGGCCGCGCGCCGCCGGGCGGACGGGGCCGCGTTCCGGCCTCGGCCGCCCGGAGCGTCCGCATGTCCCCCGAACGGCCTGACGCCCGCCCCGGCCCCGGCCGGGAACCGGGCGTCCCCGCCTGGCGTTGACCAGGAAGGGAGGGTCCACTGGACCGTAGAACCCCTTGCCGGGTCCCCCTGCCGTACCACTAGGAGGGCGTACCGTGCACCGCCGGCACAACGGGCTGAAGACCGCCGTACTCCTGGGCGGCCTGTCCGCACTCATCATCGTCATCGGGAGCTTCTTCGGCCGCGGTGGTCTGATCGTCGCGGTCCTGGTGGCCCTCGGCACCAACGCGTACGCGTACTGGAACAGCGACAAGCTGGCTCTACGCGCGATGCGCGCCCGGCCGGTGAGCGAGTTCGAGGCACCCGAGCTCTACCGCATGGTCCGCGAGCTCTCCACGTCCGCGCGCCAGCCCATGCCCCGGCTCTACATCTCGCCGACGGAGGCCCCGAACGCCTTCGCCACCGGCCGCAACCCGCGCAACGCCGCCGTGTGCTGCACGGAAGGCATCCTGCGCATCCTCGACGAGCGGGAGCTGCGCGGCGTCATCGGACACGAGCTCAGCCACGTCTACAACCGCGACATCCTCATCTCCTCGGTCGCCGGAGCCCTCGCTTCCGTGATCATGTTCCTGGTCAACTTCGCCTGGCTGATCCCCGTCGGCCGGTCCGACGACGACGAGGGCCCCGGTCTGCTCGGCATGCTGCTGATCATGATCCTCGGCCCGCTGGCGGCGACCGTGATCCAGCTGGCCGTCAGCCGCTCCCGGGAGTACGAGGCCGACGCCTCCGGCGCGCAGCTCACCGGCGACCCGCTGGCCCTGGCCAGCGCGTTGCGCAAGCTGGAGGCGGGCACCAAGCAGCTGCCGCTGCCGCCCGAGCCGCGGCTGGAGACCGCCAGTCACATGATGATCGCCAACCCCTTCCGTCCCGGGGCGGGCTTGTCCAAGATGTTTTCCACCCACCCACCGATGGCCGAGCGCATCGCCCGGCTCGAACAGATGGCAGGCCGCAGGCAGTGAAGACAATCCTGAACGTCATATGGCTCGTGCTCAGCGGGTTCTGGCTCTTCCTGGGCTACTGCCTGGCCGGCCTGATCCTGTGCGTCACGATCATCGGAATCCCCTTCGGCGTGGCCGCGTTCCGCATCGCGCTCTACGCCCTGTGGCCCTTCGGGTACACCACCGTCGAGCGCCGCGACGCCGGGGCCGGCTCCGCCCTCGGCAACATCCTGTGGCTGCTCCTGGCGGGCTGGTGGCTCGCCCTCGGCCACATCTTCACGGGCATCGCCCTGTGCGTCACGATCATCGGCATCCCGTTCGGCATCGCCAACTTCAAGATGATCCCGATCTCGTTGCTGCCGCTGGGCCGCGAAATCGTCCCGACGGACGCGCCGTTCGCGACGCGCTGACGGCGGGGGTGGCGTTTTCCGACGCGCGCTGACGGCGGTGCGCGCGGTGAGCCGTCTCCCTCGGAGAGCGTGAAGTCGGGGTTCCGGATCGGCGGGCGGCACGTTGTCCACAGGGTGTGCGGGATGTGGGCGGGGTGGTCCACGATGAGCCCATGAACCGGACACAGCAGTTACCGAAGTTGCCGAAGCAAGTCCTTGAACGCGTACGCCGGTGCGCGCGGGCCGGGCGGACCCGAGGGTCCGTGCGGGCGCGAGGACCGGGCGCCCGGGCTCAGGCTGCGTCGCGCCGCCCGATCCACCCCCGGGCGCCGTAGACCAGCGCGCCCAACGCGAGGACGGCCGCCCCGGCGACAGCACTCGCGGCGGGCAGCGTGCACGCCAGCAGCACACAGCCGGACAGCCCGACGGCTGCCACGGCCCGGCCCTTGACACCTGAATCGAGCGTCCACGCGGAGGCGTTCGCGATCGCGTAGTAGGCCAGCACCCCGAACGAGGAGAAACCGATCGCGCCCCGCAGGTCGACGGTGGCGGCCAGCACCGCCACCACCGCTCCCACGGCCAGTTCCGCGTGATGCGGCACCTGGTGGCGGGGATGTACGGCGGCCAGCACGCGCGGGAGATGGCCGTCCCGGGCCATGGCCAGCGTCGTCCGCGAAACCCCGAGCACCAGCGACAGCAACGCGCCCAGCGCGGCCAGCGCCGCACCCACCCGGACCACGGGGGCCAGTCCGGGCCGACCCGCCTCCCGTACCGCGTCGGCCAAGGGCGCCGTCGACGCGGCCAGCCCCTCCGCACCCAGCACCGACAGCGCCGCCACCGCCACGGCGGCGTAGACCAGCAGGGCGATCCCCAGGGCCACCGGCACCGCCCGCGGGATCGTGCGCTGCGGATCGCGCACCTCCTCGCCCAGGGTGGTGATCCGCGCGTACCCGGCGAAGGCGAAGAACAGCAGCCCGGCCGCCTGCAGCAGCCCGGCGACACCCCCGGACGCCCCGTCCGACAGCCGCCCGGCGTCGGCCGTTCCCGAGCCCAGGCACGCCGCCACGACCCCGGCCAGCACTGCCAGCACCACCGCCACGATCACCCGGGCGATCCGGGCGGACTTCTGCACACCCCCGTAGTTCGCCGCGGTGAGCGCCACCACCGCCGCGACCGCCACCGCGTGCTCCCGGCCCGGCCAGACGTACGCCCCGACCGTCAGCGCCATCGCCGCGCAGGACGCGGTCTTGCCGATCACGAAGCCCCAGCCGGCCAGATATCCCCAGAAGGGCCCGAGCCGCTCGCGCCCGTAGACGTACGTGCCCCCGGACGCCGGGTACCGGGCGGCCAGCCGCGCCGAGGAGTGCGCGTTCGCGTAGGCGACCACCGCCGCCAGGGCCAGCGCCCACAGCAGCGCACTGCCCGCCGCCCGGGCCGCAGGGGCGAGAGCGGCGAAGATCCCGGCGCCGATCATGGCGCCCAGCCCGACGACGACGGCGTCGGAGACGCCCAGGGTGCGTCTCAAGTCGCGTTCCACGCGGCGGAGACTAGCCCGGCTCGGGTGCGCTCTCCCGGCCGGGGGTCCCCGCGCGCCGCTCCCGCTGGCGGGCCCAGCCGTCCAACGCGGTCAGGCAGGCGTGGTCGAGGTGGCGAAGTCCGCTCAGGTCGAGGCGGACGGGCCGGTCGCCCGGCTGGGACTCCAGGGCGTCCAGCAGCTTGGGCAGCCGCAGGAAGCTGGCGTTGCCCACCACCCGCAGGCACAGGACCCCGTCCTCCCAGACCTGCTCCACATGCACGTGGGAGGTCTCCCAGGCGGCCTTGGCGACGGCCAGCGCCAGCCCGATCAGCACCCCCTCGAAAAGGTTCGTGGTCACGATCGCCCCGGCCGTCGCCACCAGCACCACCGCCTCGCCCCGGTGCGTGCGCCACAACGTGACCACCGCCCGGGTCGGCAACAGCTTCCAGCCGGCGTGCAGCAGCACCCCGGCCAGGGCCGCCAGGGGCACGGCCGACAGCGCCTGAGGCAGAGCCACGGCGAACAGCAGCAGCCAGGCGCCGTGCAGCACCCGCGAAGCCCTCGTCCGGGCTCCGGCCTGCACGTTGGTGGCGCTGCGCACGATCACGGCCGTCATGGGCAGCGCCCCGAGCACCCCGCACACGGTGTTGCCGACGCCCTGGGCGACGAGTTCGCGGTCGTAGTCGGTCCGCGGCCCGTCGTGCATCCGGTCCACGGCGGCGGCGCTGAACAGTGTTTCGGCCGAGGCGATGAGAGCCAGGGCGACCACGGTGCCGACGGCCGCGGGGGAGGCCAGTGCGCCGAGGTCCGTGACGCCGAGCGGCTCGACGGCGGAGAGGACGCCGGCCACCTGCACCCGCTGGGCGGGCAGCGACAGCAAGTTCGCGGCGGCGGTCGCGGCCGCCACCCCGACCAGGGCCCCGGGCACCACGCGGATCCGGTCCGGCATCCGCTGCCAGCCGGCCATGATCAGCACGGTCCCGGCCCCCAGCGCCACGGCCGCCCACTCGGCGCGGCCCGTCAGGTCCACGAGCCCGCCGAGCTTCCCGGGCATGTCTCCGGGGGCGGGGACGTCCCCGAGCGCGTAGACCTGCCCGGCGATCAGCACGAGCCCGATCCCGGCCAGCATCCCCTGCACCACCGCGACCGAGATCGCCCGGAACCAGCGCCCGAGCCGCAGCACCCCCATGCCCAGCTGCAGCACCCCGGCGCCCAGCACCAGCACCCCGAGAGCGGCCGGGCCGTGCGTGTGGACGGCCTCGTACACGAGCACGGTCAGCCCGGCGGCGGGCCCGCTGACCTGCAACGAGCTGCCCCGGAAGCAGCCGACCAGCAGCCCGCCCACGACGCCGGTGACGATCCCCAGCTCCGCCGGCACGCCGGAGGCGACGGCCACCCCCACGCAGAGCGGAAGTGCGACCAGCGCGACGACGACGGACGCTCCGAGGTCGTCGCGGAATGTGCCGGCCCCGAGCATGCGAGAACCCCCTGCCACGTGTGATGGACGTCACCCAGCGTGGTGGGCGCATTCGGCCCGTGCCAAGTGACCACAGGGGGTCTGCGGAGGGGCGCGCGCTGCACGCGCGCCGCATGCGACCGGCGAGCGCCGATCTTTACCGGTAGTTCACGAACTGGATCGCGAAGTCCAGGTCCTTGCCCTTGAGCAGCTGCTGGACGGCCTGGAGGTCGTCACGGCTCTTCGAGCTGACCCGCAGCTCGTCGCCCTGGACCTGGGCCTTGACGCCCTTGGGGCCCTCGTCGCGGATGATCTTGGCGACCTTCTTGGCGTTCTCCTGGGAGATGCCCTCCTGGATCGTCGCGAAGATCTTGTACTCCTTGCCGGAGAGCTGCGGCTCACCCGCGTCGAGCGCCTTGAGCGAGATCTGGCGCTTGACCAGCTTGGTCTCGAAGACGTCGAGGACGGCCTTGACCCGCTCCTCCGAGTTCGCCTCCATCAGGATCTTGTCGCCGGACCAGGAGATGGAGGCGCCGGTGCCCTTGAAGTCGTAGCGCTGCGAGAGCTCCTTGGCGGCCTGGTTGAGGGCGTTGTCGACCTCCTGCCGCTCGACCTTCGAGACGATGTCGAAACTGGAGTCGGCCATGTGCTGTGGCTCCTTGATGTCGGCTGCGATTGCTCTGGGCAAAGCCTAGCCACCGCACCCGGCGGAAGCGCTGATCAATCCGGTGGCGAAGCACCCCCGCGCATCAGGTATTGTTTACGTCGTTGCCAGAGAGCACCGCGGAAAGCGGATCCGAGGCGACATCCCATGGCGGTGTGCCCGAGTGGCCAATGGGAGCGGACTGTAAATCCGTCGGCTTAGCCTACCCAGGTTCGAATCCTGGCGCCGCCACACGAAGAGAGCCCCCTGATCGCGGAAGCGCGGTCAGGGGGCTTCTTCGATCTTCAGCCTCGTCCCGGCATCCTGAGGTGCGGGGCCAGAGGTGCAAAAGGGGAGCAGCGGGGCGTATCCGGCCGCTCTGGGCGTCGTTGACCTGGCGTGAAGTGGACTGCGAAGGCGCGGGGGAAGGTCGGCGGCGGGGTACTGCTCGCCCTGCTCGGAGCCGGGATCCCGGCTCTGGTGGGGGCGCTGCAGGGGCCGGTCGGCGAGTCGTACCACGAGACCCGGTTGTACTTCGGGACCCAGCGGGCCGGCGGGGGCGAGGTGCGCGAGCAGGAGTTCGCGGCGTTCCTCGACCGCGTCGTCACCCCCGCCTTCCCGGAAGGACTGACCCTCCACGAAGGCCGCGGGCAGTGGCGCGAGCGGGACGGGGACCTCGTCCGGGAGCGGTCGTACGAACTCGTGCTGCTCTACCCCGAGAGCGAGGCCGAGGAGCGCAACGCGCGGGTCGAGCGGATCCGGCGCGAGTACCGGCGCACGTACGACCAGGATTCGGTCGGGCGGTCCGACGACCAGGTCAAGGTCGACTTCTGACCGGGGGCGGCAGGTCCGTTCGCGCGGCGGTCAGTTGCCCGCCACGTCCTTGACCGCCACCGGGAACGGGGTGGAGCCGGAGACGAGTTCCAGCGTCAGACCCGCCGTCGCGGGCGTCTCCAGCAACTCGGCCACCACCGCCGCCACGTCGTCGCGCGGGATCGTCCCACGGCCGGTGCGGGCCTCCAGCCGGACCAGGCCGGTTCCCGGTTCGTCGGTCAACCCGCCCGGGCGCAGGATCGTCCACTCCAGGCCGAGCCGGGTGCGGACGTACTCGTCGGCCTGGCCCTTGGCCCGGAGGTAGGCGTCGAACACCTCGTCACCCGGACGGCGGGGGTCCGCGCCCATCGAGGAGACCATCACGAAGCGGTGGACGCGGGCGCGTTCGGCCGCATCGGCGAACAGCACCGCCGCGCCCCGGTCCACGGTGTCCTTGCGGGCCGCCCCGCTGCCCGGTCCCGCCCCGGCGGCGAACACCGCGGCCTGCGCGCCCTGGAGGACCGCGGCGACCTGCTCGACCGAGGCCGACTCCAGGTCGCACCACACCGGTTCGGCGCCGGCCTCCCGCAGGTCGTTGCCCTGCGCCGGGTCCCGGATGATGCCCGCGACCTCGTACCCGCGCGCGCTGAGCAGCCGCTCCAGCCGCAGCGCGATCCGACCGTGTCCCCCTGCGATGACGATGCGCATGCAACGACCGTACGACGGCGGGCGCGCGGCCGCCCGCAGCCGCTCAGGGACCTGGCTCCATACGGCCCTGCCGGGGCAGGTCCAGGGCCACCGCGACCGCCGAGTCGCAGTACTCGCGCACCGCGCTGGTTCGGGCCACCACCCGGCCCCGGTGGATGACGATCCGGCTGTACGCGAGGGAGAGCACGCCGGCGATCCGGTCGCCGCGCACGGCGAGGAGCTCGGCGGGGAACCCGGCCTCCACCCGCACCTCCGGCAGGCCCATCGCCTCCCGGGCGGCGGCGCTGACCGCCTCGTACGCCTCGGCCGGCCGCAGACCCCCCTGCGAGGCGAGGAGGTAGGCGGCCTCCAGGGGGTCGCCCCGCCCGACGGGGTTGCCGGCGTCGCGCAGTGCGCCGCTGCCCGCGGCGACGCGGACCCCGGCCGTGCGCAGCAGCCGGATCGGGGCCGGGAGGGGGCCGCGCCGCTCCAGGGCGGCGCAGTCGCCCTGCGGGAGACAGGTCACGCGGACGCCGGCGGCGGCCAGTTGGTCGGCCGCCCGGCCGGCCACGTCGGCGGGGAGGCGGGTGAGCCCGCCGCAGGGTCCGACGGACACGCCGGGGCGCAGCTCGCCGGCCATCGCCGCGAGGCGGGTCAGGCGGGCCGGGTCGTCGCCGTCGGTGTGGAGGTCGACGGGACAGCCGTGCTCGGCGGCGAGTTCGAGCACGGCCTCCAGGAAACCGGTGGGGTCGGGATCCAGGTCCGGGCAGCCGCCGACCACCGCCGCGCCCATCTTGAGGGCGTCGCGGAGCATCGCGAGGCCGTCGGCGCCGGCGACGCCGGTGAGGAGGCGGGGAACGGCGACGGCGGTGAGGTCGGCGAGTCCGCGCAGCGATCGGCGGGCCTGGAGGACGGCCTCCAGGGGGCCCAGGCCGTGCACGTCACCGATCCGGACGTGCGAGCGGACTGCCGTGGCGCCGTGGCCGAGTTGGAGCAGGGCCGCCTCGGTGGCGCGGCGTTGCACCTCGTCGACGGTGTACGGGACCGGGCCCTCGGTGTCGGCGGTGAGGGCCGTGTCGCCGTGGGCGTGGGGTTCGGCGGGGGCGGGCAGCAGCAGGTAGCCGGTGAGGTCGATCCGGGAGGGAGCCGGGGCGGGCAGGCTGCCGGCGGTGCCGACGGCCTGGATGCGGCCGCCGCTGAGCCGGACGTCGACCGTCCGCCCGTCCGTGAGGCGGGCGCCGGCGAGGAGCAGCGTGGTGGGGTCGGCGGCCGAACCGTGGTGGGCGGCGCCGTGTCCGGGGGCGTGGCTGTCGGGCATCGCGCTCCTGCGGTGGGCTCGGGCGTTCCCCGGGCCCTGGCCGCAGCCACGGCCCAAGATCGCGCAGCGTGCTCAGAGCCTAGGGGGCGGGTGCCGCAGCGTCGTGGAAGAGCCGAATAGTCGTACCGCCGTGGCCCCGACCATCCCTCGACTGGCCTCGGCCCCGGCATGCGGAGCGCCCCGGCCTCAGCGGGGTCCGGCACCCGGCGAGACCCGTCCAGCGAGTCCGGGCCAGCGAGTCCGGGCCAGCGAGTCGGGGCCAGCGAGGCTGGCGGCCGCCCGCAGCAGGTCCGGTAACCGGCGAGTCCGGGCCAGCGAGCCTGGCGGCCGCTCGCCTGGCCCAGCACCAGGCCACCCGGCCGGTCCGGCGCCCGGCCGCCCCGCCTGGTCTGGTGCCCGGCCGCCCGCCTGGTCCGGTGCCCGGCCGCCCTCTGTGACGTAGCCGTCTGCCCGGTGGAGGCCCGAGCCCGGCCGGGGGGGCATGACCCGAGGCCCGACTCCCTGGCGGCCCAGCACCTGGCCCGCCCGGTCCGGTGCCCGGCGCCGTCTGCGAAGCAGCCACCTGCCCGGTGGGAGTCCGAGCCCGGCCGGGGAGGGGTGCATGACCCGAGGCCCGATTTCCTGGTCCGGCGCCGGGCTGCGACCTGCTTCGCAGCCGCGTGCCCGGGCGTGGCCCCCGCCTGGGGCGTGTCCCGGACTCGGTCCTCGGGTCTGCGCCCGGCCCCCGCCTGCCATGTGGCGACCCGCTGCCCCCGGGGCCCAACCCCTGCTTCCCGCCGCCCCCAGGAGCCCAACCGCCGCCCCCGGCTCACCCGCCGCGTCCGGGCCCAGCCCCCGCCTACCGCAGCCCCCGGGCCCGCCACCGGCCAGTCGGGTGCTGGCCCACCGGAGGCTCGGGCGGGGTGGCGTTGTCCGGCGGAAGGGGGTGGCAAGGCCCGGGTCCGGGCGGCGGTCTGGGCGGTGGACCGGGGGCGCTGGGGGAGGGCCGGGGTGGCTTGTTCGGTGGGGGTGGAGGTGTCGGGCGGGGGGTCGGGTGTGGCCTGCGTCGCAGGCGTCCGGGTCGGTGCGGAGGGGGCGGGGGAAAGGATTTGGGCGAACGGCCGGGGGCCGTGTAATGTCTTCCCTGCTCGCCCCAATAGCTCAGTCGGCAGAGCGTCTCCATGGTAAGGAGAAGGTCTACGGTTCGATTCCGTATTGGGGCTCTGGTGAGAGAGGTTCCCGCCCTCGGGTGGGAACTGATCACATCAAAGCGGCGTAGCTCAGTCGGTAGAGCAAGCGGCTCATAATCGCTGTGTCACCGGTTCAAGTCCGGTCGCCGCTACACACAGTAGCCGATTGTGGGGTCGGTCTCCCGATCGGCTACTCTTTTCTGCGTTCATCCGTCCATCCGTCCGTCAAGGAGCACTCACGTGGCTGCCACCGACGTCCGCCCGAAGATCACGCTGGCCTGCGTGGAGTGCAAGGAGCGGAACTACATCACCAAGAAGAACCGGCGCAACAACCCGGACCGTCTTGAGATGAAGAAGCACTGCCCGCGCTGCAACTCGCACACCGCGCACCGCGAGACCCGCTGACCCCAGCGAGTCTTCGGACAAAGGCACTGTCATGAGGTCGTCCCCTTTTCCGGGGGGCGACCTCGTGTCGTTTTCGCAGTTTCTACCAGGAGGTAGTGAGCCATGGCGCTCGACCAGTCCTTCGTGGGGCGGACGTATCCGCCCACCGATCCGTACGAGGTCGGCCGGGAGAAGATCCGTGAATTCGCGGAGGCCGTGGGCGACGCCAACCCCGCCTACACCGACCCGGACGCCGCCAAGGAGCTCGGCCACCCCGATGTGATCGCCCCGCCCACCTTCGTGTTCGCGATCACGTTCAAGGCCGCCGGCCTGGTCGTCCAGGACCCGCAGCTGGGGCTGAACTACGACCGCGTGGTGCACGGCGACCAGAAGTTCGCGTACACGCGTCCGGTGCGCGCCGGCGACCGCCTCTCCGTGACCTCGACGATCGAGGCCGTCAAGACGATGGCGGGCAACGACATCATCGACATCCGCGGCGAGGTCCACGACGCCACCGGCGAGCACGTGGTGACCGCCTGGACCAAGCTCGTGTCCCGCGCCGCCGAGGAGGGCTGACCCATGACCGCCAGGATCAACTACGCGGACGTCGAGGTCGGCACCGAGCTGCCCGCCCAGTCCTTCCCCGTGACGCGCGCCACGCTCGTCCGCTACGCCGGTGCCTCCGGGGACTTCAACCCGATCCACTGGAACGAGAAGTTCGCCAAGGAGGTCGGGCTCCCGGACGTGATCGCGCATGGCATGTTCACCATGGCCGAGGCGATCCGCGTGGTGACCGACTGGACCGGCGACCCGGGCGCGGTCGTCGAGTACGGCGTGCGCTTCACCAAGCCGGTCGTGGTGCCGAACGACGACGCCGGCGCGGTCATCGAGGTCAGCGGCAAGGTCGCCGCCAAGCTGGACGACAAGCGGGTGCGGGTCGATCTGACGGCCATGAGCGCTGGTCAGAAGGTCCTGGGGATGTCGCGGGCCGTCGTTCAGCTCGGCTGAGACCGCTCGTCCGCCTCGTCCGCTTCCGGGAAGTCAGGCGCCCCGCGGGGCGCCTTCTTCTTCCCTTGCGTAGTTAGTGATTGAGTACTAACCTTCACTGCATGGTGAGGATGAGCGCGGAAGAGCGGCGCGAGAGCGTCATCGTGGCGGCCATGCGCGAGTTCGCGCAGGGCGGCTACTACGGCACGTCGACCGAGGCGATCGCCAAGCGCGTCGGGGTGTCGCAGCCGTACCTGTTCCGGCTCTTCCCTAACAAGCAGGCGATCTTCCTCGCCGCCGCCGCCCGCTGCATCGAGAACACCCGCCGGGTGTTCGCCGAGGCGGCGGACGGGCTGCACGGCGAGGAGGCGCGCAGCGCCATGGGCGGCGCCTACCTGCAGCTGATCACTCACGATCCGCACACCCTCCAGATGCAGCTGCAGATGTACGTCACCGTGGCCGCTGCCGAAGCGGCTGGCGACCGCGAGCTCGGCGAGCTCGTGCGCGCCGGCTGGCTGGAGCTGTGGGACACCGTGCGGATCCCGCTGGGCGGTGACGTCGAGGAGGCCACGGCGTTCATGGCGCAGGGCATGTTGATCAACACGCTCACCGCCATGGGGTTCCCGCCCGACCATCGGATCTGGGCCGGGCTCATGAGGTCCGGTCTCGGCAACTCGGGCGCAGGCGCTGCCGGCGCTACTGCCGGCGTCACCGGCACGGCCGGCGCCGCTGCCGACGCCACCGGCGCTGCCGACGCCACCGGCCCCACCGGTACTGCCGGCGTCGCCGACTGCTCCTCGGTTCGGCCGTAGTCGCCGTAATCCCGCCCGCCAGGAGGTCTTCGGGGCGCGCGTCGCGCCCCGGGAGTGGGCCTTCTTGTGGGCCAGGAAGTTAGTTACCGATCAATAACTTGCGCATGCAGGCACGCACACACACCCACGCAGGGGGAATCGTGGAACCGCAACGCACCGCAGGCGCCGCACGCAACGCAGGCACCGCACGCACCGCAAGCACCGCAAGCACCGCTCTGAAGGGGCCCGCCCTCTGGGCCCTCGTCCTCACCGGCGCCGCCAGCTTCATGGCCGCCCTCGACAACCTCGTCGTCACCACCGCCCTCCCCGCCATCCGCGCGGACCTCGGCGGCAAGCTGGAGGACCTCGAATGGACGGTGAACGCCTACACGCTCACCTTCGCCGTCCTCCTCATGCTCGGCGCCGCCCTCGGTGACCGCTTCGGCTGCCGCCGCCTCTTCGTCGCCGGCCTCGCCGTCTTCACCGGCGCCTCCGCCGCGGTCGCCCTCTCGCCCGACATCGACGCCCTGATCGCCGCCCGCGCCGTGCAGGGCGCCGGCGCGGCCGTGATGATGCCGCTCACCCTCACGCTGCTCACGGCCGCCGTCCCGGCCGCCCGCCGCGGCGCGGCGCTCGGCATCTACGGCGCCGTCACCGGCCTCGCCGTCGCCAGCGGCCCCGTCATCGGCGGCAGCCTGACCGAGCACCTGTCCTGGCAGTGGATCTTCTGGCTGAACGTGCCCATCGGCCTCGTCCTGATCCCGCTCAGCCGGTTCAAGCTCGCCGAGTCCACCGCCCCCGGCGCCCGGCTCGACGTCCCCGGCACGCTCCTGATCAGCGCGGGCCTGTTCGGCGTCGTCTACGGCCTGGTCAACGCCAACGCCCACGGCTGGACCAGCGGACCCGTGCTGACCGGTCTGATCGCGGGCGGAGCGCTCGTCGGCGCGTTCGTGGTCCACGGCTTCCGCGCCAAGAACCCCATGCTCCCCATGCGCCTCTTCCGCCACCGGGGCTTCCTCGGGATCAACATGGCCAGCCTGCTGATGTTCCTCGGCATGTTCGGCTCGATCTTCCTGCTCGCCCAGTTCCTCCAGGGCGTCGCCGGCTACTCGCCCGCCGAGGCCGGACTGCGGATGCTGCCCTGGACCGGCATGCCGATGCTCGTCGCCCCGCTGGCCGGCGCCCTCGCCGACCGCATCGGCGGCCGCCCGGTCGTCGCCGCGGGCCTCGCCCTGCAGGCCGTCGGCCTCGGCTGGTTCGCGGTCGTCCTCGACCCCGGGGTGAGCTACGCCACCCAGCTGCCCGCCCTGATCCTCAGCGGCATCGGCATGGCCCTGTACTTCGCCCCGGCCGCGCACGTCCTCATGTCCACCGTCGCCACGGCCGACCAGGGCAAGGCCTCGGGCGCCAACAACGCCCTGCGCGAGGTCGGCGGGGCCCTCGGCGTCGCGGTCATGGCCTCGGTGTTCGCGGCCCAGGGCGGCTACGAGTCCCCGCAGGCCTTCGCCGACGGCACCGTGCCCGCCCTGTGGATCGGCGCCGGCGCGGTCGCCCTGGCCGCCGTCCTGGCCCTGCTCGCCCCGCGCCGCCGGAGCGCCCCGACCGCGGCCACCACCACGGCCTCCCTCTCGACGCCGGCCACGACCTCGACGTCCGCCTCCACCTCGACCTCCACCCCGACCTCCACCCCGACCTCGGCCACGACCGCGGACCCGGCCCCCGCCACCCTCTGACGCCACCCACCGACCTGACGCCACCGACCCAGGCAGGAGCACACGTCATGCCCGACATCCCCTGGACCACCCCCACCGCCCCCGCGCCCGACGCCGAGGTCTACCTGATGGCGTCCCGCTTCGAGACCCGCACCCTGCTCGACGCCGTCCGGTTCTTCCTCAAGGCACCCGGCATCGTCCGCCAGATCCGCAAGGCCCCCGGCGCCCACGGCGCGGCGCTGCGCGCCCGGGTGTTCGGCCGGACCTTCTACACCCTCTCGGCCTGGCAGGACCGCGACGCGCTCTACCGCTTCGCCCGCAGCGAGCCGCACCGCTCCAGCTCCCGCGCGCTCGCCGCGTCCATGAAGGACTCCACCTTCACCTTCTGGACCGCTCCGGCCGCCGCCCTCCCGATCACCTGGCCCGAGGCCGTACGCCGCCTCGCCGACGCCGACGCCGACGCCGACGCCGAAGCCGAAGCCGAGCGGAACCGCTGACCGGAACCGGAACCGGAACCGCAGACCGTACCGGCCCGGGCCCCGCCCCCCCGTACGACGGCACGGTCCGTGGCCCCGCCGGGATCCCGGGGCCACGGACCGTACTCTTGTGCACGTGCAGGAACTCCACGACGCCCCCCTGGCCCCGCTGACCACCTTCCGCCTCGGCGGCCCCGCGACCCGGCTGGTCACCGCGACCACCGACGCCGAGGTCGTCGCCGCCGTCCGCGCGGCCGACGAGAGCGGGACCCCGCTGCTCGTCATCGGCGGCGGCAGCAACCTGGTCATCGGGGACAAGGGCTTCGACGGCACCGCCCTGCGCATCGCCACCACCGGTTTCGCCCTGGACGGCACGACCCTGGAGCTCGCCGCCGGCGAGAACTGGTCCGACGCCGTGGCGCGCACCGTCGAGGCGGGGCTCGCCGGCATCGAGTGCCTGGCCGGTATCCCCGGCTCGGCCGGCGCGACGCCGATCCAGAACGTCGGCGCGTACGGCCAGGAGGTCTCCGACACGATCACCGAGGTGGTCGCGTACGACCGCACGACCGGTGAAACGGTCACTCTGACCAACGCCGAGTGCGCCTTCCGCTACCGCCACAGCCTCTTCAAGGACCGGCCCGACCGCTACGTCGTGCTCCGCGTCCGCTTCCGGCTGGAGGACGCCGGCGGCCTCTCCGCGCCGATCAAGTACCCCGAGACCGCCCGCGCCCTCGGCGTCGAGGCCGGCGAGCGGGTCCCGGCCGCCACCGCCCGCGAGACCGTGCTGAAGCTGCGCGCCGGCAAGGGCATGGTCCTGGACCCCGCCGACCACGACACCTGGTCGGCCGGCTCCTTCTTCCACAACCCGATCCTGGCCGACGAGGCGTACGCCGCGTTCCTCGCCCGCGTCCAGGACCGCCTCGGCGCCGACGTCCGCCCGCCCGCGTACCCCGCCGGGGAGGGCCGTACGAAGACCAGCGCGGCCTGGCTGATCGACAAGGCCGGCTTCACCAAGGGCTACGGCACCGGCCCGGCCCGCATCTCGACCAAGCACACCCTCGCCCTGACCAACCGCGGCCACGCCACCACCGAGGACCTGCTCGCCCTGGCGCGGGAGGTCGTGGCGGGTGTGCACGAGGCGTTCGGGATCACCCTCGTCAACGAGCCGGTGACGGTCGGCGTCACCCTCTGAATGCTGTGTCCCCGTCACGGGGCCGGCACTGACCCCACCCGTCTTGTGGGACGCACGATCAGCCGGGTCGTCGCGTCCTGGCACGTCTGCGAGGGCGAGCGGTCCGAGGCGCCGCTCGACGTCTGGCTGATCGACACCGTCGGCGACTGCACGCGGATCACCACCGGGTCCGACGGATGCCTGATCGTCGAGTCCACCCCGCCCCACGAGCCGTACGACCTGGGGGAGTGGGGCCGGGTCGAGGTCGGCGAGGACCTCGGGGACCATCCGTTCCTGCGGCACGTCGGCGAGACGGTGGCCTCGGTCGCCGAGTACGCGCTGCCCGAGCAGGGCCGCACGCACCTGGAGATCGGCTTCCCCGAAGGCGGCCTGGTCCGCGCCGACTGCTACGAGGGCGACCTGCGCCTGATGCGCTGAGCGTGCGCCTCCTCGCGCGCCCTCTCGCGCGCCTCCTCGCGCCGGTACGCGCTCCCGCTCGCGCTCCCGCTCGCGCTCCCGCTCGCGCTCCCGCTCGCGCTCCCGTACGCCAGCCTCCGGCGCCCCCCGGCCCGCGGCCGCCCGCCTGCCCGGCCCACGCCCGCCTCCGGCGCCCCCCCCCCCCCCCCCCCCCTCAGCCCTCCAGCCAGTGGTCCACGCCCGCCAGCAGCTTCGCCTTGATCTCCTCCGGGGCCGCCGAGCCGCGCACCGACTGCCGGGCCAGCTCCGCGAGCTCCGCGTCGGTGAAGCCGTGGTGGCGGCGGGCGATCTCGTACTGGGCGGCCAGCCGCGAGCCGAACAGCAGCGGGTCGTCGGCGCCCAGCGCCATCGGCACGCCCGCCTCGAACAGGGTGCGCAGCGGCACGTCCTCGGGGCGCTTGTAGACGCCGAGGGCCACGTTGGAGGCCGGGCAGACCTCGCAGGTGATCTGCCGGTCGGCCAGCCGCTGCAGCAGCCGGGGGTCCTCCGCCGCGCGCACCCCGTGCCCGATCCGGGCGGCGTGCAGGTCGTCGAGGCAGTCGCGGACCGAGGCCGGCCCGGTCAGCTCACCGCCGTGCGGGGCCGCGAGCAGCCCGCCCTCGCGGGCGATGGCGAAGGCCCGGTCGAAGTCACGGGCCATGCCGCGCCGCTCGTCGTTGGACAGGCCGAAGCCGACGATGCCGCGGTCGGCGTAGCGGACGGCGAGCCGGGCCAGGGTCCGGGCGTCCAGCGGGTGCTTCAACCGGTTGGCGGCGACCAGGACGCGGATGCCGAGCCCGGTGTCGCGGGAGGCGGCCTCGACGGCGTCGAGGATGATCTCCACGGCCGGGATCAGCCCACCCAGGCGCGGCGCGTACGAGGTGGGGTCCACCTGGATCTCCAGCCAGCCGCTGCCGTCGCGGACGTCCTCCTCGGCGGCCTCGCGCACCAGGCGCCGGATGTCGTCCGGCTCCCGCAGGCAGCTGCGGGCGGCGTCGTAGAGGCGCTGGAAGCGGAACCAGCCGCGCTCGTCGGTGGCCCGGAGCTTGGGCGGCTCACCGGCGGTGAGGGCGTCCGGGAGCCGGATGCCGTACTTGTCGGCCAGCTCCAGCAGGGTCGAGGGGCGCATCGACCCGGTGAAGTGCAGGTGCAGATGGGCCTTCGGCAGAAGCGTGAGATCGCGTGCGTGCTCCATCCGGTGATCCTGCCCCATCCGTCACCCGTTCGGCAGCCGGATTCCCTGAACGAGAGCTTGCCCGAACGCAGAAACGAAGGGCGGAGGGAGGGGACGAAGGCCCGCCCGAACGCCCCAACGCACGAACGGGCGCCCGGCGACAACCCCGTCGTCGCCGGACGCCCGTTCCGGGCCGGGCCTGGCTCAGGCCTTGGCCTCACCCAGCAGCTTCTGGATCCGGGACACGCCCTCGACGAGGTCCTCGTCGCCGAGCGCGTAGGACAGGCGCAGGTAGCCGGGGGTCCCGAAGGCCTCACCCGGGACGACGGCGACCTCGACCTCGTCCAGGATCAGGGCGGCGAGCTCCACGGAGGTCTGCGGGCGCTTGCCGCGGATCTCCTTGCCCAGGAGCGCCTTGACCGACGGGTACGCGTAGAACGCGCCCTCGGGGGTCGGGCAGACCACGCCGTCGATCTCGTTGAGCATCTTGACGATCGTGCGGCGGCGGCGGTCGAAGGCCTTGCGCATCTCCGCGACGGCGTCCAGGTCGCCCGAGACGGCGGCGATCGCGGCCGCCTGAGCCACGTTGGAGACGTTGGACGTGGCGTGCGACTGCAGGTTCGTCGCGGCCTTGATCACGTCCTGCGGGCCGATGACCCACCCGACGCGCCAGCCGGTCATCGCGTACGTCTTGGCGACGCCGTTGACCACGATGCACTTGTCGCGCAGCGCCGGGACCAGCACGGGCAGCGAGGTGAACTTCGCGTCGCCGTAGACCAGGTGCTCGTAGATCTCGTCGGTCAGCACCCACAGGCCGTGCTCGGCGGCCCACTCGCCGATCGCGCGGGCCTCGTCCTCGGCGTAGACGGCGCCGGTCGGGTTCGAGGGGGAGACGAAGAGGACGACCTTGGTGCGCTCGGTGCGCGCCGCCTCCAGCTGCTCGACCGAGACCCGGTAGCCGGTGGTCTCGTCGGCGACGACCTCCACCGGGACACCGCCGGCGAGCCGGATCGACTCCGGGTAGGTGGTCCAGTACGGCGCCGGGACGATGACCTCGTCACCCGGGTCGAGGATCGCGGCGAACGCCTCGTAGATGGCCTGCTTGCCGCCGTTGGTGACCAGGATCTGCGACGCGTCCACCTCGTAGCCCGAGTCGCGCAGGGTCTTCGCGGCGATGGCCTTCTTCAGCTCCGGCAGACCGCCCGCCGGGGTGTAGCGGTGGTACTTCGGGTCACGGCAGGCCTCGACCGCGGCCTCGACGATGTAGTCCGGGGTCGGGAAGTCGGGCTCGCCCGCGCCGAAGCCGATGACCGGCCGTCCGGCGGCCTTCAGGGCCTTGGCCTTGGCGTCCACGGCGAGGGTGGCGGACTCGGAAATGGCGCCGATACGGGCGGACACCCGGCGCTCGGAGGAAGGCGTTGCAGAGGTCATGCGGCCCATCGTCCCAGACCGGGCAGGGCGGCGGGGCACCGTTCCAGAGACCGGACGACGGGCGTCCGCAAGCCGTCCGGATCATTCCTGTTCGACGTCGGGGCCGGGACCACGTACACTCACCTGTCGTTGGACCTCGCCAGCCGCAGGAAAGCGCGCGCACTCCGTGCACTCGCTCGGATGCGGTAGGTTGGGGGACGCAAAGGGTCGTAGCTCAATTGGTAGAGCACTGGTCTCCAAAACCAGCGGTTGGGGGTTCGAGTCCCTCCGGCCCTGCTCCACACTCCTTCGCCGGATGTGTGCGCAGGTACGTACTTCGATGCACCGCCGTGCGGCTCAACCGGGCGCGGCACGGCCATGACCCGGATTCAGGTGAGAGACGTGACGGACGCCCTGGGCTCCATCGACATGCCTGACGCCGAGGACGAGACCCGCGAGAAGAAGGCCCGCAAGGGTGGCAAGCGCGGGAAGAAGGGCCCTCTCGGGCGCCTTGCGCTGTTCTACCGCCAGATCGTCGCGGAACTCCGCAAGGTCGTCTGGCCCACGCGCAGCCAGCTGACGACGTACACCACTGTGGTGATTGTCTTCGTGCTCATCATGATCGGTCTCGTTACCGTGATTGACTATGGGTTCCAGGAAGCCATCAAGTTCGTCTTCGGCTGATCCCCGCGGAGGGCGGCGCCTTGATGGTGCCGCCCGTTTTCGCATGTTCCACCCATTTTTGTATCCAGGAAGAAGCAGCCACCGTGTCTGACCCGAACCTGAACGGCCCCGACTCCGTCGAGTCCATCGAGGACGAGCTCGACATCGTCGAGGCGGCGGACGCTGTGGACCCTGACGAGATCGAGATCGCCGACGCCGCCGAGGCCGGTACGGCTGCCGAGGACGCCGCCCTGCACGTCGAGGACGAGGGTGCGGAGTCCGACGAGGACGTCGACGCCGACGAGGACGAGGACGCCGACGAGGACGAGGGCGTCGCGGACGCCGCCGTCGAGGCCGAGGCCGAGGCGGAGGAGGCTCCCGAGGAGCCGGCCGCGCCCGCCGACCCGATCGAGGCGCTGCGCGAGGAGCTCCGCGGGCTGCCCGGCGAGTGGTACGTGATCCACACCTACGCCGGTTACGAGAAGCGCGTGAAGGCCAACCTCGAGCAGCGTGCCGTCTCGCTGAACGTCGAGGAGTTCATCTACCAGGCCGAGGTGCCCGAGGAGGAGATCGTCCAGATCAAGAACGGCGAGCGCAAGAACGTCCGGCAGAACAAGCTGCCCGGCTACGTGCTCGTCCGGATGGATCTGACGAACGAGTCCTGGGGCGTCGTCCGCAACACCCCCGGTGTCACCGGCTTCGTCGGCAACGCGTACGACCCGTACCCGCTGACCCTGGACGAGATCGTCAAGATGCTCGCCCCGGAGGCCCAGGAGAAGGCCGCCAAGGCCGCCGCGGAGGAGGCCGGCCTGCCGGCGCCCGCCGTCAAGCGCGAGGTCCAGGTGCTGGACTTCGAGGTCGGCGACTCGGTCACCGTCACCGACGGCCCGTTCGCCACGCTGCAGGCGACCATCAACGAGATCAACGCCGACTCGAAGAAGGTCAAGGGCCTCGTCGAGATCTTCGGCCGCGAGACCCCGGTCGAGCTGAGCTTCGACCAGATCCAGAAGAACTGATCTTCTGGTTCCACAGCTGTCCGAACAGGTCGGACCGCCCCGTTGAGGGCGGTCTGACCTGCTCGGTTTTAAGCCCCGCACCGATACCCGTTATCGTGGTGCGGTATGCCTCCATCCGGATGACCGGGTGGTGGCTGGAAAACTCTCACTAGGACCCGGAGAGAGCAATGCCTCCCAAGAAGAAGAAGGTCACGGGGCTTATCAAGCTCCAGATCCAGGCCGGTGCCGCCAACCCGGCTCCGCCGGTCGGCCCCGCGCTGGGTCAGCACGGCGTCAACATCATGGAGTTCTGCAAGGCCTACAACGCCGCGACCGAGTCGCAGCGTGGCATGGTCGTGCCGGTGGAGATCACGGTCTACGAGGACCGTTCCTTCACCTTCGTGACCAAGACTCCGCCGGCCGCCAAGCTGATCCTCAAGGCTGCGGGTGTGGACAAGGGCTCCGGCGAGCCCCACAAGACCAAGGTCGCCAAGCTGACGCGCGACCAGGTCCGGGAGATCGCCACCACCAAGATGCCCGACCTGAACGCCAACGACCTCGACGCCGCCGAGAAGATCATCGCCGGCACCGCCCGCTCCATGGGCATCACGGTCGAGGGCTGAGTTCAGCCTCCCAGCAGTACCCCGTGGTAGGGCCGGCGCTGGCCCGCACCACAACTCCACACCTGAAGCAAAAAACACAGGAGCAGAAGTGAAGCGCAGCAAGACTCTCCGCGCTGCGGACGCCAAGATCGACCGGGAGAAGCTGTACGCCCCGCTCGAGGCCGTCCGTCTCGCCAAGGAGACCTCCTCGGTCAAGTTCGACGCCACCGTCGAGGTCGCCTTCCGCCTGGGTGTTGACCCGCGCAAGGCCGACCAGATGGTCCGTGGCACCGTGAACCTCCCGCACGGCACCGGTAAGACCGCCCGGGTCCTGGTCTTCGCGACCGGTGACCGTGCTGCGGCCGCGGAAGCCGCCGGCGCCGACATCGTCGGCAACGACGAGCTGATCGACGAGATCGCCAAGGGCAACCGCCTGAACGAGTTCGACGCGGTCGTCGCCACCCCGGACCTCATGGGCAAGGTCGGCCGCCTCGGCCGCGTGCTCGGTCCCCGTGGCCTGATGCCGAACCCGAAGACCGGCACCGTCACCATGGACGTGGCCAAGGCCGTCACGGACATCAAGGGCGGCAAGATCGAGTTCCGCGTCGACAAGCACTCGAACCTGCACTTCATCATCGGCAAGGTCTCCTTCACCGATGAGCAGCTGGTCGAGAACTACGGCGCGGCCCTGGAGGAGATCCTCCGTCTGAAGCCGTCCGCCGCGAAGGGCCGCTACCTGAAGAAGGCCGCCCTGACCACCACCATGGGCCCCGGCATCCAGCTGGACCCGAACCGCACCCGCAACCTCCTCGTCGAGGAGGACCCGGCCGCGGTCTGAGCCCCCTGACGGCTCTTCGAGTGGCTCGAACGGGCCCTTCGCCCCCTTCCCGGGGCGGGGGGCCCGTTCGTTTTCGGGTGCGCTGTGCGAACCCCTGTGCGCATCGTGTCAGTGGGGCGACGTAGAGTCGCGGGTGGGGGGCACCGGGGCGCATGACCGCCGCCGCGGTGGGCAGAGCGCGCACGGCGCACCAGACGCACGCGCGTGCGCACAAGACACAGGACAGTGGGGGGACCCGATGAACGCGACGTACCGTACGAAGACGGCCGGGGCCGTGCTCGCGGCCGTGCTGCTCGCAGGCGGCGCCACGGCGTGCGACGGCGGCAAGGACGGCAAGAGCGGCAAGGCCGCCGACAGCGGCGCCGCGGCGCCCTCGCAGGCCGCCCAGAAGCCGGCGGAGGTGGCGCCGGCCGCGTACCTGGAGAAGACGAAGAAGAAGTCGCAGGAGATCACTTCCGTCCGGTACACCATGTCGGGCACGTCCGCGGGGCAGCCCGTCAACGGCGACGCGTCCCTGCGGCTGAAGCCCACCGTGGCCATGGCCATGAAGATGGCCAGCCCGGAGACGCCCGGCGAGAGCGTCGAGATCCGGCTCCTCGACGGGGCCCTCTACCTCGGCGGCGAGGGCAAGTGGCTGAAGTTCGACATCAAGACCCTGGCGCCCGACCAGGCGAAGCAGCTGGACGCCCTCGGTGGCGGCCAGCAGGGGGAGAACCCGGGGGACAAGGCCGGGGACCTCAGCGCCGCCAAGGACCTGAAGAAGGTCGGTGAGGAGACCGTCGACGGCCAGAGGACCACGCACCTGACCGGCACGGTCACGCTGGACCAGCTCAAGGCCGAGTCGGCCACCGCCACGCCCGAGGCCAAGGAGCGCCACGCCAGGAGCGTGAAGCAGATGGAGGCCCAGGGCATCAAGGAACTGGTCATGGACATCTGGATCGACGACAACGACCAGACCAAGCAGTTCCGCACCCGCGGCCAGGGCACCTCGGGCCCGATGGACGTGACGATCAAGTTCCTGGACGTCAACAAGCCGGTCGACGTCACCGCCCCGCCGGCCGACCAGGTCCTCGACCTCGCCGAGCTGGGCAAGCAGCAGGGCTGAGGGCGCCCCGGAGGGCGATTTGCTCTCCTGGGAAGGGTTCGCGTACAGTTCCACAGAAGCCAAAGACCGCTGGTCGTTGCCGTGCTCGTAAGGGTGCGGTGACCGAAGGATCCGCTGAAAGCGGGCGACCCGCGCAGGTGACTGTGGAAATGTTCCCGGACGTTCGTCCGGTCGAGCCTTGCCCCGTGCGCCTGCGCCGGGGCGCTTTGTTTTGTACAGCCCCTTCTGAGCGGTCCTCATCACCCGGAAGGAGGCTGACGCACCATGCCGACGCCCAACAAGGCTGCATCGGTGGCCGAGCTCACGGACGCGTTCCAGAGCTCCAACGCCGCCGTGCTGACCGAGTACCGGGGTCTCACCGTCGCTCAGCTCAAGACGCTGCGCCGTGCTCTCGGTGAGAACGCCCAGTACGCCGTGGTGAAGAACACGCTGACCAAGATTGCGGCCAACCAGGCTGGCATCACCGCGCTGGACGACCACTTCGCTGGTCCGACCGCGGTCGCCTTCGTCACCGGTGACCCGGTGGAGTCGGCGAAGGCTCTGCGTGACTTCGCCAAGGAGAACCCGAACCTGATCATCAAGGCCGGTGTCCTTGATGGCAAGGCTCTCTCCGCCGACGACATCAAGAAGCTTGCGGACCTCGAGTCCCGCGAGGTTCTGCTCGCCAAGCTGGCCGGCGCGCTCAAGGGCAAGCAGTCTCAGGCTGCCTCGCTCTTCCAGGCGCTGCCGTCGAAGCTCGTCCGCACCGTGGACGCGCTCCGTGCCAAGCAGGCCGAGCAGGGCGGTGCCGAGTAATTCGGCTCGCGCATTGATCCGCGCCGCCTAGTGCGCGGGTCGTAGCGGGCCGATACGCCCGCCTTTCGATACATCTCGGCACCAGCCGAATTAGTGGAAGGATCGCCCATCATGGCGAAGCTGTCTCAGGACGACCTGCTGGCCCAGTTCGAGGAGATGACCCTCATCGAGCTCGCCGAGTTCGTGAAGGCCTTCGAGGAGAAGTTCGACGTCACCGCTGCTGCGGCCGCCCCGGTCGTCGTGGCCGGCGGTGTCGGCGGCGGCGAGGCTGCCCAGGTCGAGGAGAAGGACGAGTTCGACGTCATCCTCACCGGCGCCGGCGACAAGAAGATCCAGGTCATCAAGGTCGTGCGTGAGCTGACCTCCCTGGGTCTGAAGGAGGCCAAGGACCTCGTCGACGGCACCCCGAAGCCGGTCCTGGAGAAGGTCAACAAGGAGGCCGCTGACAAGGCCGCCGAGTCCCTCAAGGCCGCTGGCGCGTCCGTCGAGGTCAAGTAACACCTCTGAGGCCGTCCCACGGCCTCTGCGAAGGGCGACCACCCGATCGGGTGGTCGCCCTTTGGCGTATTCGCAGTGCCTGGCTTGCCCTGCTCTCGTTGGGGAGTATGGTGATCTTCGTTGCCTGCACTCCGGGTCCGGTGATGATCCGCACGGAGCAGGGGGCCTTGACGAACGGCACGCGGCGCGCAATTCTCAGACCCGTCACGAGGTCAGCCAGGTCGATCCGGATCCGAGGCATGGATCGGCTACGAAGAGGGCAGTATCGATACGCGCTCTGTGCACGAGGGCCGCGCAGCGTTGATCGCAGGGTTGGTTTGAACAACAGTGGGGAAGGCCTGTTGCCGGACTCCGGAAACCTGGTCTGGACATCAGTGAGCCAAGTGGCTACACTGACCCTTTGCGCTGCCTGTTAGCTGCCTCCTGCCCGTCGCCAGGGGCATGCCCACGCTAGAGCACACCAGACCGAAGTCTCTGACCTGGCCTTTTGGTCCGATCAGGCGTCGTCTGTCTTCTGTGTCGGCTGGGACCGGTACGCGCGTAGTGAGTCCGAGCCCTCGGAAGGACCCCCTCTTGGCCGCCTCGCGCAACGCCTCGACCAATACGAACAACGGCGCCAGCACCGCCCCGCTGCGCATTTCCTTTGCAAAGATCAAGGAGCCTCTTGAGGTTCCGAACCTCCTGGCGCTGCAGACCGAGAGCTTTGACTGGCTGCTCGGCAACGCCGCCTGGAAGTCTCGGGTCGAGACGGCCCTTGAGAGTGGACAGGACGTTCCCACCAAGTCCGGTCTGGAAGAGATCTTCGAGGAGATCTCCCCGATCGAGGACTTCTCCGGGTCGATGTCGCTCACGTTCCGCGACCACCGCTTCGAGCCGGCGAAGAACTCCGTCGACGAGTGCAAGGAGCGCGACTTCACGTACGCGGCGCCGCTCTTCGTCACGGCCGAGTTCACCAACAACGAGACCGGTGAGATCAAGTCCCAGACGGTCTTCATGGGCGACTTCCCGCTCATGACCAACAAGGGCACCTTCGTCATCAACGGCACCGAGCGTGTCGTGGTGTCGCAGCTCGTCCGTTCTCCCGGTGTCTACTTCGACTCCTCCATCGACAAGACGTCCGACAAGGACATCTTCTCGGCCAAGATCATCCCGTCCCGGGGTGCCTGGCTGGAGATGGAGGTCGACAAGCGCGACATGGTCGGCGTCCGCATCGACCGTAAGCGCAAGCAGTCCGTCACCGTCCTCCTGAAGGCGCTCGGCTGGACCACCGAGCAGATCCTCGAGGAGTTCGGCGAGTACGAGTCCATGCGCGCCACCCTGGAGAAGGACCACACTCAGGGCCAGGACGACGCGCTGCTCGACATCTACCGCAAGCTGCGTCCGGGCGAGCCGCCGACCCGCGAGGCCGCGCAGACGCTGCTGGAGAACCTGTACTTCAACCCGAAGCGCTACGACCTGGCCAAGGTCGGCCGCTACAAGGTCAACAAGAAGCTCGGTGCGGACGAGCCGCTGGACGCCGGCGTGCTCACCACCGACGACATCATCGCGACGATCAAGTACCTGGTGAAGCTGCACGCCGGTGAGACCGAGACGGTCGGCGAGAACGGCAGCACCATCGTGGTCGAGGTCGACGACATCGACCACTTCGGCAACCGCCGCCTGCGCAACGTCGGCGAGCTCATCCAGAACCAGGTCCGTACGGGTCTGGCGCGTATGGAGCGCGTCGTGCGCGAGCGCATGACCACCCAGGACGTCGAGGCGATCACGCCGCAGACCCTGATCAACATCCGGCCGGTCGTCGCCTCCATCAAGGAGTTCTTCGGCACCAGCCAGCTGTCGCAGTTCATGGACCAGAACAACCCGCTGTCGGGTCTCACCCACAAGCGCCGTCTGTCGGCTCTTGGCCCGGGTGGTCTCTCCCGTGAGCGGGCCGGCTTCGAGGTCCGTGACGTGCACCCGTCCCACTACGGCCGCATGTGCCCGATCGAGACCCCCGAAGGCCCGAACATCGGTCTGATCGGCTCGCTCGCCTCGTACGGCCGCGTCAACGCGTTCGGCTTCGTCGAGACCCCGTACCGCAAGGTCGTCGACGGCCAGGTCACCGACGAGGTCGACTACCTGACCGCCGACGAGGAGGACCGCTTCGTCATCGCCCAGGCCAACGCGCGCCTGGACGAGAACCTGCGCTTCGCCGAGGGCCGCGTCCTCGTCCGCCGCCGTGGCGGCGAGGTCGACTACGTCCCCGGGGACGACGTCGACTACATGGACGTCTCGCCGCGCCAGATGGTGTCGGTCGCGACCGCCATGATCCCCTTCCTCGAGCACGACGACGCCAACCGCGCCCTCATGGGCGCGAACATGATGCGCCAGGCCGTTCCGCTCATCAAGGCGGAGGCCCCGCTCGTCGGCACCGGCATGGAGTACCGCTGCGCGGTCGACGCCGGTGACGTCATCAAGGCGGAGAAGGACGGTGTCATCCAGGAGGTCTCGGCCGACTACATCACCGTCGCCAACGACGACGGCACGTACACCACGTACCGCGTCGCCAAGTTCTCCCGCTCGAACCAGGGCACCTCGGTCAACCAGAAGGTCGTCGTCAACGAGGGCGACCGCGTGATCGAGGGCCAGGTGCTGGCCGACGGTCCCGCGACCGAGAACGGCGAGATGGCGCTCGGCAAGAACCTGCTGGTCGCGTTCATGCCGTGGGAGGGCCACAACTACGAGGACGCGATCATCCTGTCGCAGCGCCTCGTCCAGGACGACGTCCTGTCCTCGATCCACATCGAGGAGCACGAGGTCGACGCCCGCGACACCAAGCTGGGCCCCGAGGAGATCACCCGGGACATCCCGAACGTCTCCGAGGAGGTCCTCGCCGACCTCGACGAGCGCGGCATCATCCGGATCGGTGCCGAGGTCGTCGCCGGCGACATCCTGGTCGGCAAGGTCACCCCGAAGGGTGAGACCGAGCTGACGCCGGAGGAGCGCCTGCTCCGCGCGATCTTCGGTGAGAAGGCCCGTGAGGTCCGTGACACCTCGCTGAAGGTGCCGCACGGCGAGACCGGCAAGGTCATCGGCGTGCGCGTCTTCGACCGCGAGGAGGGCGACGAGCTTCCCCCGGGCGTGAACCAGCTGGTCCGCGTCTACGTCGCCCAGAAGCGCAAGATCACCGACGGTGACAAGCTCGCCGGCCGTCACGGCAACAAGGGTGTCATCTCCAAGATCCTCCCGATCGAGGACATGCCGTTCCTGGAGGACGGCACCCCGGTCGACATCATCCTCAACCCGCTCGGTGTCCCGTCCCGAATGAACCCGGGACAGGTCCTGGAGATCCACCTCGGCTGGCTCGCCAGCCGCGGCTGGGACGTCTCCGGCCTCGCGGACGAGTGGGCGCAGCGCCTGCAGACCATCGGCGCCGACCAGGTCGCCCCCGGCACCAACGTCGCCACCCCGGTCTTCGACGGTGCGCGCGAGGACGAGCTGGCCGGTCTGCTGCAGCACACCATCCCGAACCGCGACGGCGAGCGCATGGTGCTCCCGTCCGGCAAGGCGCGCCTGTTCGACGGCCGCTCCGGCGAGCCGTTCCCGGACCCGATCTCGGTCGGGTACATGTACATCCTCAAGCTCCACCACCTGGTCGACGACAAGCTGCACGCGCGTTCGACCGGTCCGTACTCGATGATCACGCAGCAGCCGCTGGGTGGTAAGGCGCAGTTCGGTGGTCAGCGCTTCGGTGAGATGGAGGTGTGGGCGCTGGAGGCTTACGGCGCCGCGTACGCCCTCCAGGAGCTCCTGACCATCAAGTCCGACGACGTCACCGGCCGTGTGAAGGTCTACGAGGCCATCGTCAAGGGCGAGAACATCCCCGAGCCGGGCATTCCTGAGTCCTTCAAGGTGCTCATCAAGGAAATGCAGTCGCTCTGCCTCAACGTGGAGGTGCTGTCCTCGGACGGCATGTCCATCGAGATGCGCGACACCGACGAGGACGTCTTCCGCGCGGCGGAGGAGCTCGGTATCGACCTGTCCCGGCGCGAGCCGAGCAGCGTCGAAGAGGTCTGACGGGCCCGGCGGGGGCTCCACAAGAGCCCCCGCCGTCCCCGGGACCGTTTCAGACCACTGATCAAGAGACACGACCCCGAAAGAGGGATTGACGCACAGTGCTCGACGTCAACTTCTTCGACGAGCTGCGGATCGGCCTTGCCACCGCGGACGACATCCGTACCTGGTCCCACGGCGAGGTAAAGAAGCCGGAGACCATCAACTACCGCACCCTGAAGCCCGAAAAGGACGGACTCTTCTGCGAGAAGATCTTCGGTCCGACCCGGGACTGGGAGTGCTACTGCGGCAAGTACAAGCGTGTCCGCTTCAAGGGCATCATCTGCGAGCGCTGTGGCGTCGAGGTCACCCGCGCCAAGGTGCGCCGTGAGCGGATGGGCCACATCGAGCTGGCCGCTCCCGTCACCCACATCTGGTACTTCAAGGGCGTCCCGTCGCGCCTGGGCTACCTGCTGGACCTCGCGCCGAAGGACCTCGAGAAGGTCATCTACTTCGCCGCGTACATGATCACGTTTGTGGACGAGGAGCGTCGTACCCGCGACCTGCCGTCCCTGGAGGCCCACGTCTCCGTCGAGCGCCAGCAGATCGAGAACCGCCGCGACGCGGACCTCGAAGGCCGGGCCAAGAAGCTCGAGACCGACCTGGCCGAGCTGGAGGCCGAGGGCGCCAAGGCCGACGTGCGCCGCAAGGTGCGCGAGGGCGCCGAGCGCGAGATGAAGCAGCTGCGCGACCGCGCGCAGCGCGAGATCGACCGCCTGGACGAGGTCTGGAACCGCTTCAAGAACCTCAAGGTCCAGGACCTGGAGGGCGACGAGCTCCTCTACCGCGAGCTGCGTGACCGCTTCGGCACGTACTTCGACGGCTCGATGGGTGCCGCGGCGCTGCAGAAGCGCCTGGAGTCCTTCGACCTGGAGGAGGAGGCCGAGCGCCTCCGCGAGATCATCCGCACCGGCAAGGGCCAGAAGAAGACCCGCGCGCTCAAGCGCCTGAAGGTCGTCTCCGCGTTCCTGCAGACCAGCAACAGCCCCAAGGGCATGGTCCTGGACTGCGTCCCGGTCATCCCGCCGGACCTGCGTCCGATGGTGCAGCTGGACGGTGGCCGCTTCGCGACCTCCGACCTGAACGACCTGTACCGCCGTGTGATCAACCGCAACAACCGTCTGAAGCGCCTGCTCGACCTCGGTGCGCCCGAGATCATCGTGAACAACGAGAAGCGGATGCTCCAGGAGGCGGTCGACGCCCTCTTCGACAACGGCCGCCGCGGCCGCCCGGTCACGGGCCCCGGCAACCGTCCGCTGAAGTCCCTCAGCGACATGCTGAAGGGTAAGCAGGGTCGCTTCCGTCAGAACCTGCTCGGTAAGCGAGTCGACTACTCGGCGCGTTCCGTCATCGTCGTCGGCCCGCAGCTGAAGCTGCACCAGTGCGGTCTGCCCAAGGCCATGGCGCTGGAGCTCTTCAAGCCGTTCGTGATGAAGCGCCTGGTCGACCTGAACCACGCGCAGAACATCAAGTCGGCCAAGCGCATGGTCGAGCGCGGCCGCACCGTCGTGTACGACGTCCTCGAAGAGGTCATCGCCGAGCACCCGGTGCTGCTGAACCGTGCGCCCACGCTGCACCGCCTCGGCATCCAGGCCTTCGAGCCGCAGCTGGTCGAGGGCAAGGCCATCCAGATCCACCCGCTCGTCTGCACCGCGTTCAACGCGGACTTCGACGGTGACCAGATGGCCGTCCACCTGCCGCTCTCCGCGGAGGCGCAGGCCGAGGCCCGCATCCTGATGCTGTCCTCGAACAACATCCTCAAGCCGGCCGACGGCCGTCCGGTGACGATGCCGACCCAGGACATGGTCCTCGGTCTGTTCTTCCTCACCACCGACGGCGAGCTGCGCGACGTCAAGGGCGAGGGCCGCGCCTTCGGCTCCACCGCCGAGGCGATCATGGCCTTCGACGCCGGCGAGCTCTCGCTGCAGTCGCAGGTCGACATCCGCTTCCCGGTGGGCACCATCCCGCCGCGCGGCTGGGTGCCGCCGGTGGCCGAGGAGGGCGAGCAGGAGTTCCAGCCGGGCGACAGCTTCCGTCTGCGGACCACGCTGGGCCGTGCGCTCTTCAACGAGCTGCTGCCCGAGGACTACCCGTTCGTCGACTACTCGGTGGGCAAGAAGCAGCTCTCCGAGATCGTCAACGACCTGGCCGAGCGCTACCCCAAGGTCATCGTGGCGGCGACGCTCGACAACCTGAAGGCGGCCGGCTTCTACTGGGCGACCCGTTCCGGTGTCACCGTGGCCATCTCCGACGTCGTGGTCCCCGAGGCCAAGAAGGAGATCGTCGCGGGCTACGAGGCCCAGGACGAGAAGGTCCAGAAGCAGTACGAGCGCGGTCTGATCACCAAGGACGAGCGCACGCAGGAGCTCATCGCGATCTGGACCAAGGCGACCAACGAGGTCGCCGAGGCGATGAACGCGAACTTCCCCAAGACCAACCCCATCTTCATGATGGTTGACTCGGGTGCCCGAGGAAACATGATGCAGATGCGGCAGATCGCCGGTATGCGTGGTCTGGTGTCGAACGCGAAGAACGAGACCATCCCGCGTCCGATCAAGGCCTCGTTCCGTGAGGGCCTGTCCGTGCTGGAGTACTTCATCTCCACCCACGGTGCCCGTAAGGGTCTCGCCGACACCGCCCTGCGTACCGCCGACTCGGGTTACCTGACCCGTCGTCTGGTGGACGTCTCGCAGGACGTGATCATCCGCGAGGAGGACTGCGGCACCGAGCGCGGTCTGAAGCTGAAGATCGCGGTCAAGGACGAGACCGGTGTGCTGCGCAAGGCCGAGGACGTCGAGACGTCGGTCTACGCCCGCATGCTGGCCGAGGACGTCGTCGTCGACGGCAAGGTCCTCGCCCCGGCCAACGTCGACCTGGGTGACGTCCTCATCGACCAGCTGGTCGCGGCGGGCGTCGAGGAGGTCAAGACGCGTTCGGTCCTGACCTGCGAGTCGGCGGTCGGCACCTGTGCCTACTGCTACGGCCGCTCGCTGGCCACCGGCAAGCTGGTCGACATCGGTGAGGCGGTCGGCATCATCGCCGCCCAGTCCATCGGTGAGCCCGGTACCCAGCTGACGATGCGTACCTTCCACACCGGTGGTGTGGCCGGTGACGACATCACCCAGGGTCTGCCGCGTGTCGTCGAGCTCTTCGAGGCCCGTACCCCGAAGGGTGTCGCCCCGATCGCCGAGGCCGCCGGCCGCGTGCGCATCGAGGAGACCGAGAAGACCAAGAAGATCGTCATCACGCCGGACGACGGCTCCGACGAGACCGCGTACCCGATCTCCAAGCGCGCGCGCCTGGAGGTCGGCGAGGGCGACCACGTCGAGGTGGGCCAGAAGCTCACCGCGGGTGCCACCAACCCGCACGACGTGCTGCGCATCCTCGGCCAGCGGGCCGTCCAGGTCCACCTGGTCGGCGAGGTCCAGAAGGTCTACAACTCGCAGGGCGTGTCGATCCACGACAAGCACATCGAGATCATCATCCGGCAGATGCTCCGCCGCGTGACGATCATC
Organism: Streptomyces antimicrobicus; assembly: GCF_020532625.1. GTDB lineage: Bacteria > Actinomycetota > Actinomycetes > Streptomycetales > Streptomycetaceae > Streptomyces > Streptomyces antimicrobicus. The sequence continues at coordinate 44,716 of NZ_JAJAUY010000010.1, read as the reverse complement.
GAGTCCGGCGACGCCGAGCTGCTCCCGGGCGAGCTCGTCGAGCGCTCGCGCTTCGAGTCCGAGAACCGTCGGGTCGTGACGGAGGGCGGCCACCCGGCCTCCGGCCGTCCGCAGCTGATGGGTATCACCAAGGCCTCGCTGGCGACGGAGTCCTGGCTGTCGGCCGCCTCCTTCCAGGAGACGACCCGAGTCCTGACGGACGCGGCGATCAACGCCAAGTCCGACAGCCTCATCGGCCTCAAGGAGAACGTCATCATCGGTAAGCTCATCCCGGCCGGTACGGGCCTGTCCCGCTACCGCAACATCCGGGTCGAGCCGACCGAGGAGGCCAAGGCCGCGATGTACTCGGCCGTCGGCTACGACGACATCGACTACTCCCCCTTCGGCACGGGCTCCGGCCAGGCCGTCCCGCTGGAGGACTACGACTACGGCCCGTACAACGGCTGACGTCGGTAGGCAGTAGGCAGTAGCCAGTCACGGGGAAGCCCCCGCCGGCTCCGGGAGGAGCGGGCGGGGGCTTTTCCGTGGGCGGGGGGCCGGGTCCGGCTAGCGCACGAGGCGGTGCAGGCGGGTGCGCGCAGGAGGCCGGGACGAGAGCAGCAGCCTCAGGGTGCCGCTCTCCTCGGGCTCCGGCTCCTCGGCGAGCAGCTCCGCCAGCACCGGGCCGAAGCCGAGGGCAGCGGCATGCCGGTCCGCCCGCAGCTCGTCGCGCCGGTCCACCCAGGCGGTGAGGAAGGGCAGCAGGCCGAACCCCAGCAGCAGCCCGTAAGGGCTGGTCAGGGCACCGTGCGCCGCCCAGAGCGCGCTGATCAGCAGCAGCGCGGCGACCGGGCCCGGCAGCTGCCGCGCGGTCTGCCGCGCCGCCCGGCCGACGGGGCGGAACACCAGCCACAGCAGCCGGCCGGGCAGGGCGTACCACCAGCTGACGAGCCGGGCCCAGGTGTGTCCCGCAGTGTGGTGGCCCAGCTCGTGCGCGAGGACCGCGGCGAGCCGGGCGGTGGACAGCGTCTCCAGCGCGTGCCGTGTGACGATCACCAGGTGTCCGCCGGCCGCGGCAGCCGTCAGGTCCGCGCTGTCCTCGATCCACAGCTCGTAGCGGCTGCCGTCCACCCCCGCGCGCAGGGTGACCTCGCGCCAGACCGGCCCGAGAACGGCCAGCTCCCGGGGCAGCGGCCGGTGCAGTCCGAGCAGGTAGCGGGCCAGCAGACCCTCGGTCGGCCGGTGGAAGGTGAGCAGCCCCGCGGCCAGCCACAGGCAGGGCAGGATCCCGTACGGAAGTCCGCACCACTGCTGGAGACCCCAGCCGGCCAGCAGCACCAGGCCGAGGTTGATCAGCAGCACGGGCAGGTGGAGGAGCAGCCGGCCGAGGGCCGTCAGCCCGGCGCCACGCTGGTGGGCGACGTACTCGGCGCGGGTGCCGGGGGCGTGCCGGTAGTCCAGGTCGTCCTGGGGCCGGGCCGGATGCTCGGGCGGCATGTCCACGGCGGTCACCCCTCCTCCGGCGGATTCGGGTCACCCGCGAGCGGCTGGGCGAGCACCTTGGTCAGCGTCTGGAGGGCGTGCCGCCGGGGTTCGGCGAGCTCGTGGTTCTCGGCGGTCTCCGCCTCGAAGAGGCTCTTGACCAAGGCGAGCTGCGTCCGTGCCAGCTCCTGCTGGTCGGCCCGCATGTTCTGCACGATCTCGTGGGCCCTGTCGGGGTACTGCGCCAGGTACCAGGACCAGGCGCGCACGGCGCCCTGCTCCAGGAAGACCTCGTAGAGCTTGGCGCTCTCCGCCTGCAGCCGCAGGAGCGCCGCGCGCCTGCTGTCGATCGCGGCGTCGAGCTGCTCGCCGCGCCATTCGTGGTGGATCTTCTCGTCCATGGTCTGGTCGATCTCCTGGAGGCGCAGCTGGTGCGCGATGGCCTGGTCGTTGCGCCGAAGGCGCAGCGTCCAGCTCGTCGTCAGTCCGGCCGTGGCGCCCAGCGGCGGCCAGCCGGCCGCCTCGTCGAGCAACCGGGCCTCGGCCCCCGCGCTGTCGGTGACGGCGAACCGGCGGGCCACCGGGCGGGCCGCCTTCTCCAGCTCGCCGGCCAGCAGGCGGGGCACGTCGCGGCAGCCGCTGCGTACGTACGCCACCGCGTCGGCCACCTGCCACTCGATCTCCACGCTCGCCTGGAATTCGAGGGCGTCGTTCTCACTGGGCAGTTTCAGATCGACGGTGACGGGGTGCCGACCGGTGTCCACCTCGTACACGGCGCGGTACCGGCTCGTGCCTCTGGGACGGTCCGGCGGGACGAAGGTCTCGTACCCCCCGTGCTTGGTCGCGTAGACCAGGCAGTGGTCGAAGCGGGTCAGCCGGGTGCGGCGCAGGTCCAGCAGGGCGAGCTGGCGGACGCTGATCACGGGGTCCTTGAGCTCCGTGTGCCGGTCGGCGGTCTGCAACCAGTCGAACCTCGGTGCGGACATGGGTCTCCCTTGTGCTCAGGGCCGGGGCAGCAGGGCCGACAGCCGGTCGGCGACGGCGGGGCGGGGGCCGCCGTCCTCACCGCGGACGGTCGCGAGGAGGTGCTGGACGCGGTGGAGGTCGGTGGTGTCCCCGATCAGGGTGGGCAGCAGGTCGGCCAACGCGCTCTCGGTCCGCGGATCGGTGTCGGCGGCGCGGACCCAGGCGGTCAGCCTGTCCAGGGCGTCCGAGGTGAGCGCGCGGTCGCCGAGCGCGTACCGCCACAGCCGCGGAACCGCCTCGGCCGCGGGACCCCCTGCGGCACGGGCCTGCGCGAACTGCCCGAGGACCAGTGGACAGGAGCCCGGGCCGTCCGCGGTGTGGCCGCAGGCCCTGAGGAATCCGTCCATGCTGAGCCGGCGGACGGCCTTGTGGTCGTCGAGGGTGCGCAGCACCTCGGCGAGGACGCGGGGGGCCGCCTCGGAGAGCAGGAGCACCTCGACGGACTGGGCGAGTTCGCCGGCCAGCAGAGGGTCCGGCGTCTTCCCGTACTGCCGGCGGGCCTGGATGCGTAGTTGCGCGAAGGCGGCCTCCGGCCGGTCCTTGCCGAGCAGGCCCTGCGCCCGGACCCCCACCCAGCACCGCTGCGGGTCCTCCCCGGTGGTCCAGTCGTCGACGATGCGCAGGACGTTGGGAGCGCCTGCCTCGTGGGCGAGGACCAGGGAACTGACGGCCCCGGTACGCCGCTGGGCGTTCCGTGACACCGCCCAGCGCTCGACGATCAGGGCCATGGCGGAGGGCAGGTCGGCGGAGGCGAGCGCGGCCACGGTCGCCGCCGCCCGGGTGCGCACGAAGGGGCGCCGGTCCTCGACGAGCCGGTCGAGCCACGCGACGAGCGCCGGGCGCGCCGACGGGTGGCCGATCCACACCTCCTGCAGCAGCACCGGCGCGGTCCGGTTGTCATGGAACGCGGTCTTCCGCTGCACCACCGGTCCCCACTCGGTGGGTTCTTCGGCCTCGTACCCGCGGACCCGGCCGAGTTGCAGCCGCTTGCCGATGTTGGTGCCGAAGACGGGGACCTTGCTCGGCAGCTCCGAGTTCACCGTCTTCTGCAGGGCGAGGAACAGCAGATCGCTGAGCTCGGCCGTCAGCGCATACGGTCCGTCGTCGAAGACGGCCTGGGCGATCAGGAAGGCCTTCTCCCGCAGGTGGACCGTGGTCTCGTCCGCCTCGAACCACTCCTGGACCTGGCGCTCCAGCGCCTCCAGCGAGGTCTGCTCCAGCGTGTTCTCGTCGACCTCGCCACGGGCGTACCGGACGAGCTGCCCGGCGTACGCGACCACTTCGCGCGGCTGCGGTTCGCGGGCGACGAAGTCGGTGACGACGGGCCGCGCCATGAGCCGGTCCACCTCGGAGCTGGCCAACGGTCCGTCGAGACGCCGGCGCAACAGCGGGCCGGCGGCGGGCGGGTGCCAGGTGCTGGTGGGCACGTCCTCCTCCACCCACGGTCGGAGCCCCGTGGTGACGACCAGGAAGGCGCCGTGGTCCCGGAGGGCGTCCCGCAGGGCGAGCACATGACTCTCGCGCAGCGGCTTGTCGGGGCTGGTGACCAGGTCGCACAGGACGTACCCGCCGGCCTTGCCGTCCCGCACGTGACCGGCGATGTCCTGAGGAGCGGTCTTGCGGTCGATCACGTGCACGGGGGTGGCGCCGAGCTCGCGCAGCAGCATGAGCGCGGCGGTGCGCCGTCCGGTGGCACGGGCACCGTCGAGCACCAGCAGCGGGTCCCGCCGCAGGCGGTCGAGGAGCACATCGAAGCGGGTCCCGTCGCGGACGAAGCCCTCGGTCTCGGCGGCGAGGTCCGCCGGCGGCATCTCGCCCGAGGTGCGTAAAGGGCCGCTGGGGCCGAAGTTGTTGATCGTGACGCCGCCGGCGACGCTGCCCGCGAACACTCCGTGGTTGGTGCCGCGGAAACGCAGGCTTCGAGGCGCGTGCCGGTGCAGGTCACGCTGCGTGTCCCAGGCGTCCTGCGGCTTCTGCTGCTCCTGCGCCGCCTCCTCGGTCCCGTCCGCTTCTCCCTTGTCCCGTCCCTTCTCCTCCGCCTTGTCCTTGGGGTGCTCCTTGTCGTCGGCCGTGGCCGCGGGCTGCGGGGAACCCGGCCCGCCCTGCCGGACGTCGACGGGGTCCGCCGTCATGCCTGGTCACCCCGGTCCGCCCCACCGGCGCCGCCGCCCAGGAACACGGAGCCGGTGATCTGCTGGGCGACGACACCCGTGTTGCGACCACGGAAGTGGAGGCCGCCGTGGGGACGCAGGGCGGGGGAGGGCGAGGGGGCGGGGCCGGGGGGCGCGGGAACGGCTGCGGCCTGGGCGGCTTCCGCCGGGGCGGTGGCCGGCGTCGGGGGAGAGCCGTAGAGCCAGGCATGGAGCGGGCCGTTCTTGCTGTGCACGGTGATCTCGTGGAAGGAGGCCGCCGGGATACCGGGGTGGTCGTGCTGCACGATGCCGCGGTGGACCGACTCGGACACGCACAGGGCGATGTCCGTCGTCGCCGTGCGCAGCGCCTCCCGCAGGGCCTCGGCGTCCAGGAGCCGGAACGCGAGGTTGACGTCGGTGCCCACCGGCCCGTCCGCGTCCTGCGTGACGAATCCGGTGGCGAGCACCGTACGGAGCCGGATCTGGGCGGCGCTGGAGGCCATGCGGTTCATCGCGTGCAGCTGACCGGGGCCCTCGGTCAGCAGGACCTTGAGCAGGCCCGTCACGGGGACGTTGGCGTCGATCACCACGAGCAGGCCGTCGCCGCGGTCCTCCCGCAAGTGGCGGGTCCGGTCGATGCCGGCCGCCTGGAGGATCCGGTCCACGACGTCGTAGAGCATCCGGCGCAGGAACGCCTGTTCCACGTCGTCGCGGTCGCTGAACCTCTCGATGTCGAACAGGAGCAGGGTGCGGTAGAGCGGGCCGGTCATGGCGGTGCCTCCCAGGCGTCACGTGGTCCGAGCGCGACCAGAGTGGCGCCGTACGCCGCACCGGTGTGAGGGCAGATGACGCACTCGGACTGTGACGGAGTGCACTGAGCGGGGGCCCGACCCGCCCGGTCCTGCCGGCGAAGCGGCGCGCGCGGCGGGCGCGGCTGGCGCGCCGGGCTCAGGCGTGCGGGCGACCGATCCGGTGCAGGACGTCCGGCCGTACGATCACCAGCGCGCGCCGCCCGGTGCTCACGACCCCGCGGGCGCGGAGCTCCCGGAGCTGGCGCTGCACCATCTCGCGCGAGGCGCCGACGGCACCCGCGAGCTCCTGCTTCGTCAGCGGGACGGTGATCTCGACGCCGTCCTCGGTGCGCCGGCCATGGGTCCGGCTGAGGTCGATGAGCAGCGCGGCCAGGCGCTCGCGCACGCTCATGGACGCGAACTCCAGCTGCCGCTGGTCCGCTGCGCGGATCCGGTCCGCGGTGAGGCCGAGCAGGGTGAGGGCGACCCTGGGGCGGTGCGCCAGAAAGGTGTGGAAGCCGTGCTGATCGATGGCCACGGCCTGGACGGGTTCGAGTGCGGTCACGGTGGCCGAGCGCGGCCGACCGGTGACACCGGCGGATTCGCCGACGATGTCGCCGGGGCCGCGTAGGGCCAGCAGAGCGTGGTAGCCGCCGGCGCCGGCGACGGTGACCTTGGTCCAGCCGGTGAGGATCAGCAGCACATGGGTGGACGGCTCGTGCTGTTGCATGAGCGGGGAACGGGCGGCGAAAGTGATCGGGCGGCCGAGGCCCCGTAACGCGGAGGCGTCCTCGGCCTCCAGCCGCGCCAGGAACGGCACCCGGTCACCGAGACCGCCGTCACCAGGCAGAACAGCGGAATCCATGGCAGCCCCCCCGATCGTCCGGGTGGTCAATGTACTGATCGAAGATCCGCCGCGTCCTGGGTTCCCCCGTGAGGCCCTGCCGGGGGCTCGGGGGTGCTGCGGGTGCGGCGGTTGCGGTGGAGGGTGGTGGCGCAGGCCGTCAGGAGGGTCACCAGGGCCGCTGCGCCCGCGGCGAGGCCGGGGAGGAGGCCCTTGGGGGTGTAGGTGCAGGTGATCGTGGTGGTGTCGCCCGTGAGGGGGACGGCCAGGAGGCCGTGGAAGGGCGTCGTGGGGCGGGAGCACTGCCAGCCGGGGGTGGCCGTGGTGGCGATGACGGCCGTGCCGGTGGAGCCGGCCGGGAAGGTGGCCTTCAGGGTGTGGCCGTCCGGCTGGACGCGGGTGGCGCCCGTCGCGCGCAGGTGCGCGATCGCGGCGTCGAGGCGGGCGCGGTCCAGGCAGCCGATCGGGTGGGCGGGGACCGACGGCCCGGTCGTGGCGGAGTCGACCGTCGCCCTCACCTCGCCCGAGGCGGGGACCGGGCCCAGGCGCACCACGCCGGTCATCCTGGCCTCCAGGGGGAGCGAGGTGCCCGTGGCGGTCCGCAGGGTGCCCGTGGTGTCGGGGGAGTACCAGAAGGCCTCCGTGCCCGGGGTGCAGCGCGCCGTCCAGGTGGCGCCGGTGCGGGTGGGGGTCGGAACCTCGTGGACCGCGGCGCCGAGGACGTTCTCCTGGCGGGCGTAGACGCTGTCGGCCGGGGCCGGCGAGGTGAACGCCAGGGTGGGGCGGAGCGTGACCAGGGGCGGGGCCGGGAAGCGGTCGGCGTGCCAGCCGTCGCCGGTGGCGTCCGGGCGGACCCGGGCGCCGATGGCGAAGATCGCGTCCAGGACCGGGTTGTCGGCGCCGAAGATCGTGCGCCCGTCGTTCTTGTAGCCGTACCCGAGGGGCTCCAGGGCCTCGAAGGTGGCGGCCGGCAGGTAGCTGCTGTAGTACTGCGGGCCCTCCGCGCGCAGGGCCAGGGCGTCGTTGTACGAGGTCTGGGGCGAGCCGGAGTCGGTGCGGTAGGCCGGCCAGCCGTCGGCGGAGCGGACCGCCTCGAAGTGCCGGGTGATCGACCCGCTGGAGGTGACGGCCGGTGTCGCCCAGCCCTCGCGGGACCGGCGCTGGTCGGCGTTCAGGGCGGCCAGCGCGGACTCGCCCAGCACCACCGCGACCATGAGGACCGCGGCGACCGGGACCAGCCGGGGGTGCCGCTCGGCGCGCGCGAGCAGGCACAGGGCCAGCAGCGAGACCGCGCCGCCGCCCAGGACGGCGTACCAGGTGGCCCCGCCGAAGTCGTCGGTGTGCCGCAGCACGAAGGCGGCCGCCACCATCAGGGCCGCGGTCACCGCCAGGTGCAGCGGGCGCGGCCGGTGGGCCAGGCACATCCAGGCGACGATCACCAGCATCCCGGAGAACACGAAGGCCTCCCGGTACGGGTTGCCGTTCGGGACCGCCAGACCGTGCCAGACGTACTGGGTGGGCGGGAACTGGAACGAGGCCGCGACCAGCACGACCGCCACCGTCCACACCAGCCGGGTGCGCCGGGCGACGGCCGTGTTGAGGACGAACGTCCCGGCCAGGACCATCCCCAGCGAGGCGATGTACAGCCGCGGCCGGCCGCCCCACAGGTGCGTGGCCGGCAGCATGCCGGTCAGGAAGATCTCCAGCCGGACCGGGTCGAACGCCCCCGCCTTCGTCGGCTGCGCCGCCCCGCTGGACAGGAAGGACGGCAGGAGCAGCGGAAGGTTCAGCAGGATGCCGGTGGCCGCGGCGCCGGCCGCCCGCCCCAGCGCGCGCAGGCGCTGCCGCCCGGTCAGGTCGAGGACGACCAGCCGGATCAGCAGCAGCACGCAGGCCGCCATCGTGGCCATCATCGCCGTGTAGAAGTTGCCCAGCCAGGCGAGCGCGACGAGGACGGTCGCGGCCGGCCAGCGCCGCCGCTCCAGGCACCACTCGACCGCGATGCCGAGCATCGGCAGCGCCACCAGGCCCCACAGCCACATCGGGATGTACGAGGCGTCGGACAGGGCCCAGCCGCACAGGCCGTACGCCGCCCCGAGCACGCCCCGCTGCCACCAGGGGCCCGGCACGAGCTTGCCGAGGTAGACCGTCATCACGGCGGCGGCGAGCCCCATGGTCAGGGGGGTGACGACGAAGACGGCGAGGTCCACGTGCGCGCGGGGGACCACGACGGCCAGCCAGGACAGCGGGTTGCCCAGGTAGGTGTAGTAGTCGGAGAGGAACTGCTGGCCGAAGCCGCCCCGCCAGGTGAACAGCAGGTCGCCGGCCGCCTGGCCGTGCGCCAGGTCCCACAGCGCGCGGTGGAAGGGCACGTACTGGTTGGCCTGGTCGTTGATCGCACGGCCCGTGGCGCCGAAGGGGAACGAGCCCCGGGCCACCCAGGCCGCGCAGAACGCCGTCACGGTGACGGCGAAGGCGAGCAGAGGGCCCGCGGGACCGCCAGGACCCGCCACACTGGAGGGGCGGGAGGGGCGGGAGAGGCGCACGAGACGGGAACGGCCGTCGAGGCCCGTCAGCCACCGGGACGTACGGGGTCGGCTGGACGGGGTCGCCACTGGCTGCTCCTGTGATCGTGCTCGGTCGCTTCGGGCGGGATCGCTCCGGAAGTGTAGTTCGCCGGGATGGACCGGCCGCTCAGCAAGGGAAAGGCAGGCCCGACCGTGCCGCACGTCCTCGTGACCGGGGGAGCCGGCTTCGTCGGCTCGCACTACACCCGCATGCTGCTGACCGGCGCCGACTCCCGCGCGGACCTGACCGTCACGGTGCTCGACAAGCTGACGTACGCCGGCAACCGCGCCAATCTCGCGGACCTGGCCGATCATCCGCGCCTGCGCTTCCGCCGCGGCGACATCACCGACCACGCCCTGCTCGACGCGCTCCTCCCCGGTGTGGACACCGTGGTCCACCTCGCCGCCGAGTCGCACGTGGACCGCTCCATCGAGGACGGCGGCGCCTTCGTCCGCACCAACGTGCTCGGTACCCAGGCGCTGCTGGACGCCGCCGTGCGCCACGGCGTCCGTACGTTCGTGCACGTCTCCACCGACGAGGTGTACGGCTCCGTCGAGCACGGCTCCTGGCCGGAGACCGACCCGCTGCGGCCCAGTTCCCCGTACGCCGCCTCCAAGGCGTCGTCCGACCTGCTGGCGCTGGCCTGCCACCGCACGCACGGCCTGGACGTGCGCGTCACCCGCTGCTCCAACAACTACGGCCCGATGCAGTACCCCGAGAAGATCGTCCCGCTGTTCGTCACCCGGCTGATCGACGGGCTGACCGTCCCCCTGTACGGCGACGGCCGGCACGTCCGCGACTGGCTGCACGTCGAGGACCACTGCCGCGGCATCGAGCTCGTACGGACCAAGGGCCGCCCGGGCGAGGTCTACAACATCGGCGGCGGCACCGAGCTCACCAACCGCGAGCTCACCGCCCTGCTGCTCGACGCCTGCGGCGCGAGCTGGGACTCCGTCCGCCTGGTCGAGGACCGCAAGGGCCACGACGTGCGCTACAGCGTCGACTGGGGCAAGGCCCGCGCCGAACTCGGCTACGCACCGCGCCACGACCTGGCCACCGGACTGGCCCGCACCGTCCGCTGGTACCGGGACAACCCGGACTGGTGGAGGCCGCTGCTGAGGGCCTCCGGCGAGGCCTGTGCTGGGCCTTTGCGGGCCCCGTCGGGCCGCCCGGCGGCGCGGCTTTTGTTTTGACCGGAGTGAGTGCGGTAGGTACGCTCAGACCTTGTGCCTGGGGTGTGCCCCGTCACGAGCGTGTCCATGAACCGCCCGTGACCGTATCAGCCACCGCGATCCTTGTACGTTTCCGCACTTCGCGGAAGTGTCCGGGTCCGACACGCCCGACCGCGTGGGTCGGAAAAGTTCCAGGTTAGCTTTACTGAACGGCACACAGAAACCGGAGAAGTAGTGCCTACGATCCAGCAGCTGGTCCGAAAGGGCCGGCAGGACAAGGTCGAGAAGACGAAGACGCCCGCGCTGAACTCTTCCCCTCAGCGTCGTGGTGTCTGCACGCGTGTGTTCACCACCACCCCGAAGAAGCCGAACTCGGCCCTCCGTAAGGTCGCGCGTGTGCGTCTGACCTCGGGCATCGAGGTCACGGCCTACATCCCGGGTGAGGGGCACAACCTGCAGGAGCACTCCATCGTGCTCGTGCGAGGTGGCCGTGTGAAGGACCTGCCGGGTGTTCGTTACAAGATCATCCGCGGTGCGCTTGACACGCAGGCTGTCAAGAACCGCAAGCAGGCCCGCAGCCGCTACGGCGCCAAGAAGGAGAAGTAAGAATGCCTCGTAAGGGCCCCGCCCCGAAGCGCCCGGTCATCATCGACCCGGTCTACGGTTCTCCTCTGGTGACCTCGCTCATCAACAAGATCCTCCTGAACGGCAAGCGCTCCACCGCCGAGCGCATCGTCTACGGCGCCATGGAAGGCCTCCGCGAGAAGACCGGCAACGACCCGGTCATCACGCTGAAGCGCGCGCTGGAGAACGTCAAGCCGTCCCTCGAGGTCAAGTCCCGCCGTGTCGGTGGCGCGACCTACCAGGTCCCGGTCGAGGTCAAGCCCGGCCGTCAGTCCACCCTCGCGCTGCGCTGGCTGGTCGGGTACTCCCGCGCCCGCCGCGAGAAGACCATGACCGAGCGCCTCATGAACGAGCTGCTGGACGCCTCGAACGGCCTCGGCGCTTCGGTCAAGAAGCGTGAGGACACGCACAAGATGGCCGAGTCCAACAAGGCCTTCGCGCACTACCGCTGGTAGTCGCAACCCCCATCGAGACCGAGAGAAGACTGAGCCGACATGGCTACCACTTCGCTTGACCTGGCCAAGGTGCGCAACATCGGCATCATGGCCCACATCGACGCGGGCAAGACGACCACGACCGAGCGCATCCTGTTCTACACCGGTGTGTCGTACAAGATCGGCGAGGTCCACGACGGCGCCGCCACGATGGACTGGATGGAGCAGGAGCAGGAGCGCGGCATCACGATCACGTCCGCCGCGACGACCTGCCACTGGCCGCTCGAGGACGTCGACCACACGATCAACATCATCGACACCCCGGGTCACGTCGACTTCACCGTCGAGGTGGAGCGTTCGCTCCGCGTCCTCGACGGTGCCGTCACCGTGTTCGACGGTGTCGCCGGTGTCGAGCCGCAGTCCGAGACGGTGTGGCGCCAGGCCGACCGTTACGGCGTGCCCCGCATCTGCTTCGTCAACAAGCTCGACCGCACCGGCGCCGAGTTCCACCGCTGCGTCGACATGATCGTGGACCGCCTCGGCGCGACCCCGATCGTCATGCAGCTCCCGATCGGTGCCGAGGCCGACTTCCAGGGCGTCGTCGACCTCGTCCGCATGAAGGCCCTCGTGTGGTCCGCCGAGGCCACCAAGGGCGAGATGTACGACGTCGTCGACATCCCGGCCACGCACACCGAGGCGGCCGAGGAGTGGCGCGGCAAGCTGCTCGAGGCCGTCGCCGAGAACGACGAAGAGATGATGGAGCTGTACCTGGGCGGCGAGGAGCCGACCGAGGAGCAGCTGTACGCGGCCATCCGCCGCATCACCATCGCCTCCGGCAAGGGCGGCAGCACCACTGTCACCCCCGTGTTCTGCGGCACCGCGTTCAAGAACAAGGGCGTCCAGCCCCTGCTCGACGCTGTCGTTCGCTACCTGCCGTCGCCCCTGGACGTCGAGGCCATCGAGGGCCACGACGTCAAGGACGCGGAGGAGATCGTCAAGCGCAAGCCGTCCGACGAGGAGCCCCTCTCGGCGCTGGCGTTCAAGATCATGAGCGACCCGCACCTCGGCAAGCTCACCTTCGTCCGGGTCTACTCGGGCCGCCTGGAGTCCGGCTCTTCGGTGCTGAACTCCGTCAAGGGCAAGAAGGAGCGCATCGGCAAGATCTACCGCATGCACGCGAACAAGCGTGAGGAGATCGACTCGGTGGGCGCCGGCGACATCGTCGCCGTCATGGGCCTGAAGCAGACCACCACCGGTGAGACGCTGTGCGACGAGAAGGCCCCGGTCATCCTGGAGTCCATGGACTTCCCGGCCCCGGTCATCCAGGTCGCCATCGAGCCCAAGTCCAAGGGCGACCAGGAGAAGCTGGGTGTCGCCATCCAGCGTCTCGCGGAGGAGGACCCCTCCTTCCAGGTCCACTCGGACGAGGAGACCGGCCAGACCATCATCGGCGGTATGGGCGAGCTGCACCTCGAGGTGCTGGTCGACCGCATGCGCCGTGAGTTCAAGGTCGAGGCCAACGTCGGCAAGCCGCAGGTGGCCTACCGCGAGACGATCCGCAAGGCCGTCGAGCGCGTGGACTACACGCACAAGAAGCAGACCGGTGGTACGGGTCAGTTCGCCAAGGTCCAGATCGGCATCGAGCCGATCGAGGGCGGCGACGCCTCGTACGAGTTCGTGAACAAGGTCACCGGTGGCCGCATCCCCAAGGAGTACATCCCCTCGGTGGACGCGGGTGCGCAGGAGGCCATGGCCTTCGGCATCCTGGCCGGCTACGAGATGACCGGCGTCCGCGTGATCCTCCACGACGGTGCCTACCACGAGGTCGACTCCTCCGAGCTCGCCTTCAAGATCGCCGGTTCGCAGGCCTTCAAGGAGGCCGCGCGCAAGGCCAGCCCCGTGCTGCTCGAGCCGATGATGGCCGTCGAGGTCACCACGCCCGAGGACTACATGGGTGAGGTCATCGGCGACATCAACTCCCGCCGTGGTCAGATCCAGGCCATGGAGGAGCGTCACGGCGCCCGCATCGTCAAGGGCCTCGTGCCGCTGTCGGAGATGTTCGGCTACGTCGGCGACCTCCGCAGCAAGACCTCGGGTCGCGCAAGCTACTCGATGCAGTTCGACTCCTACGCCGAGGTTCCGCGGAACGTCGCCGAGGAGATCATCGCGAAGGCCAAGGGCGAGTAACTCTCCCGAGTACACGCTTTAGGCTTGTCACCGGAGCCTCTGGGGCAACGGGAGCAACACTTTCGTTGCCCCGGAGGGCCGGCATTCCAGCAAAGATCACCTGGCGCCGATGAGTAAGGCGTACAGAACCACTCCACAGGAGGACCCCAGTGGCGAAGGCGAAGTTCGAGCGGACTAAGCCGCACGTCAACATCGGCACCATCGGTCACATTGACCACGGTAAGACGACCCTCACGGCCGCCATTACCAAGGTGCTGCACGACGCGTACCCGGACCTGAACGAGGCTTCGGCCTTCGACCAGATCGACAAGGCTCCCGAGGAGCGCCAGCGCGGTATCACCATCTCCATCGCGCACGTCGAGTACCAGACCGAGGCGCGTCACTACGCCCACGTCGACTGCCCGGGTCACGCGGACTACATCAAGAACATGATCACCGGTGCCGCGCAGATGGACGGCGCCATCCTCGTGGTCGCCGCCACCGACGGCCCGATGCCGCAGACCAAGGAGCACGTGCTCCTGGCCCGCCAGGTCGGCGTTCCGTACATCGTCGTCGCCCTGAACAAGGCCGACATGGTGGACGACGAGGAGATCCTGGAGCTCGTCGAGCTCGAGGTGCGTGAGCTCCTCTCCGAGTACGAGTTCCCGGGCGACGACCTGCCGGTCGTCCGCGTCTCCGCGCTCAAGGCCCTCGAGGGCGACAAGGAGTGGGGCGAGAAGCTCCTCGGCCTCATGAAGGCCGTCGACGAGGCGATCCCCACCCCGCCGCGTGACACCGACAAGCCGTTCCTGATGCCGGTCGAGGACGTCTTCACGATCACCGGTCGTGGCACCGTCGTCACCGGTCGTATCGAGCGTGGTGTCCTGAAGGTCAACGAGACCGTCGACATCATCGGCATCAAGCCGGAGAAGACCTCCACCACGGTCACCGGCATCGAGATGTTCCGCAAGCTGCTCGACGAGGGCCAGGCCGGTGAGAACGTCGGTCTGCTGCTCCGCGGCATCAAGCGCGAGGACGTCGAGCGCGGCCAGGTCATCATCAAGCCGGGCTCGGTCACCCCGCACACCGAGTTCGAGGCGCAGGCCTACATCCTGTCCAAGGACGAGGGTGGCCGCCACACGCCGTTCTTCAACAACTACCGCCCGCAGTTCTACTTCCGTACCACGGACGTGACCGGCGTCGTGACCCTCCCCGAGGGCACCGAGATGGTCATGCCGGGCGACAACACCTCCATGTCCGTCCAGCTGATCCAGCCGGTCGCCATGGAGGAGGGCCTGAAGTTCGCCATCCGTGAGGGTGGCCGGACCGTCGGCGCCGGCCAGGTCACCAAGATCGTCAAGTAAGTTCCTTGCTTGCAGGTCTGACCTGGTAGCTCTCCAGAGCTCCTGAAGGGGCCCCGTCCCACCGCTTCGGCGGCGGGACGGGGCCCCTTCGCGTTGCCGGGGCCGGCACCGGGGCGGGGGGCGGCCACCGGGGCGGGGGAGGGCCCCTCGGTCACGGCGTGAGATGCTCCGCGATGCATGACCATGACAGACAAGGGTGGGGACGCACAGCGGTGGGAACGAACGACGGGCGGCCGTCCGTGAGCGACGAGGAGTGGGCCGCGTTCGTGGCGCGGGCCGAGTCGGAGCAGGGGAGCGCGCCCAAGGAGCCGTCGGCGCGGGCGCGGATGGTGACCGAGCGGCTGCGGCGCGAGGACGAGGAGCGCGCCCGCGCCGCACGCCGCGGCCGGTGGCGGCGCACGCCGAAGGCCGTACGGAGCGAGCCCGAGGGGTGGCGCACCGGGCCGGCCTGGCAGGAGCTGGAGGGCCGGCGCAGGCCCGGTCCGGTCCGCACCGTCCTGATCCTGCTGCTGATCGCCGGGCTGGCGCTGATCGCCCTGCGGCCGGAGCTGCTGATCGACCGACTGGTGGGCAAGGGCGGGGGAGACCGTACGCCGCTGCCCGCCGAGACCGCACGGCCCAGCCGGGCGCCCGAGCAGACCGCGCCGGACCGGGGCACCCCGTCGGACCCCTTCCGCGGCTCCCCGGCCCTCCAGTGGGCCGACGGGGCCGCCGGGATCGAGCTGCCCGAGGCCAAGGCCGTGGGCGGGGTCTCCCAGGAGGCGATCGCCGCCCAGCTGGCCCGGGTCAAGGAGTTCCTCGTCGCGGCCAACCTGGACCCCGCCACGCTGCGCGGTGAGCGGCCCGGGGCCGCGCTGGCGCTGCTGGACCCGCTGAACAAGGAGTTCAAGAGCGAGGTCGAGAAGGGGCTGGAGCAGCCGACGGCCACCGACAACGCGCTGACGCTGTTCACCCGGTTCAAGCCCACCGAGGCGCAGCCGGCCGGCCCGGTGGTGAAGGTGCGCGGGCACATAGAGCTGAGGCCCGGGGAGACCCACGGCCAGGCCCAGGTGGTGGCGGACTACACGTTCGTGTACCCCGTGGTCGAGCCGGGCGGCACCGCGGTGGAGCGGACGGTCGTGCGGCGGCAGATCACCTTCACCGTCGCCGACAGCCGCAAGTGGGAGGGCACGGCCGGCAAGCTCTGGGTGGGGAGCGTCCAGTACGAGCACGCCAACGGCTCCTGCGACACCTCCGACGGGTTCCTGCACCCGCCGCTGCGGCGGGGTGCGGCGCCCACCGGCGGCCCGACGCCCTCCGGCCCGCCGGTCGACCCGTACGACCGCAGCAGGACGCTGGACCGGAACGGGATGGACGGCTGCGGCGTGGTGAGCCGCACCTAGGGGTGCCCCCGGTCCTCCAGGGGCCGCCGGACCGCCGGCCCCTGGGGGGCGACCCGCGCGCCGTGGTTTGACCTCATCACCGCGCGGGGTATTCTCTTCGGCCCCGATTGGCGCACTACATGTCTCGTATGGCAGACTGTCGGGGTTGCTCGGTTGAGTGCCGATGCTGCGCGCCTCCCGCCGGGAGGACCGGAAGCGAGTCCCACAGTACTCGTCGCCTTTACCTGCCCCTCGGGGCAGCACTGGGGCGGACGTACGGGAATCTTCCGGGAAGCGTGGGCGGGGTGCCGACCAGGCACTCGGTGGGTGTCTCTCCCCCGAAGCGTGGCCCTGGCGGGCCGCAACCCCTGATGCAGGGAGTTTCCGTATGGGAATTTTCTGAGCGGGAGTGCGACACGCCCGACCGCGTGGGTCGGAGGGAGGCGGCGCGGAAGCGCAGCCGACCGAGTTCCAGAGCGTTTCACTAGACAAAGGACTACTGAGTAGCCATGGCGGGACAGAAGATCCGCATCCGGCTCAAGGCCTACGACCACGAGGTCATCGACTCCTCGGCGAAGAAGATCGTCGAGACGGTGACCCGCACTGGTGCGTCGGTCGCGGGCCCGGTGCCGCTGCCCACTGAGAAGAACGTGTACTGCGTCATCAAGTCGCCGCACAAGTACAAGGACTCGCGCGAGCACTTCGAGATGCGCACGCACAAGCGCCTGATCGACATCCTCGACCCGACGCCCAAGACCGTTGACTCGCTGATGCGCCTGGACCTTCCGGCCGGCGTCGACATCGAGATCAAGCTCTGAGAGGCGCGGAGAAGATGGCTAAGCAGATCAAGGGCGTCCTGGGCGAGAAGCTCGGCATGACCCAGGTCTGGGACGAGAACAACCGTGTCGTCCCGGTCACCGTCGTCAAGGCCGGGCCCTGCGTCGTCACCCAGGTCCGTACCAATGACATCGACGGCTACGAGTCGGTCCAGATCGCCTTCGGCGAGATCGACCCGCGCAAGGTGAACAAGCCCCTCAAGGGCCACTTCGCCAAGGCCGACGTCACCCCGCGCCGCCACCTGGTGGAGATCCGCACCTCCGACGCCAGCGAGTACACGCTCGGCCAGGAGATCACCGCCCAGGTGTTCGAGGCCGGCGTCAAGGTCGACGTCACCGGCAAGAGCAAGGGCAAGGGCTTCGCCGGTGTCATGAAGCGCCACAACTTCCGTGGTCTGGGCGCCGGACACGGCACGCAGCGCAAGCACCGCTCTCCCGGTTCCATCGGTGGCTGCGCCACCCCGGGCCGTGTGTTCAAGGGCCTCCGCATGGCTGGCCGCATGGGCAACGAGCGGGTCACCACCCAGAACCTGACCGTTCACGCCGTTGACGCGGAGAAGGGCCTGCTGCTCATCAAGGGCGCGGTTCCTGGTCCGAACGGCGGCCTCGTCCTGGTCCGCACCGCGGCCAAGGGGGCCTGAGGACTATGAGCACCATTGACATTCTGTCGCCTGCCGGCGACAAGACCGGGACCGTCGAGCTCCCGGCCGAGATCTTCGACGCCAAGGTCAGCGTTCCGCTGATCCACCAGGTCGTCGTCGCGCAGCTGGCCGCCGCCCGTCAGGGCACGCACAAGGTCAAGACGCGTGGCGAGGTCCGTGGTGGTGGCAAGAAGCCGTACCGCCAGAAGGGCACCGGCCGCGCCCGTCAGGGTTCGACCCGCGCTCCGCAGTTCGCCGGCGGTGGCGTCGTCCACGGTCCCGTGCCGCGTGACTACTCGCAGCGGACCCCCAAGAAGATGAAGGCCGCCGCCCTGCGTGGCGCCCTCACCGACCGGGCCCGTCACTCCCGCATCCACGTCGTCTCCGGCGTGGTCGAGGGTGCCGCCTCCACCAAGGCCGCCAAGACGCTGTTCGGCAAGATCTCGGAGCGCAAGAACCTGCTCCTGGTCGCCGAGCGCTCTGACGAGCTGGCGTGGCTGTCCGCCCGCAACCTGCCCCAGGTGCACATCCTGGAGCCGGGCCAGCTGAACACGTACGACGTGCTCGTCTCCGACGACGTGGTCTTCACCCAGGCCGCTTTCGAGTCCTTCGTGTCTGGCCCCAAGGCCGCCGAGACCGAAGGGAACGAGGGCTGATGTCTGACGCCACGATCACCAGCAAGACCTTCACGGACCCGCGCGACATCCTTGTCCGCCCGGTTGTCTCCGAGAAGAGCTACGCGCTGCTGGACGAGAACAAGTACACGTTCATCGTCGACCCCCGCGCCAACAAGACCCAGATCAAGCAGGCCGTCGAGGCGGTCTTCTCGGTCAAGGTCGCCGGGGTGAACACGATCAACCGCCAGGGCAAGCGCAAGCGCACCCGCACCGGTTTCGGTAAGCGCGCCAACACCAAGCGCGCCATCGTGACCCTTGCCGAGGGCGACCGTATCGACATCTTCGGCCAGGCCTCCTAACGGAGCGCCCTGGTCCGAATATCGGACGAGGACTGAGAAATGGGTATCCGCAAGTACAAGCCGACGACTCCGGGCCGTCGTGGCTCCAGCGTCGCCGACTTTGTCGAGATCACGCGGTCCACGCCGGAGAAGTCGCTGGTCCGTCCCCTGCACAGCAAGGGCGGCCGTAACAACGCCGGTCGTGTGACCGTTCGCCACCAGGGTGGCGGACACAAGCGCGCCTACCGTGTCATCGACTTCCGTCGTCACGACAAGGACGGCGTGCCGGCCAAGGTCGCGCACATCGAGTACGACCCCAACCGCACCGCGCGCATCGCCCTCCTGCACTACGCGGACGGCGAGAAGCGCTACATCATCGCTCCGCGCGGCCTGAACCAGGGCGACCGGATCGAGAACGGCCCGACGGCCGACATCAAGCCCGGCAACAACCTGGCGCTGCGCAACATCCCGGTCGGTACCACGATCCACGCGATCGAGCTCCGTCCCGGTGGTGGCGCCAAGTTCGCCCGTTCCGCGGGTGCCTCCGTGCAGCTGCTGGCGAAGGAAGGTGCCATGGCGCACCTCCGTATGCCGTCCGGTGAGATCCGCCTGGTCGACGTGCGCTGCCGCGCCACCGTCGGCGAGGTCGGCAACGCCGAGCAGTCGAACATCAACTGGGGCAAGGCCGGCCGCATGCGCTGGAAGGGCGTCCGCCCGACCGTTCGCGGTGTCGCCATGAACCCGGTCGACCACCCGCACGGTGGTGGTGAGGGCAAGACCTCCGGTGGTCGCCACCCGGTGTCCCCGTGGGGTCAGAAGGAAGGCCGTACTCGTTCGCCCAAGAAGGCGTCGAACAAGTACATCGTCCGCCGCCGCAAGACGAACAAGAAGCGCTAGGAGCGGGTTTAGATGCCGCGCAGTCTCAAGAAGGGGCCCTTCGTCGACGACCACCTCATCAAGAAGGTGGACGCCCAGAACGAAGCCGGCACCAAGAACGTCATCAAGACCTGGTCCCGTCGCTCGATGATCGTCCCGGCCATGCTGGGCCACACGATCGCGGTGCACAACGGCAAGACCCATGTCCCGGTGTTCGTCACCGAGTCCATGGTCGGCCACAAGCTCGGCGAGTTCTCGCCGACTCGCACCTTCCGCGGCCACGTCAAGGACGACCGGAAGTCGAAGCGCCGCTAATCGCGGGGTGGGAACGACTATGACTTACACCGAAGGGACAACCATGGAAGCCAGGGCCCAGGCGCGGTACATCCGCGTCACGCCCATGAAGGCCCGCCGTGTGGTGGACCTCATCCGTGGCATGGACGCCACGGAGGCCCAGGCGGTCCTGCGTTTCGCCCCGCAGGCCGCGTCTGTGCCGGTCGGCAAGGTGCTCGACAGCGCCATCGCCAACGCCGCGCACAACTACAACCACACGGACGCCTCCTCGCTCTTCATCAGCGAGGCGTTTGTTGACGAGGGCCCGACCCTGAAGCGGTTCCGTCCGCGCGCCCAGGGCCGTGCCTACCGGATCCGCAAGCGGACCTCCCACATCACCGTGGTCGTCAGCAGCAAGGAAGGAACCCGGTAATGGGCCAGAAGGTAAACCCGCACGGGTTCCGGCTCGGCATCACCACCGACTTCAAGTCGCGCTGGTACGCCGACAAGCTGTACAAGGACTACGTCAAGGAAGACGTCGCCATCCGTCGGATGATGACGTCCGGCATGGAGCGCGCCGGCATCTCGAAGGTTGAGATCGAGCGCACCCGTGACCGTGTCCGCGTGGACATCCACACCGCCCGCCCGGGCATCGTCATCGGCCGCCGTGGCGCCGAGGCCGACCGCATCCGCGGCGACCTCGAGAAGCTCACCGGCAAGCAGGTCCAGCTGAACATCCTCGAGGTCAAGAACCCCGAGGTCGACGCTCAGCTCGTGGCCCAGGCCGTTGCCGAGCAGCTCTCCTCCCGCGTCTCCTTCCGTCGGGCCATGCGCAAGAGCATGCAGTCCGCCATGAAGGCCGGCGCCAAGGGCATCAAGATCCAGTGTGGTGGCCGTCTCGGCGGCGCCGAGATGTCCCGCTCGGAGTTCTACCGCGAGGGTCGTGTGCCGCTGCACACGCTGCGCGCGAACGTCGAGTACGGCTTCTTCGAGGCCAAGACCACCTTCGGCCGCATCGGCGTGAAGGTCTGGATCTACAAGGGCGACGTCAAGAACATCGCCGAGGTCCGCGCCGAGAACGCTGCGGCCCGTGCGGGTAACCGCCCGGCCCGTGGTGGCGCTGACCGCCCCGCCGGTCGTGGTGGCCGCGGTGGCGAGCGTGGCGGCCGTGGCGGCCGCAAGCCGCAGCAGACCGCTGCTGCCGAGGCCCCCAAGGCCGAGGCCGCTGCCGCTGCTCCGGCCGAGAGCACCGGAACGGAGGCCTGACCGACATGCTGATCCCTCGTAGGGTCAAGCACCGCAAGCAGCACCACCCCAAGCGCCGCGGCATGGCCAAGGGTGGCACTGAGGTGGCATTCGGCGAGTACGGCATCCAGGCCCTGACGCCGGCGTACGTCACCAACCGCCAGATCGAGTCCGCTCGTATCGCGATGACCCGTCACATCAAGCGTGGCGGCAAGGTCTGGATCAACATCTACCCGGACCGCCCGCTCACGAAGAAGCCCGCCGAGACCCGCATGGGTTCCGGTAAGGGTTCCCCGGAGTGGTGGGTCGCGAACGTGCACCCGGGTCGGGTCATGTTCGAGCTGTCCTACCCGAACGAGAAGATTGCGCGTGAGGCTCTGACTCGTGCGGCCCACAAGCTGCCGATGAAGTGCCGGATCGTCAAGCGCGAGGCAGGTGAGTCGTGATGGCGGCCGGTACCAAGGCGTCGGAGCTGCGTGAGCTGGGCAACGAGGAGCTCGTTGCCAAGCTGCGTGAGGCCAAGGAAGAGCTGTTCAAGCTCCGCTTCCAGGCGGCGACCGGACAGCTCGAGAACAACGGCCGGCTCAAGGCCGTCCGCAAGGACATCGCCCGGATCTACACCCTGATGCACGAGCGCGAGCTCGGCATCGAGACGGTGGAGAACGCCTGATGAGCGAGAAGAACGTGACTGAGAAGATCGAGCGCGGTTTCCGCAAGACCCGTGAGGGTCTGGTCGTCAGCGACAAGATGGACAAGACCGTCGTCGTCGCCGTCGAGGACCGTGTCAAGCACGCGCTGTACGGCAAGGTCATCCGCCGTACCAACAAGCTCAAGGCGCACGACGAGCAGAACGCCGCCGGCATCGGCGACCGCGTCCTCCTGATGGAGACCCGGCCGCTGTCCGCCACGAAGCGGTGGCGCGTCGTCGAGATCCTCGAGAAGGCCAAGTAATTAGTTCGAGGGGCCTTCCCTCGGATTCGTTCCGCCAGGCTCGGCAGGGGCCTCACCTGAAAGGGTGAAGCCCCTGCCGGGAACCGGCAGACAAACAGGAGATAGACGTGATCCAGCAGGAGTCGCGACTTCGCGTCGCCGACAACACTGGTGCCAAGGAGATCCTTTGCATCCGTGTTCTCGGTGGTTCGGGTCGCCGCTACGCGGGCATCGGTGACGTCATCGTCGCCACCGTCAAGGATGCGATCCCCGGTGGCAACGTGAAGAAGGGTGACGTCGTCAAGGCGGTCATCGTTCGCACCGTCAAGGAGCGCCGCCGCCAGGACGGCTCGTACATCCGCTTCGACGAGAACGCCGCCGTCATTCTGAAGAACGACGGCGACCCTCGCGGCACCCGCATCTTCGGCCCGGTCGGCCGTGAGCTGCGCGAGAAGAAGTTCATGAAGATCATCTCGCTCGCGCCGGAGGTGCTGTAAGCATGAAGATCAAGAAGGGCGACCTGGTCCAGGTCATCACCGGCAAGGACAAGGGCAAGCAGGGCAAGGTCATCCAGGCCCTGCCGGCTGAGAACCGCGTCCTCGTCGAGGGTGTCAACCGGGTCAAGAAGCACACCAAGGCTGGTCCGAACCAGGCCGGCGGCATCGTGATCACCGAGGCCCCCGTCCACGTTTCGAACGTTCAGCTGGTCGTGGAGAAGGACGGCAAGAAGGTCGTCACCCGCGTCGGTTACCGCTTCGACGAAGAGGGCAACAAGATCCGCGTTGCCAAGCGCACGGGTGAGGACATCTGATGGCTACCACTCCGCGTCTGAAGACGAAGTACCGCGAGGAGATCGCGGGCAAGCTGCGTGACGAGTTCAAGTACGAGAACGTCATGCAGATCCCCGGCCTCGTCAAGATCGTCGTGAACATGGGTGTCGGCGACGCCGCCCGTGACTCGAAGCTGATCGACGGCGCTGTCCGTGACCTCACCACGATCACCGGTCAGAAGCCGGCCGTCACCAAGGCCCGCAAGTCCATCGCGCAGTTCAAGCTGCGCGAGGGTCAGCCGATCGGTGCCCACGTCACCCTCCGTGGCGACCGCATGTGGGAGTTCCTGGACCGCACCCTGTCGCTCGCGCTGCCGCGCATCCGCGACTTCCGCGGCCTGTCCCCGAAGCAGTTCGACGGCCGTGGCAACTACACCTTCGGTCTCACGGAGCAGGTCATGTTCCACGAGATCGACCAGGACAAGATCGACCGCGTCCGGGGTATGGACATCACCGTGGTGACCACGGCGACCAACGACGACGAGGGCCGGGCCCTCCTTCGTCACCTCGGCTTCCCGTTCAAGGAGGCGTAAGCGAGATGGCGAAGAAGGCTCTGATTGCCAAGGCTGCTCGTAAGCCCAAGTTCGGTGTGCGTGCGTACACCCGCTGCCAGCGCTGCGGCCGCCCGCACTCCGTGTACCGCAAGTTCGGCCTGTGCCGCGTGTGCCTCCGTGAGATGGCTCACCGTGGCGAGCTGCCGGGCGTGACCAAGAGCTCCTGGTAAATCCTTCTGTCCTCGGACAGTTGGGTTTGCCGGTAACTCTCGGTAAGCATCTGGGTCGGCGGAGGCCCGGCCCCCATGGCGTAGGCTAGTGGGGTTGGGCGTCCGCCGCCCGTACGACTTACTACGCCGTAGGTCCCCGCGCCGCACCCGTCCCGTCTGAGTACGGGGAGAGGGATGGCGCATACAGGAAACCCCGGCGAGAGAGGCCGAAGGCCAATTCATGACCATGACTGACCCGATCGCAGACATGCTCACGCGTCTGCGTAACGCTAACTCGGCGTACCACGACACCGTCGTGATGCCGCACAGCAAGATCAAGTCGCACATCGCGGAAATCCTCAAGCAGGAGGGTTTCATCACCGGCTGGAAGGTCGAGGACGCCGAGGTCGGCAAGAACCTCGTCCTCGAGCTGAAGTTCGGTCCGAACCGCGAGCGCTCGATCGCCGGCATCAAGCGGATCTCGAAGCCGGGTCTGCGTGTCTACGCGAAGTCCACCAACCTGCCGAAGGTCCTCGGCGGCCTGGGCGTGGCGATCATCTCCACGTCCCACGGTCTCCTGACCGGCCAGCAGGCGCAGAAGAAGGGCGTGGGTGGGGAAGTCCTCGCCTACGTCTGGTAGTCGGGAACGGAGGAAAAGCTATGTCTCGTATCGGCAAGCTCCCCATCCCGGTTCCCGCCGGCGTGGACGTCACCATCGATGGCCGTACGGTCACCGTCAAGGGCTCGAAGGGCTCCCTGACGCACACCGTCGCCGCCCCCATCGAGATCGTTAAGGGCGAGGACGGCGTTCTGAACGTCACCCGTCCGAACGACGAGCGTCAGAACAAGGCCCTGCACGGCCTGTCCCGCACGCTGGTGGCCAACATGATCACCGGTGTGACCACGGGATACACCAAGGCGCTCGAGATCAGCGGTGTCGGTTACCGCGTTGCCGCGAAGGGCTCCGCTCTGGAGTTCCAGCTCGGCTACAGCCACCCGATCCTGGTGGAGGCCCCCGAGGGCATCTCCTTCAAGGTCGAGTCGCCGACCAAGTTCTCGGTCGAGGGCATCGACAAGCAGAAGGTCGGCGAGGTCGCCGCGAACATCCGCAAGCTGCGGAAGCCCGACCCGTACAAGGCCAAGGGCGTCAAGTACGCGGGCGAGGTCATCCGCCGCAAGGTCGGAAAGGCTGGTAAGTAAAGCCATGGCATACGGTGTGAAGATCGCCAAGGGCGACGCTTACAAGCGGGCCGCCAAGGCCCGCCGCCACATCCGCATCCGCAAGAGCATCTCGGGTACGGCGGAGCGTCCGCGCCTCGTCGTGACCCGCAGCAACCGCGGTATCACCGCCCAGGTCATCGACGACCTCAAGGGTCACACCCTGGCGTCGGCGTCCCACCTGGACGCGTCGATCCGTGGTGGCGAGGGTGACAAGTCCGCGGCGGCCAAGCAGGTCGGCGCCCTGGTCGCCGAGCGCGCCAAGGCCGCCGGTGTCGAGGCCGTCGTGTTCGACCGTGGTGGCAACAGGTACGCCGGGCGCATTGCCGCTCTGGCTGACGCCGCCCGCGAAGCCGGGCTGAAGTTCTAGGCCCCGGTTCCGGGACTAACGGACGTAACAGAGAGAGGTAATCCAATGGCTGGACCCCAGCGCCGCGGCAGCGGTGCCGGTGGCGGCGAGCGGCGGGACCGGAAGGGTCGCGACGGTGGCGCTGCTGCCGCCGAGAAGACCGCGTACGTTGAGCGCGTAGTCGCGATCAACCGCGTCGCCAAGGTTGTCAAGGGTGGTCGTCGTTTCTCCTTCACCGCGCTCGTCGTGGTGGGTGACGGTGACGGCACCGTGGGTGTCGGTTACGGCAAGGCCAAGGAGGTGCCGGCCGCCATCGCCAAGGGTGTGGAGGAGGCCAAGAAGCACTTCTTCAAGGTCCCCCGTATCCAGGGCACCATCCCGCACCCCGTCCAGGGTGAGAAGGCTGCGGGCGTCGTCCTGCTGAAGCCTGCTTCCCCCGGTACCGGTGTGATCGCCGGTGGCCCGGTGCGCGCCGTCCTGGAGTGCGCCGGCGTTCACGACATCCTGTCGAAGTCGCTCGGCTCCGACAACGCGATCAACATCGTGCACGCGACCGTGGAGGCCCTGAAGGGCCTGCAGCGTCCCGAGGAGATCGCGGCCCGCCGCGGTCTGCCGCTCGAGGACGTCGCTCCCGCGGCTCTCCTTCGTGCGCGCGCTGGGGCGGGTGTCTGATGGCCCGCCTCAAGATCACGCAGACGAAGTCGTACATCGGCAGCAAGCAGAACCACCGCGACACCCTGCGTTCGCTTGGCCTCAAGCGGGTCAACGACGTGGTCGTCAAGGAGGACCGCCCCGAGTTCCGCGGCATGGTGCACACCGTCCGCCACCTCGTGACGGTTGAGGAGGTCGACTGATCATGGCGGAGAACAACCCGCTCAAGATCCA
This sequence comes from Streptomyces antimicrobicus, assembly GCF_020532625.1. Taxonomy (GTDB): domain Bacteria; phylum Actinomycetota; class Actinomycetes; order Streptomycetales; family Streptomycetaceae; genus Streptomyces; species Streptomyces antimicrobicus. The sequence continues at coordinate 19,033 of NZ_JAJAUY010000010.1, read as the reverse complement.
CAACCTCCGTCCCGCCCCGGGCGCCAAGACCGCCAAGACCCGTGTCGGTCGTGGTGAGGCGTCGAAGGGTAAGACGGCCGGTCGTGGTACCAAGGGCACCAAGGCCCGCTACCAGGTTCCGGAGCGCTTCGAGGGTGGCCAGATGCCGCTCCACATGCGCCTCCCGAAGCTGAAGGGCTTCAAGAACCCGTTCCGCACCGAGTTCCAGGTCGTCAACCTGGACAAGCTGGCCGCCCTGTACCCGCAGGGTGGCGAGGTCACCGTGGCCGACCTGGTCGCCAAGGGTGCCGTGCGCAAGAACCAGCTCGTCAAGGTCCTGGGCCAGGGCGAGATCTCCGTGGCGCTGCAGGTGACGGTCGACGCCGTCTCCGCCTCCGCCAAGGAGAAGATTGCCGCCGCCGGCGGCACGGTCACCGAGCTCGTCTGAGACGAGTCCAGTGACTCATAGCGAGTGAAACCGACCGGGGATGCCTCACAAATGGGGCATCCCCGGTTGGTCGTTCCACGGGGGGCGCAGACGCCGGTAAGGTGGCCTGCACCTTTGCTTTGTCGTACACATCGATTCCTCAGACCGTCACCTCTGACGCAGTAGCGCGGGGGTCGCAGGAGGCACCGTGCTCACCGCGTTCGCCCGGGCGTTCAAGACGCCCGACCTGCGCAAGAAGCTGCTCTTCACGCTCGGCATCATCGTGCTGTTCCGGCTCGGGTCCCACATCCCGGTACCCGGCGTGAGCTACAAGTTCGTCCAGCAGTGTGTGGACCAGGCTGGCACCAGCAACAGCCTGTTCGGGCTGGTCAACATGTTCAGTGGCGGCGCGCTGCTGCAGATCACGATCTTCGCGCTCGGCATCATGCCGTACATCACGGCGAGCATCATCCTCCAGCTGCTGACCGTGGTCATCCCCAAGCTGGAGAACCTCAAGAAGGAGGGCCAGAGCGGCACGGCGAAGATCACGCAGTACACGCGTTATCTGACGGTCGCGCTCGCCATCCTCCAGGGGACCGGCCTCGTCGCCACCGCCCGCTCCGGCGCCCTGTTCCAGGGCTGCACGGTCGCCGGCCAGATCGTGCCCGACCGCTCGATCTTCGCCACCGTCGTCATGGTCGTCACCATGACCGCCGGTACCTGTGTCGTCATGTGGCTCGGCGAGCTCATCACCGACCGCGGCATCGGCAACGGCATGTCGATCCTGATGTTCATCTCGATCGCCGCCGGCTTCGTCAGCGCGCTGTGGCAGATCAAGCTCCAGGGCAAGATCGCCGACGGCTGGGTGGAGTTCGGCGTCGTCATCCTGGTCGGTCTCGCGATGGTCGCCCTCGTCGTCTTCGTCGAGCAGGCCCAGCGCCGGATCCCCGTCCAGTACGCGAAGCGCATGATCGGCCGCCGCGCGTACGGCGGAACGTCCACCTACATCCCGCTCAAGGTGAACCAGGCGGGTGTGATTCCCGTCATCTTCGCCTCGTCGCTGCTCTACATCCCGGCCTTGATCGTCCAGTTCAGCGGGTCCACCGCGGGCTGGGCCACCTGGATCCAGAAGCACTTCGTCAAGGGTGACCACCCCTACTACATCGCCGCCTACTTCCTCCTGATCGTCTTCTTCGCCTTCTTCTACGTGGCGATTTCGTTCAACCCGGAGGAAGTCGCGGACAACATGAAGAAGTATGGTGGCTTCATCCCGGGTATCCGGGCGGGCCGTCCTACTGCCGAGTACCTGAGCTACGTGCTCAACCGGATCACCTGGCCGGGGTCGCTGTACCTGGGTCTCATCGCTCTTGTGCCGACGATGGCGTTGGCCGGCTTCGGAGCGAACCAGAACTTCCCGTTCGGCGGGACGAGCATCCTCATCATCGTGGGTGTGGGTCTGGAAACCGTGAAGCAGATCGAGAGCCAGCTCCAGCAGCGCAATTACGAAGGGTTCCTCCGCTGATGCGTATCGTCCTCGTCGGGCCTCCCGGTGCGGGCAAGGGAACGCAGGCCGCGTTCCTTGCCAAGAACCTGTCGATCCCGCACATCTCCACGGGTGACCTGTTCCGCGCCAACATCAGCCAGAACACGGAGCTGGGCCTGCGCGCCAAGTCCTTCATGGACGACGGCAAGCTCGTGCCCGACGAGATCACCGTCGGCATGGCCAAGGACCGGATGCAGCAGCCCGACGCGGCCGGCGGCTTCCTCCTCGACGGCTTCCCGCGCAACGTCTCGCAGGCCGAGGCGCTCGACGCGATGCTCAAGGACGCCGGCATGAAGCTGGACGCCGTCCTCGACCTGGAGGTCGCGGAGGACGAGGTCGTCAAGCGCATCGCGGGCCGCCGGATCTGCCGCAACGACTCGGCGCACGTCTTCCACGAGACGTACACCCCGCCGAAGGTGCCGGGCGTCTGCGACACCTGCGGTGGCGAGCTCTACCAGCGCAGCGACGACTCCGAGGCGACCGTGCGCACCCGGCTGGAGGTCTACCACACGCAGACCGAGCCGATCATCGACTACTACAAGGCCCAGGGCCTGCTGGTGACGATCTCCGCCCTCGGCGAGGTCAAGGACGTCACCCGGCGTGCGATGGACGCGCTGAAGAAGTAGTCCGCAGTACCTCCGTACGGCCGCGGTGTCCACCGGACGCCGCGGCCGTACTGTTGAGAAGTCCCGATTCGAAGGTGGAAGGCACACCCCCATGGTCCAGCTGAAGACCCCCGAGCAGATCGCGAAGATGCGGGAGGCCGGCCTGGTCGTCGCAGCGATCCACGAGGCGACCCGGGAGGCGGCCGTGCCGGGTGCCACCACGCGCGACCTGGACATGGTGGCCCGCAAGGTCATCGCCGACCACGGGGCGAAGTCGAACTTCCTCGGCTACGGCGGCTTCCCGGCGACCATCTGCACCTCGGTCAACGAGGTCGTCGTCCACGGCATCCCGGACGAGAAGACGGTCCTCAAGGACGGTGACGTCATCTCGATCGACGCCGGCGCCATCGTCGACGGCTGGCACGGCGACGCGGCCTACACCGCCTTCGTCGGCACCGGTCACGCCCCGGAGCTGATCGAGCTCTCCCGGGTGACCGAGGAGTCCATGTGGGCCGGTATCGCGGCCATGAAGCTCGGCAACCGCCTGGTGGACATCTCGCGCGCCATCGAGACCTTCATCAAGCGCCAGCCGCGCCCGGCCACCGGTGACCACAGCCTCGGGCGCTTCGGGATCATCGAGGACTACGGCGGCCACGGCATCGGCTCGGAGATGCACATGGACCCGCACCTGCTGAACTACGTCTCGCGCAAGCGCGGCAAGGGGATCAAGCTGGTGCCGGGTGTCTGCCTGGCCATCGAGCCGATGGTGTCGCTGGGCACCGCCCAGACCGAGGTGCTCTCCGACGACTGGACGGTCGTCACCACCGACGGCACGTGGTCCTCGCACTGGGAGCACTCGGTCGCCCTGACCGAGGAGGGCCCCCTCGTGCTGACCGCCCCGGACTGCGGCAAGGCGAAGCTGGCGCAGTACGGCGTCACGACCGCCCCCGACCCCCTCGACCTGTCGGCGTAATGATCTAGACTCGTGGGCAAACTTTCCGGATTCGTCTTTCTGGGTGCCCTGACGTAGACTGACTCGTCGGCTCGCGTGCATCTCCATGTCCGCATGGTGCAGCGAGCTGATCAAGGTAGCCGATTCGAAAGGCGAAGCGTGGCCAAGAAGCAAGGTGCCATCGAGATCGAGGGCACCGTGATCGAGTCCCTCCCGAACGCCATGTTCAAGGTGGAACTCCAGAACGGTCACAAGGTCCTCGCGCACATCAGCGGAAAGATGCGGATGCACTACATCCGTATCCTCCCGGATGACCGGGTCGTGGTGGAGCTCTCTCCGTACGACCTGACGCGTGGCCGGATCGTCTACCGATACAAGTAGATCTTGCTCCTGCTCCCGCCTGGGGTCTTCCCGGCGCGGGTGGTGGCACTGACCCGGAGAACCTTAAGAACATGAAGGTCAAGCCGAGCGTCAAGAAGATCTGCGACAAGTGCAAGGTGATCCGCCGTCACGGCCGGGTCATGGTCATCTGCGACAACCTGCGCCACAAGCAGCGCCAGGGCTGACGCACGCCGACCGACCTGCACCTCGCAGTTCTTCGCGCGACGCAACACACGTAAATACGCAGAGCCCGCCCAGCCCGGACAGGGTCGGCGGCACCTCCGGCGGGGGCCGGGGACCCGATCCGTACCTCATACGGCGGTCGGGAGCGGCTTTGCGGAAGACCCCCGACTAACACAGGAGCCATTGAATGGCACGCGTTTCCGGTGTTGACATCCCGCGCGAAAAGCGCGTGGAGATCGCACTCACCTACGTCTTCGGTATCGGGCGCACCCGGTCCAAGGAGATCCTCGCCGCGACCGGCGTGAACCCGAGCACCCGCGTTCGTGACCTGGCCGAAGAGGACCTGGTCAAGATCCGCGAGTACGTGGACGCCAACCTCCGCACCGAGGGTGACCTCCGCCGCGAGATCCAGGCCGACATCCGCCGCAAGGTGGAGATCGGCTGCTACCAGGGTCTGCGTCACCGCCGTGGCCTGCCGGTCCGCGGTCAGCGCACCAGCACGAACGCTCGTACCCGCAAGGGCCCGCGTCGCGCCATCGCCGGCAAGAAGAAGCCGGGCAAGAAGTAGTCCTGTTCAGCGGTCTTGCGCTGTAGGACCGACCACCTCCCGTAGGAGTACGACATGCCCCCCAAGGGTCGTCAGGGCGCTGCCAAGAAGGTGCGCCGCAAGGAAAAGAAGAACGTCGCTCACGGCCACGCGCACATCAAGAGCACGTTCAACAACACCATCGTCTCGATCACGGACCCGTCCGGCAACGTGATCTCCTGGGCCTCCGCCGGCCACGTCGGCTTCAAGGGCTCGCGCAAGTCCACCCCCTTCGCCGCGCAGATGGCCGCCGAGTCGGCCGCCCGCCGCGCGCAGGAGCACGGCATGCGCAAGGTCGACGTCTTCGTCAAGGGTCCCGGCTCCGGCCGTGAGACTGCGATCCGCTCCCTCCAGGCCACCGGCCTCGAGGTCGGCTCGATCCAGGACGTCACCCCCACGCCGCACAACGGCTGCCGTCCGCCGAAGCGCCGTCGCGTCTGACGCCTGGCGTTGACCTGGGCTTTTCGGGCGGTACGCCCCCTTCGGGGCGTGCCGCCCGTACCCTTGCAGTACCCCGAGGACGTCAAATAGTGGGCGTCCACGACTGAAGGAAAAAGACATGCTTATCGCTCAGCGTCCTTCGCTGACCGAAGAGGTCGTCGACGAGTACCGCTCGCGGTTCGTGATCGAGCCGCTGGAGCCGGGCTTCGGCTACACCCTCGGCAACTCCCTGCGCCGTACGCTCCTCTCCTCGATCCCGGGTGCCGCTGTCACCAGCATCCGCATCGACGGTGTCCTGCACGAGTTCACCACCGTGCCGGGCGTCAAGGAGGACGTCACCGACCTCATCCTCAACATCAAGCAGCTGGTCGTCTCCTCGGAGCACGACGAGCCCGTCGTGATGTACCTGCGCAAGCAGGGCCCCGGCCTGGTCACCGCCGCCGACATCGCGCCGCCGGCCGGTGTCGAGGTGCACAACCCGGACCTCGTCCTCGCCACGCTGAACGGCAAGGGCAAGCTGGAGATGGAGCTGACCGTCGAGCGCGGTCGCGGCTACGTCTCCGCCGTCCAGAACAAGCAGCTGGGCCAGGAGATCGGCCGCATCCCGGTCGACTCCATCTACAGCCCGGTCCTCAAGGTCACCTACAAGGTCGAGGCGACCCGAGTCGAGCAGCGCACCGACTTCGACAAGCTGATCGTCGACGTCGAGACCAAGCAGGCCATGCGCCCGCGCGACGCCATGGCGTCCGCCGGCAAGACCCTGGTCGAGCTGTTCGGTCTGGCGCGCGAGCTCAACATCGACGCCGAGGGCATCGACATGGGCCCGTCCCCGACGGACGCCGCCCTGGCCGCCGACCTGGCGCTGCCGATCGAGGAGCTGGAGCTCACCGTTCGGTCGTACAACTGCCTCAAGCGCGAGGGCATCCACTCCGTGGGTGAGCTCGTCGCCCGCTCCGAGGCCGACCTGCTCGACATCCGCAACTTCGGTGCGAAGTCGATCGACGAGGTCAAGGCGAAGCTGGCCGGCATGGGCCTGGCCCTGAAGGACAGCCCGCCCGGGTTCGACCCGACCGCCGCCGCCGACGCCTTCGGCGCCGACGACGACGCGGACGCCGGTTTCGTCGAGACCGAGCAGTACTAGTAAGAGACCTGCGGGGGGTCCACGCCCCCCGCACACCCCTCTCGCGACCGCTTGAGGGAACTGACACCGGTACCTGACACGGCCGGTGCAGCACAGAGGAGAAACACCATGCCGCGTCCCACCAAGGGCGCCCGCCTCGGCGGCTCCGCCGCGCACGAGAAGCTGCTGCTCGCGAACCTCGCGAAGTCGCTCTTCGAGCACGGCCGCATCACCACGACCGAGGCCAAGGCCCGCCGCCTGCGTCCGGTCGCCGAGCGCCTGATCACCAAGGCGAAGAAGGGCGACATCCACAACCGTCGCCTGGTGCTGCAGACGATCACGGACAAGAGCGTCGTCCACACGCTCTTCACCGAGATCGCCCCGCGCTACTCCGAGCGCCCGGGTGGCTACACCCGCATCACCAAGATCGGCAACCGTCGTGGCGACAACGCCCCGATGGCCGTGATCGAGCTGGTCGAGGGCGAGATCGCCAAGAAGGCGACCGTCGCCGAGGCCGAGGCCGCCACCAAGCGCGCCGTCAAGGAGGCCGACGAGGCCGCCAAGACCGAGGCCACCGAGACCGAGGCCGCCGAGGCCCCGGCCGAGGAGACCAAGGAGGCCTGATCCGGTTCCCGGATCGCCTTCAGCCGTCAGGCTTGGAACGGGTCCGTCCCTTCGGGGGCGGGCCCGTTCCGCACGTTTGAGAGGATGTGGCACGTGAGTGACGAGGTGGAGCCCGGTTTCGTCCGGGTGCGGCTGGACCTGTCGTACGACGGCAAGGACTTCTCCGGCTGGGCGAAGCAGACCGCGCGGCGGACCGTCCAGGGCGAGCTGGAATCGGGCCTGCAGACCGTGATGCGGCTGCGCGAGCCGGTCGAGCTGACCGTGGCCGGGCGGACCGACGCGGGCGTGCACGCGCGCGGCCAGGTGGCCCATCTGGACCTGCCCGAGGCGGTCTGGGCCGAGCACCGGGACGTCCTCATGCGGCGCCTGGCGGGCCGGCTCCCGCACGACGTGCGGGTCTGGCGGGTCGCCGAGGCCCCGGCCCACTTCAACGCCCGCTTCTCCGCGATCTGGCGCCGCTACGCCTACCGGGTGGGCGACCACAAGGGCGGGGTGGACCCGCTGCGCCGCGGGCACGTGCTGTGGCACGACTGGCCGCTGGACGTGGACGCCATGAACGAGGCCTCGCAGGCGCTGCTCGGCGAGCACGACTTCGCGGCGTACTGCAAGAAGCGCGAGGGCGCCACGACCATCCGGACGCTCCAGCGGCTGAGCTGGGAGCGGGACGCGGACGGCATCGTCACGGCGACGGTCCGGGCGGACGCGTTCTGCCACAACATGGTCCGCTCGCTGGTCGGCGCCCTGCTGCACGTCGGCGACGGGCACCGGGCCGTGGACTGGCCGGGCAAGGTGCTGGCGGCCGGGGTACGGGACTCCGCCGTGCACGTCGTACGGCCGCACGGGCTGACCCTGGAAGAGGTCGGCTACCCGGCGGACGAGCTGCTGGCCGAGCGCAACCGGCTGGCCCGCAACGTCCGGACCCTGCCGGGCGCCGGCTGCTGCTGATCCCGAGGGGGCCGGAAAACCGTTTTGGCCCTCGCGGGTCCGGCCGGGACAATCCCCGGCATGGGACATCTCGAAGCCGGCCATCTGGAGTACTACCTGCCCGACGGGCGGGTGCTGCTGCCCGATGTGTCCTTCCGGGTCGGCGAGGGCTCCGTGGTCGCCCTGGTGGGCGCGAACGGCGCCGGCAAGACCACCCTGCTGAAGCTGCTCTCCGGTGAGCTCCAGCCGCACGGCGGCACCGTCACGGTCAGCGGCGGGCTCGGCGTGATGTCGCAGTTCGTGGGCTCGGTCCGGGACGAGAGCACCGTCCGTGACCTGCTGGTATCGGTGGCGCAGCCGCGGATCCGCGAGGCCGCGAAGGCCGTGGACCGCGCCGAGCACCTGATCATGACGGTCGACGACGAGGCCGCGCAGATGGCGTACGCGCAGGCGCTGAGCGACTGGGCCGACGTCCAGGGCTACGAGGCGGAGACGCTGTGGGACGTGTGCACCATGGCGGCGCTGGGGGTCCCGTACGAGCGGGCGCAGTTCCGCGAGGTGCGCACCCTCTCCGGCGGTGAGCAGAAGCGGCTGGTCCTGGAGGCGCTGCTGCGCGGGCCGGACGAGTGCCTGCTGCTCGACGAGCCCGACAACTACCTCGACGTGCCGGGCAAGCGGTGGCTGGAGGAGCAGCTGAAGGCCACCCGCAAGACGGTGCTGTTCGTCAGCCACGACCGGGAGCTGCTGTCGCGGGCGGCGCAGAAGATCGTCAGCCTGGAGCCGAGCCCGGCGGGCACGGACGTGTGGGTGCACGGCGGCGGCTTCGACACCTACCACGCGGCGCGCAAGGAGCGCTTCGCGCGGTTCGAGGAGCTCAAGCGCCGCTGGGACGAGGAGCACGCGCGGCTGAAGGCGCTGGTGCACCGGCTGCGCCAGCAGGCCGCGATCAGCCCGGACATGGCGTCGCGGTACCGCGCGATGCAGACCCGGTTCCAGAAGTTCGAGGAGGCCGGGCCGCCGCCGGAGCCGCCGCGGGAGCAGGAGATCAGGATGCGGCTGCGGGGCGGCCGTACCGGGGTGCGCGCGCTGACCTGCGAGCGGCTGGAGCTGACGGGCCTGATGAAGCCCTTCGACCTGGAGGTCTTCTACGGCGAGCGGGTGGCGGTGCTGGGTTCGAACGGCTCCGGCAAGTCGCACTTCCTGCGGCTGCTGGCCGGGGACGCCGAGCACCCGGTGGCGCACGAGGGCGTGTGGAAGCTGGGCGCGCGGGTGGTGCCCGGGCACTTCGCCCAGACGCACGCGCATCCGGAGCTGTTCGGCCGGACCCTGGTGGACATCCTGTGGAAGGAGCACGCCAAGGACCGGGGCGGGGCGATGAGCGTGCTGCGCCGCTACGAGCTGGAGCGGCAGGGCGACCAGCCGTTCGACCGGCTCTCGGGAGGGCAGCAGGCGCGGTTCCAGATCCTGCTGCTGGAGCTGGCGGGGACCACGGCGCTGCTGCTGGACGAGCCGACGGACAACCTGGACCTGGAGTCGGCCGAGGCGCTCCAGGAGGGCCTGGAGGCGTACGAGGGCACGGTGCTGTGCGTGACGCACGACCGCTGGTTCGCGCGGTCCTTCGACCGGTTCCTGGTCTTCGGGTCGGACGGGGTGGTCCGCGAGACGGCGGAGCCGGTCTGGGACGAGCGCCGGGTCGAACGCGTGCGCTGACGCCCGGCCGCTAGCATCGGGCCCCATGAACTGGGTCAGGCCGGGTGCCTGGGACCGCGTGCTCGGCCGGCTGCTCACTCCGGCGCCGCGCTCCTGGTGGGCCGCGGCGCTCGTGGTGGTGCTCACCGTCGCGGTCTCGACGAGCCTGCGGGACAACGGCGGCTCGGACAACGCCTTCGTGGTCAAGGCCGCGGACGCGTTGCTGGCCGGGGTTTCGCCGTACGAGGACAAGCGGTTCCTGTACCTGCCGAGCGCGGTGCTGCTGGCGGTGCCGGAGGCGCTGCTGCCGCCGCTGCTGCTGCGCTGGACGCTGCCGCTGGTGATGTCGGCGCTGCTGGCGGCCGGCTGGTGGGCGGCGCTGCGGTTGTTCGGGGTGCCGGTGCGGTCCCGGTTCGCGGTGGGCGGCTGGGGCGCGCTGGCGCTGGCGTACAGCCCGTACCTGAACCTGGTGCTCATCGGGAACTGGACGTCGGTGTCGGCGGCGGCGCTCCCGGTGGCGCTGCTGCTGGCCCACCGGGGCCGGTGGACGCGGGCCGGCCTGGTGGTGGGGGTGGCGATCGCCGCCAAGCCGATGCTGGTGCCGGTCGGGCTGGTGTTCCTGCTGGCCCGGAGGTGGCGGGGGCTGGCGGTGGCGGCGGGGGTGCCGGTGGCGCTGTCGCTGGCGGGGGCCCTGGCGATGCCGAGTCCGACGCTGTTCTTCACCAAGACCCTGCCGTTCCTGCTGCAAGGCCAGGACGCGTACGCGCTGGTCTGGGACGCGTCCCCGGTGGCGGTGCTGCCGCGGCTGGGCGTGCCGCAGCCGGTGGCGGTGGCGCTGGCCGGGGCGGGGGCGGTGGGCGCGCTGTGGGCCGCGTGGCGGCGCTGGCGCGGGGCCGACGCGGACGGCGGGCACGGCGGGGACGGCGGGGCGCAGCGGCTGGCGGAGACGGCCTGCATGGTGATGCTCGCCGCGTTCCTGGTGTCCCGTCCTTCGTTCGACCACTACCTCCTGGTGGTGCTGCCGCTGCTGCTCGCCTCGGCGGTGCGGGAGCGCTCGGCGGCCCGCTCGCCCTGGTTCTGGGTGGGGCTGGCGCCGCAGATCGCCGGGGTCCCGGGCCCGTCGGCGCTGGACAACCACCGGCGCGCCTTCGAGGACTGCTGGGCGCTGTGCGGGGTGGCGGTGGCGCTCGCGCGCCGGTGCCTGGCCGCGCCCGGGGTTAACCTGGAGGACGGACGGACAACAGGAACCGTGCGCGACGAGGAGACGGCCCCTGCGGCTTGATCCCCTCCGTCGTTTTGACCCGTCCGGGGCAGCGCGGGTATCCTGCTGGTTCGTTATGCGTATTGGCTTGTTCATTCTCACGTGAAAGGGCCCTTACGCCGGTCCACCGGGCCGATGACCAGCGGTACACACGGGTTGCGTCCCCGTAGTGCACCAGGGCTGTCGTGATCGTCCGTGGTGACCTTTGTCAGGACCCGTCCCCAGGGTCAGCCCGGGGGATACCCCACCACTGAAGAAGCGAAGGCATACGACCCGTGCGTACGTACAGCCCCAAGCCCGGCGACATCTCGCGCCAGTGGCTCGTCATTGACGCCCAGGACGTTGTCCTCGGCCGTCTGGCGACCCAGGCCGCTGCCCTCCTGCGGGGCAAGCACAAGCCGACCTACGCCCCCCACATGGACATGGGCGACTTCGTCATCGTCATCAACGCCGACAAGGTTCACCTGTCCGGCAACAAGCGCGAGCAGAAGATGGCCTACCGCCACTCCGGCTACCCGGGTGGTCTGCGCAGCGTCCGTTACGACGACCTGCTCGCCAACAACCCGGAGAAGGCCGTCGAGAAGGCGGTCAAGGGCATGCTCCCGAAGAACTCCCTGGGCCGTCAGATGCTCTCGAAGCTGAAGGTCTACTCGGGCGACCAGCACCCGCACGCTGCCCAGCAGCCGGTGCCGTTCGAGATCAGCCAGGTCGCGCAGTAATCCCGGCCACCCCCTAAGACACAGAGAATTCTGAGGAGAATCGTGGCCGAGACCACCTTCGAAGCCCCCGTCGAGGGCGACGAGACCTACGACGCTGTGACCACCTTCGAGTCCGAGGCCCCGGAGGGTGACTACACCTCCGAGTCCCTGGCCTCCCGCTTCGGCGACCCGCAGCCGGCTGCCGGCCTGGGCCGTCGCAAGAACGCCATCGCCCGCGTCCGGATCGTCCCGGGCACCGGCAAGTGGAAGATCAACGGTCGCACCCTTGAGGACTACTTCCCGAACAAGGTGCACCAGCAGGAAGTCAACGAGCCCTTCAAGGTGCTCGAGCTCGACAACCGCTACGACGTCATCGCCCGCATCGCGGGTGGCGGTGTCTCCGGCCAGGCCGGCGCCCTGCGCCTCGGCGTGGCCCGCGCCCTCAACGAGGCGGACGTGGACAACAACCGCGGCCCGCTGAAGAAGGCCGGCTTCCTCTCCCGCGACGACCGTGCGGTCGAGCGCAAGAAGGCCGGTCTGAAGAAGGCCCGCAAGGCTCCGCAGTACAGCAAGCGCTAATCTCCGCCTGCTGCTCTGCACGAATCCGCCCCGGCGGCACACTCTGTGCTGTCCGGGGCGGTTCGTTTACCGCTGTAGGCGGCACATACCTGTCACGCGGTACGTACAACGATGTACCCAGCGCGAACTCGGAGGACAACAGTGGGACGACTCTTCGGCACGGACGGTGTACGCGGTGTCGCCAACGCGGATCTGACGGCCGAGCTGGCGCTCGGCCTCTCCGTGGCGGCCGCCCATGTGCTCGCCGAAGCGGGCACCTTCGAGGGCCACCGGCCGACCGCCGTGGTCGGGCGCGACCCCCGGGCCTCCGGCGAGTTCCTGGAGGCCGCGGTCGTCGCCGGCCTGGCCAGCGCGGGCGTGGACGTCCTGCGCGTCGGTGTGCTGCCCACCCCGGCGGTGGCGTACCTCACCGGTGCCCTGGGCGCCGACCTCGGCGTCATGCTCTCCGCCAGCCACAACGCGATGCCGGACAACGGCATCAAGTTCTTCGCGCGCGGCGGCCACAAGCTGGCCGACGAGCTGGAGGACCGGATCGAGTCCGTCTACGAGGAGCACCGCACCGGCGCCCCCTGGGACCGTCCCACCGGCGCGGGCGTGGGCCGGGTCACCGACTACGACGAGGGCTTCGACCGGTACGTCGCCCACCTGATCGGTGTCCTCCCCAGCCGCCTGGACGGCCTGAAGATCGTCCTGGACGAGGCGCACGGCGCGGCCGCGCGGGTCTCGCCCGAGGCCTTCGCGCGGGCCGGGGCCGAGATCGTCACCATCGGCGCCGAGCCGGACGGCCTCAACATCAACGACGGCTGCGGCTCCACCCACCTGGACCAGCTCAAGCGGGCCGTCGTCGAGCACGGCGCGGACCTGGGCATCGCCCACGACGGTGACGCCGACCGGTGCCTGGCCGTGGACGCCTCCGGCGCGGAGATCGACGGCGACCAGATCCTGTGCGTGCTGGCGCTCGCCCTGCGCGAGGCCGGGCAGCTGCGCAAGAACACCGTGGTCGGCACGGTCATGTCGAACCTGGGCTTCAAGCTGGCGATGGAGCGCGAAGGCATCGAGGTCGTGCAGACCGGTGTCGGCGACCGCTACGTGCTGGAGTCGATGAAGGAGCACGGCTACGCGCTCGGCGGTGAGCAGTCCGGCCACGTGATCATCCTCGACCACGCCACCACCGGCGACGGCACGCTGACCGGCCTGATGCTGGCGGCCCGGGTCGCGGCCACCGGCCGGAGCCTGGCCGACCTGGCGGGCGTCATGCAGCGCCTGCCGCAGGTCCTGATCAACGTGCCCGACGTCGACAAGACGCGGGTCGGGACCTCCGGGGAGCTGGCCGCCGCCGTCGCGGACGCCGAGCGGGAGCTGGGCAGCACCGGACGGGTGCTGCTGCGGCCCTCCGGCACGGAGCCGCTGGTGCGGGTGATGGTGGAGGCCGCCGACATCGAGCAGGCCCGCGCGGTCGCCGGCCGGCTCGCGGACGCCGTCAAGTCGGCGCTGGGCTAGTCGCCGGCCAGCGCTGCGGCCCCGCGGCCCCCGTCCCGGACACCAGCTGTGGTTTCAGCTGCGGGACAGGGGCCGCTGCCGCTTCCAGCGGCCGCGCTGGGTGCGCCACAGCGCCTTCCCGGCGATCAGGGTCAGTGTCCCGGCGAGCATGATCCCGCCGAGGTTCAGCAGCAGCTGCTCGGCGGAGCCCCACATCTGGGCGTACTCGCCGTAGCTGAGGGCCACGGCCGCGTTGGCGGCGGCCGGGACGGTGGTCACCGAGATGGCGACGCCCACCAGGGCGCCGGACTTCGCCGAGGTCAGCGAGAGCATGCCGGCGGCGCCGGCCAGGACGGCCACCACGAGCGAGAACGGGTCCGGCTGCCAGACGAAGCTGGTGTTCGGCCGCCCGTTGTCCAGCATCTGCCGGCTGAACAGCCCGGCCTGGTCCATCAGCAGGCTGAACACCGTGGTGGCCGCGATCGCCGCCGCGAACCCGATGAGCAGGGCCGCCAGCGACCGCGCGGCCAGCGCCGGCCTGCGCTGCACCAGGCCGGTGCACACCCCGGCCAGCGGCCCGAACTCGGGGCCGACGGCCATCGCGCCCACGATCAGGACCGCGCTGTCGAGCACCACACCGCAGGCCGCGATCATCGTGGCGAGGATCATGAACGCGGTGTAGGTGACGGTGAGGGTCGACTCCTCGTGGGTGGCCTCGGTGAGCTGCTCCCAGATCACCGCGTCCGCCGGCTCGCCCGGAGCCTCCTCCTCGGCCTGCTCGGCGCGCTTCGACAGCGACAGGTCGATGTTCTCCACGGCGATCGAGCCGTCCTGGTCGATGCCCAGCGCCCGCAGCTCGTGCAGCAGCTCGTCCCCCGCCTCGCGGGCGACGTCGCACAGCACGAGGTCGCCCTGCGGGTCCCGGGCGGCGCCGGGCAGGACCACCAGATGGGTGGTGCCGACGGTCGCCTCGATGACCTCGGTCACCGCTTCCGTCCGGTCGGGCGGGGTGATGAGCCTCAGATGCAGCATGCCCGAAGCTTACGGAGGCCCGGCCGAACGGCTCAGAGCTTGCGCAGGCTCAGCCGCTGCACCTTGTGGTCGGGGCCCTTGCGGATGATCAGGTTGGCCCGGCCGCGGGTGGGCGCGACGTTCTCCAGCAGGTTGGGCCGGTTGATGGTCCGCCACGTGGTGCGGGCGTACTCCATGGCCTCCTCCTCGGAGACCTGGGTGTACTTGCGGAAGTAGGAGAAAGGGTTCTGGAACGCGGTCTCGCGCAGCTTGCGGAACCGGTTGAGGTACCAGCGCTCGATGTCCTCCGGGCGCGCGTCGACGTAGACGGAGAAGTCGAAGAAGTCCGCGAGCCCGACCCGGGTGCGGCCGTCCTTGCCCGGCAGGGCCGGCTGGAGCACGTTCAGCCCCTCCACGATCAGGATGTCCGGGCGGCGCACGACGAGCCGCTCGCCGGGGACGATGTCGTAGATCAGGTGGGAGTAGACCGGGGCGCTGACCTCCTCCTTGCCCGCCTTGATGTCGGCGACGAAGCGGGTCAGGGCCCGGCGGTCGTAGGACTCCGGGAAACCCTTGCGGGAGACCAGCCCGCGCTCCTGGAGCTCCTTCATCGGGTACAGGAAGCCGTCGGTGGTCACCAGCTCCACCCGCGGGTGCTCGGGCCAGCGGGCCAGCAGTGCCTGCAGCAGGCGGGCGACGGTGGACTTGCCGACCGCGACGGAGCCGGCGACCCCTATCACGAACGGGGTGCCGGTCTGCGCGCCGTGGCCGTTGCCGGCGTCGCCGAGGAAGGTGTTCAGGGCGCCGCGCAGGTTGCTGGTGGCCCCGACGTAGAGGTTCAGCAGCCGGGAGAGCGGCAGGTAGACGTCGCGCACCTCGTCGAGGTCGATGACGTCCCCGAGGCCGCGCAGCCGCTCGACCTCCTCCGCGGTCAGCGGCAGCGGGGTCCGGTCGCGCAGCGCGCTCCACTCGGCGCGGGTGAGGTCGACGTACGGCGAGCCCTCGGCACGCGGACGGGCGCTTGCGCTTCGTGGCGGCGAAGTGATCACACCGTCATTGTCGGCGTTCCGGGCGGCTTGTGGGTGGTGGGGTCGGTCACGTGGGCGACGGCGGGGTGTCGTGCGGATCTCGTGTCGGTCACGATGGGCACGCCGTGGGCGGTTCCCCGATCTTGTGTCGGCGCCGCCCGGTAGGTTGGCCGTGCCAATGCCGTTCGTGGGGGGTATTTCCACCGTGCGTAACACCATCGTCCGTCGTTCTGTCATGACCGCGTCCGCGCTGTCGCTCGCGCTGCTGGCCACCGCCTGCGGTTCGGACAAGCCGGCCGACAAGAAGGACGAGCCGAAGCCGGCCGGGTCCTCGGCCGCCGCGCCCGCGGCCAAGGGCAAGACCGACGCCGAGGTCGCTGCCCTGGTTGTCACCCAGGCCGACGTGCCCGACCAGCTGGTCTCCGCCGAGGGCGGCGCCAAGGCCGCCGCCGAGGGGTCCAAGGCCACCGTCGACAAGGCCGAGTGCAAGCCGCTGATGCAGGCCCAGTCCGCCCAGAAGGTGGGCGCGGCGACCGGCAGCGGCCGTACGGTCGCCAAGGCCAAGCCGAAGGAGCCGAGCGCCGGCGCCTCGGCCGAGGACAAGCTGAAGGCGGGCCTGGAGGCCCTCGGCGCCACCCAGACGCTGGTCAGCGTCGGCTCGTACGACGGCAAGGGCGCCGAGGAGGCGTTCGCCTCCCTCAAGACGGCGGCGGGGGCCTGCGCGGGCGGCTACACCGTCGACGAGGGCGGCGACAAGGTCAAGTTCCTCGACGTCAAGCCGGGTGCCTCCGTCACCGCCGGCGACGAGGCCGCGGCCTTCACCATGACCATGGACCTGGACGGCGGCGAGAAGTCCACCAACCACTTCGTCGTGGTGCGCAAGGGCAACTCGCTGGCCACCTTCTACTCCTTCGGCCTGACGGCCACGCAGCCCAAGACCGTCATCGACGCCCAGGCCAAGAAGCTCGGCTGACGATCCGCCGAGCGCGGGCCCGGCGCCCGCCGAACACGCGTACCCGACGCGACGTCAACCCCGCTCCGGTGGCTTCCACCGGGCGGGGTTTTCGTCTGGTTCGGGTACGGGGCAGAACCCCGGGTTCGGCGTACGCTGCGCCCTATGTGCGGAATTGTGGGTTACGTGGGAGCGCAGTCGGCGCTCGATGTGGTCGTCGCGGGCCTCAAGCGGCTGGAGTACCGCGGGTACGACTCGGCGGGCGTCGCCGTCCTGGCGGACGGCGGACTGGCCGCCGCGAAGAAGGCCGGGAAACTGGTCAACCTGGAAAAGGCCCTGGTCAGCAGGCCGTTGCCGACCGGCTCGACCGGCATCGGCCACACCCGCTGGGCCACCCACGGCGGGCCGACCGACGCCAACGCCCATCCGCACCTGGACAACGCGGGACGCGTCGCCGTCGTCCACAACGGCATCATCGAGAACTTCGCCGCGCTGCGCGCCGAACTGACGGAGCGTGGCCACCTGCTCCAGTCCGAGACCGACACCGAGGTCGTCGCCCACCTCGTCGCCGAGTGCTTCTCCTCCACCGGTGACCTGGCCGAGGCGATGCGGCAGGTCTGCCGGCGCCTGGAGGGCGCCTTCACCCTCGTCGCCGTGCACGCCGACGAGCCGGACGTGGTGGTCGGCGCCCGCCGCAACTCCCCGCTGGTCGTGGGCGTCGGCGAGGGCGAGAACTTCCTGGCCTCCGACGTCGCCGCGTTCATCGAGCACACCCGCTCCGCCATCGAGCTCGGCCAGGACCAGGTGGTCGAGCTGCGCCGCGACAGCGTCACCGTGACGGACTTCGACGGCGCGCCGGCCGACGTACGGGCCTACCACGTCGACTGGGACGCCTCGGCCGCCGAGAAGGGCGGCTACGACTACTTCATGCTCAAGGAGATCGCCGAGCAGCCCAAGGCGGTCGCCGACACGCTGCTGGGCCGGATCGACGCCAGCGGCACGCTCAGCCTGGACGAGGTGCGCATCCCCGCCTCGGTGCTGCGCGAGGTCGACAAGGTCGTGGTCGTGGCGTGCGGGACGGCGTACCACGCGGGCCTGATCGCCAAGCTGGCCATCGAGCACTGGACGCGGATCCCCTGCGAGACCGAGCTGGCCAGCGAGTTCCGCTACCGCGACCCGATCCTGGACCAGCGCACGCTGGTGGTGGCCATCTCGCAGTCCGGCGAGACGATGGACACGCTGATGGCGCTGCGGCACGCGCGGGAGCAGGGGGCCAAGGTGCTGGCCATCTGCAACACCAACGGCTCCACGATCCCGCGCGAGTCCGACGCCGTGCTGTACACGCACGCCGGTCCGGAGGTGGCGGTCGCCTCGACGAAGGCGTTCTTGACCCAGCTGGTGGCGTGCTACCTGGTCGCGCTGTACCTGGGACAGGTACGGGGCACCAAGTGGGGCGACGAGATCCGGGCGGTGATCCGCGAACTGTCGGAGGCCGAGGCCGCGGTGGAGCGCGTCCTGGAGACGATGGAGCCGGTGCGGGCGCTGGCGCGGTCGCTGGCGGAGAAGAACACGGTGCTGTTCCTGGGGCGGCACGTGGGGTACCCGGTCGCGCTGGAGGGCGCGCTCAAGCTGAAGGAACTGGCGTACATGCACGCCGAGGGCTTCGCAGCCGGGGAGCTCAAGCACGGGCCGATCGCGCTGATCGAGCAGGACCTGCCGGTGGTGGTCGTCGTGCCGTCGCCGCGGGGCCGGTCGGTGCTGCACGACAAGATCGTCTCGAACATCCAGGAGATCCGGGCGCGCGGGGCGCGGACGATCGTGATCGCCGAGGAGGGCGACGAGGCGGTGGTCCCGTACGCCGACCACCTCGTGCGGATCCCGGTGACGCCGACGCTGCTGCAGCCGCTGGTGGCGACCGTGCCGTTGCAGGTCTTCGCGTGCGAGCTGGCCACCGCGCGGGGGAACGAGGTGGACCAGCCGCGTAATCTCGCGAAGTCCGTGACCGTGGAATAGGGCCGAGGGCGGGCCGGGGGCCGAGGGCCTGCGGCCCGGCGGCCCGTGACTGGCTGTGGGGTTGCTTTCGATGATCATCGGTGTGGGGATCGACGTGGCGGAGATCGACCGGTTCGCGGCGGCGATGGAACGCACACCGCACCTGGCGGACCGGCTCTTCGTGGAGTCCGAGCTGCTCCTGCCGAGCGGCGAACGCCGGGGCATGGCCTCCTTGGCCGCGCGGTTCGCGGCCAAGGAGGCGCTGGCGAAGGCGCTGGGCGCGCCGGGGAACCTGCTGTGGACGGACGCGGAGGTGTACGTCGAGGCGAGCGGGCAGCCGAGGTTGCGGGTGACGGGGTCGGTGGCGGCGCGGGCGGCGGAGCTGGGGGTGGCGTCGTGGCACGTGTCGTTGAGCCATGACGCCGGGGTGGCTTCGGCGGTGGTGATCGCCGAGGGGTGACGCGGGGTGGCCCTGGCCGGGTGGGTGGGTTCGGCTTGGTCGGGGTCGGGGTCGGGGTCGGGTCCGGGGGCCGGGGGGGGGGGGGGGGGGGGGGGGGGGGGGGGGGGGGGGGGGGGGGG
>NZ_JAJAUY010000001.1 GCF_020532625.1 Streptomyces antimicrobicus | reverse complement strand
GCGGCGGCCAGGACCCCGACGGCGGCCGCCGCGCTCGCGCGCAGGGCCGCGCGGCGGTCTGGATAACAGAGCACCTGCCCATTTAAGGGGTGGTTGGCCCCAAAGGTAATGATTGACCCAATTCGGGCCTGGAGGCCCGGGCCCTCCCGCCGGGTCGTTCACCGGCGCTCCATCAACGATTCACTCGGGTCGACCCATAGTTATGCACTGATTGCGAGGCAGGTGGTCGACCTCACCTAGGATTCAATGACAAACTCTTAGGATTTGCCCACTTATGTCCGAGTAGGGACTTTTGGCGTTCCGGCGCTTGTCTGTCATAGTCGGAACCACGGCTTCCCCATTGACCCGAGCGAAGTCGCCTCGCCGAGGATCAACACCCCACCGGTCCTCGGCACCTCCATGAAGCCCCCGCGGCGCCCCATTCCGGCGACAGGGGGCTTCAGGCATTCCAGGACGCCCGCGGCCCGGCGCCCGCCGGTCAGCGGTCGGCGACCCGCATCTCGAACCAGGTGGTCTTGCCGCGCGGCAGCAGGTCCGCGCCCCAGCGGTCGGACAGCTTGTCCACCAGGAACAGGCCCCGGCCGGTGGTGTCCAGCTCGTGCACCGGCATCAGGCACGGCAGCCCGCGCGAGGGGTCGCGCACCTCGACGCGGATCCAGCCGCGCCGGCGCAGCATCCGCAGACCGAACGAACGGGCGCCGGTGTGCCGGACGGCGTTGCCGACGAGTTCGGAGACCAGCAGCACCACGTGCTCGGCGATCTGCGGGGAGAGCCCCCAGAGCCGGACCACCACGCACTGGGCGAGCCGCCGCGCGGTGCCGGCGGATTCCGGCAGGGACGGGAGCGTCACCTCGCCCTCGGCCGGGTTGCCGTACGACTCCAGCGCCTTCAGGCCTTGTTCGTCCTCGATCGCCGCCACCAGCCGTACAGCGGAAGCGCCGCCGCGCTGCCGCGGTTCTTCCACACCCTCCAGGCCCGCCATGCACCCATCATGGACGGCCGGGTGGCCCCTCCGTGCCGTCTCGCGAAAAACACCCCCTGTCCGGCCGGGCCGTACAGGGGGTGGTGCGTCATATGACATCGGCATCGAGAGGGTTGTCATACCCGTCGTGACCTGCGGTGACAGGGAACCCGGAGATCATCACCCTGCGTGGGCGCCGGGGGGCGCTTAAGGGTGCCTTAAGGCCTGCCTAATCAACCCACCGGGTGATCACCCAGCCGACTAGACGAATTTGGCCTTTCCGGGGCCCTCCTCGACGAAGCTGCGCATCCCGCGCTCACGGTCCTCGGTCGCGAACAGCCCGGCGAACCAGGTCCGTTCGATGGCCAGACCCGTGTCGATGTCGGCCTCCAGGCCCGCGTCCACGGACTCCTTGGCGGCGCGCAGCGCGATGGCCGGGCCCTGGGCGAGCCGGGCGGCCCAGGCATGGGCCTGCTCGTAGACCTCGGCGGCCGGCACCACCCGGTCGACCAGGCCCAGCGTCAGGGCCTCGTCCGCCTTGACCATCCGACCGGTGAAGATCAGGTCCTTGGCCCGGGACGGGCCGATCAGCCGGGACAGCCGCTGGGTGCCGCCCGCGCCCGGGATCAGGCCCAGCAGGATCTCGGGCTGGCCGAGCTTGGCGTTGTCGGCGGCGATCCGGTAGTCGGCGCACAGCGCCAACTCGCAGCCGCCGCCCAGCGCGTAGCCGGTGACGGCCGCGACGACGGGCTTGGGGATCCGGGCCACGGCGGTGAAGGAGTCCTGCAGGGCCCGGGACCGCGCGACCATCGCCGCGTGGTCCATGGCCTGCATCTCCTTGATGTCCGCGCCGGCCGCGAACACCTTCTCGCCGCCGTAGAGGATCACCGCGCGGACGTCGGCGCGCTCGCTCGCCTCCACGGCGAGCTCGCGCAGCCGGTCCTGGGTGGCGATGTCCAGGGCGTTCATCGGCGGACGGTCCAGCCGGATGGTGCCGACGCCGTCGGAGACTTCGAGAGAGATGGTCATACGGGCACGTTAGTGCCCGTTAACCGTCCTGCACCAGCGGGGCTACTTGATCCACTCCGACCAGGGCATGTTCCAGCCGTTGAGGCCGTTGTCCGGAGCGATCTGCTTGTCCTTGGAGTTCTTCACCACGACCACGTCGCCGATCAGCGACTCGTTGAAGAACCAGGCCGCCGGGGCGTCGTCGTCGTACGCGCCGCGGACGTCGCGCAGGCCCACGCAGCCGTGGCTGACGTTCTCCGAGCCGAAGGTGCTGGAGGAGGCCCAGTAGTTGCCGTGGACGAAGGTGCCGGAGGTGGACAGGCGCATCGCGTGCGGCACGTCGGAGATGTCGTACTCGCCGCCGAACCCGACGGTGGCGCCGTTCATCCGGGTCACCTTGTACTTCTCGCTGATGACCATCTGACCGTTGTACGTGGTGGTCGACGGGGCGCCCGCGGTGATCGGGATGTTCTTGATGGTCTGGCCGTCGCGGACGACCTCCATCTGGTGCGTGCTCGCGTCCACGGTGGAGACCTGGGAGCGGCCGATGGTGAAGGTGAAGGTGCGGGTCTGCTTGCCGTACACCCCCGGGCGGCCCTCGACGCCGTCGAGGCCCAGCTTGACGGTCACCTTGGTGCCCGGCTTCCAGTAGTTCTCGGGGCGGAAGTCGAGCCGGTCGTTGCCGAACCAGTGGCCCTCGATCTGCACGGCCGGCTCGGCCGTCACCTGGATGGCCTTCTCCACGGCCTCGGTGTTGGTGATGCCGCGCGAGAAGTTGATCGACACCGGCATGCCCACGCCGACGGTCGCGCCGTCCTCGGGCGTGTAGTGGCCGACGAAGGTGTTCTTCGGGGTGAGGGTGGTGAAGGTGATGTCCTTGGCGGACTCCCGGCCCGCCGCGTCCTTCGCGACCGCGTGGACCTTGTACTCGGTGGCCGCGCCGAGGTGGCGGGCGGGCTCCCACGTGGTGCCGTCGCCGGACAGCTTGCCCTCGACGGCGTTGCCCTTGGTGTCGGCGACCGTCACCGTGGTGAGCTTGCCGCCCGTGCTGGATATCTTCAGCACCCCGGAGGTCTCCACCTCCTTGGCACCGTCGTCCGGCTTGATGGTGACGACGGCCTGCGAGGCCTCGTTACCCGTCCGGGCGCCGCCGCCGCCGTTGCCCCCCTTGTCGCCCTGACCGCCGCCGGCGCCACCGCTGCACGCGGTGGTGAGCAGCAGCGCCGCGCCGATCAGCAGGGCCGGCAGGCCGGTACGGATGCGCCGCTGAGGCTGCACCTTCACGCTCTTCTCCCCATGTCCCCCGCGCGCATACCCATCGCGCGCATGACGACAGGTAATCACATGGGTGCATCACGAAGGGAAACGGGCGTGTCACCGTTCCGTCCCAAGTCGGGAGGGCGGCGTTCCGCGTACCGGCCCCCGGCGCCCCGCTGCCGGGCGGGGCGCCGACCCCGCTACTGCCCCCGGCCCCGCTTGCCCGGCTTACCGGGCTTACCGGGCTTGCCCGGCTTGGCCTTCTTCGCCGGACCGGCCTTCTTCACCGGGGCCGCCTTCTTGCCCGGCTTGTGGTGACCGGGCTTGTGGTGACCGGGCTTGTGGTGACCGGGCTTGTGGGCCCCGGGCTTGTGGTGGTGCCCCGGCTCGTGGCCCCCCGGCTTGCCGGGGTGGTGGGGCTTGCCGTGGTGGTGGTCACGGCGGTTGGCCAGCGGTACGACGACCAGGTGGTCGGGGGTGTCCCGGTCGAGCCGCAGCGGACCGGTCACGGCGTCGCGGGGCAGCACGTAGCCGTCCGGGACGGCGATCTCCTGGAGGTAGTACCAGCCGTCGGGCAGGTACTCGAACAGGCAGCTCCCCCGGGCGTCCGTACGGCAGCCGGGCCGCACCAGCAGGTCGATGTCGTCGCCCTCGGTCTGGAGCCCCTCGGTGCCGTTGACCTCCTGCCACAGCGCGAAGACGGCCCCGGCCAGCGGCTGCCCGGTCTTCGCGTCCGTCTTCTCGATCCGGATCGCCCCCTGGTTCTGGGCCTGGGTCCGGCGGTTGGTGACGGTGACCGTCACCCCGGCGGAGGCGCTCTCCTCGGGCAGGTCGACCGGGGTGACCACCACGGCCGGCAGGTCGTAGCCGTCGGGCGCCCTGGTCTCCCGCCAGTAGTACCGCTCGTCGCCGCCGACCACGAGCGAGCAGCGGCCCTGGGCGTCGGTCACGCACTCCAGCAGCCGCTCGTCCGGCTCGTCGCCGGTGGTCTGCAGTCCCTCGACGTCGTTGGCCTCGCGCCACAGCTCGAACCGGGCGCCGGCCAGCGGCTGTCCGGTCGCGGCGTCCCGCTTGCGCAGGCCCACCCGGCCCGTCGGCTCCGGCGGCTCGGGGGTACGGCGGTCGACCACCGTGACCGACACCCCGGCCCCGGCGTTGGCGGCGGTCAGCACCAGCGGCGGCGAGACGCGCTGGTCGGGCAGGTCGAAGCCGGGCGGGGCCTTGATCTCCCGCCAGTAGTAGGTGCCGAGCTCGGTCCTGCGCACGCAGCGGCCGGCCGCGTCGGTGGTGCAGTCGGCCTCCTTGATGTCGGCGTTGATGCCGATGGTCTGCAGGCCGGGGGTGTTGTTGGCCTCGCGCCACAGCTCGAACTCGGCGCCCGCCAGCAGGCGGCCCTCGGGATCGGTCTTGAGCACGGAGACCTCACCGGTCACCGGGGCCGGCCCGGTGCCGCAGTCGGGCAGGTCGCCGGTGAAGGGGTAGGCGTGGAACTCCTGGCCGCCGCCGGTGGTGCTGGTGTGGGTCAGCGAGCCGGTGGTGAAGAACCGTCCGTTGAAGCCGGGCAGGGTCACCGTGGTCGTGGAGGCCTGGTTGCCGACCAGTACCGCGCCCTGGAACTGGCCGGTGCCGCGCAGGCCCACGGCGGTGGCGTCGGGGAAGTTCCACAGCAGCCGGTGCCGGTAGGTCTGCTCGCCGCTGTACGTCACGACCGCCCGGTCCGTGCCGAGGACGTTGACCAGGATCGTGGCCCCGGCGGGGATCCGGGCGAACCGGATGCCCTGCTGGGCGCGGTCGCGGCCCGCGATGTCGGCGTCGACGTTGAAGACCTGCAGGGCGGAGGTGCCGTCGCCGGTGAACACGGTCTCGTAGCCGTTGTTGACGGCCGTGCCGGTGGCGGGCCGGATGGTTCCGCCGGGCCGGGCGTAGCACTGGCTGGCGGCCGTGAGCCGGTCGCGCAGGCCGGCGTACGGCTGGACGGCGGCGGGGTCCTGCACGACCCGGGTCGCGCTGACGGTGCCGGTGCGCGGGCCGGCGTGCCGGACGACCCCGCCGTCGGCGAGCAGGCGTTCGCCGACGGCGACGGAGACACCGCCGCCGGTGGTCAGGAAGTCCGAGCCGAGCGGGGGCTGGGTCTGGGAGCCGGCGCCGACGATGCCGACGTTGTAGACCTGGCTGACGCCGTCGGCCTTGTCCTGGTCGAAGTCGCCGAGGACGACGACGCGGCCCTCGGCCTCGGCGGCCCGCTCGCGGACCCGGAAGTCCCCGCCGACGAAGATGTTGATGCCCGCGTCCCGCCCATGGGCCGCGCCGGTGTGCGGGTCGAGGTAGTCCGGTGGGCACTCGGCTCCCACGCACGGGCCCAGTCCGCCCGGGAGCAGGGCCGCCGCCCGTGCTGCCGGGGCCGCCGCGTTGGCCGGCTGGGCGGGCGCGGTGGTGGCCAGCACCGCCGCCGCCGTGGCCAGGCCCAGGGCCAGCCGCCCGGGCCGTGTGGCCGTCCTTGCTGTCATGTCTCTCCGTCCGTCGCTGGCACTGCTGCCTGCCAGGCTGGGCGCGGAGCCGGAGGGGGGACCCGAGGACACTCCCGGACTACGTCATTCCGGTCACAGGAGTCACCCTCCAGTGATCATGTGCGCCGGTGCGGGACCCCTCAGGTGAGGGCGGAGCCGGCGATCCAGTCGGGCCAGGACATGTTCCAGCCGCCCAGCCCGTTGTTCGGGGCGACCGTCTTGTCCTGGGAGTTGACGACCTCGACCACGTCGCCGATCAGCGTCCGGTCGAAGAACCAGCCGGCCGGGGTGTCCGAGCCGCCGCCCTTGTCGTCGCGCAGGCCCACGCAGCCGTGGCTGGTGTTGGCGCTGCCGAAGGTGTCGGGGGCGGCCCAGTAGTTGCCGTGCAGGAACGTCCCGGAGCTGGTGAGCCGGACGGCGTGCGGGACGTCGGGGATGTCGTACTCGCCGCCGAACCCGACGGTCTGGCCGTTCATGCGGGTGACGTCGAACATCTCCATCACCACCATCTTGCCGTTGTACGTGGGGGTCTTGGGCGCGCCGGCGCTGATCGGGACGGTGGAGAGCACCTCGTCCCCCCGTCGTACGACCATGGTGTGCGCCTCGGCGTCGACGGTGGAGACCTGGTGCCGGCCCACGGTGAAGCGGATCTTCTTGCTCTGCAGCCCGTACGAGCCGGGGGCGCCCTCGACGTCGCGCAGCCTGAGGTCGACGGTGACCTCGGTGCCGGGCTTCCAGTACTGCTTGGGCCGCAGGTCCAGGCGGTCGTCGCCGAACCAGTGGCCGACCACCTCCACGGGCGGGTCGGCGGTGACGGCGATGGCCTTCTCCACGGCGGCCCGGTGGGTGATCGCACGGCTGAACCGGAACGAGATGATCATCCCGGTGCCGACGGTGGAGCGGTGCTCAGGCTTGAAGTAGCCGATGAAGCGCTCCTCCGGGACGAACGTGGTGAAGGTCGTGTGCCGGGCCTGGCGGCGGTCGTGCCCGTCGACGGCGACCGCGTCCACGGTGTACTTGGCGGCCAGCGCCAGCTTGCCGTGCTCGGGGTCGGGGCTCCAGCTCAGGCCGTCCTCGGCGATGGCCCCGGGGACCTCTTCCTCCTGGGCGTCCTCCACCTTGACCACCTTGACCCGCTCCAGGCGGCCCTCGGGCACCGTGACCGACAGCGGGCCCTCGGCGGGGACGCCCTTGGCGTTGTCGTCCGGGGTGATCCGGATCGCCTCTTCGGGTGACCGGGGCTTGCCCGGGAGCTGGATCTCCACCGGGGGCCGCCCGTCGCCGGTGCAGCCGGTCAGACCGCCCATCAACCCCGCCCACACCGCCAGGGCGGCCAGGCCCGCCCCGGTCCGGCGACACGTCACAAGTCTCACGTCCCGTCCAACGACAGCGCCCCTTCGGGGGAAACGTGAGTGCGGCCCCGGTTCCGGGCAGAACAGTGGGAAGGACCAGACGGGGGCCGGGCCCGGGCCGGGACGCCGGGGCCGCACTCCCCTCCCCCGCCGTGGCCTGGAACAGCCGTGGAGGCGTGCAGGTGTCGAGCGCAGCCGAGCAGGAGGCGGTGGAGGCCGTCGAGGACGGGATGCGGGGCGGTGGTGCCGCCGCGCCCGTACGGCCGGTGGCCGGGCAGCCGAACGGGCAGCCGGTCCACCGCGCCGCCGCCCTGACGGGCGGACAGGTCGGGGGCGTCCGGGCCGGCCCGGGCACCGTGGCGCCACCGGTGTGGCCGGGCTCCGCCCACCCGCTGGGCGCGCGCTACCGCGCCGGCCCGGACGGCGTCGCGGGCACCAACTTCGCGCTGTGGGCGCCGGGCGCGGAGGCGGTGGAGCTGTGCCTGTTCGACGCGGCCGGCGCGGAGACCCGGTGCGCCCTGACCGAGCTGACGCACGAGATCTGGCACGGGTTCGTGCCCGGCGTGCGCCCCGGGCAGCGCTACGGCTTCCGGGTGCACGGGCGCTGGGACCCGTGGACGGGCGCCCGGCACAATCCGGCGAAGCTGCTGCTGGACCCGTACGCGCGGGCCGTGGACGGGGACTTCACGCTCCCGCCGGAGGTCTACGGGCACGTGCGGGACTGGCCGCAGCAGTACATCGCCGACACCGTCCGCGACGACCGCGACTCGGCGCCGTACGTGCCCAAGGGCGTGGTGGTCCATGACGACGACGACTGGTCGGACGACGTGCGGCCCAAGACGCCGTGGGCGGACTCGGTCATCTACGAGCTCCACGTGCGCGGCTTCACCATGCGCCACCCCGGCGTGCCGGAGGAGCTGCGGGGCACGTACGCGGGGCTGGCGCACCCGGCGGCCGTCGGGCACCTGGTGGACCTCGGCGTCACGGCGGTCGAGCTGCTGCCGGTGCACCACTTCGCGCACGAGGACCACCTGCTGCGCCGGGGCCTGCGCAACTACTGGGGCTACAACTCCATCGGCTATTTCGCCCCGCACGCGGCGTACTCGTCCAGCGGTACGGCCGGCCAGCAGGTCGGCGAGTTCAAGCGGATGGTGCGGGCGCTGCACGCGGCCGGCATCGAGGTGATCCTCGACGTGGTCTACAACCACACGGCGGAGGCGGGCGAGCTCGGCCCGACGCTGTCGCTGCGCGGGATCGACAACCGCGGCTACTACCGGCTCCAGTCCGACCAGCGGCGCTACGCCGACTACACCGGCTGCGGCAACACCCTGCACGCCGGCCGCCCGCACGTGCTGCGCCTGATCACCGACTCGCTGCGGTACTGGGTGACGGAGATGGGGGTGGACGGTTTCCGCTTCGACCTGGCGGCGGCCCTCGCCCGCTCCATGCATGACGTGGACATGCTCTCGCCGTTCCTGGCCGTCATCGCGCAGGACCCGGTGCTGCGCCGCGTGAAGCTGATCGCGGAGCCGTGGGACGTGGGCTCCGGCGGGTACCAGGTCGGCTCCTTCCCGCCGCTGTGGACGGAGTGGAACGACCGCTACCGCGACGCGGTGCGCGACTTCTGGCGGGGCGCGCTGCCCGACGTGCGGGACCTCGGCTACCGGCTGTCGGGCTCCAGCGACCTGTACGCGTGGGGCGGGCGGCGGCCCTACGCCTCGGTCAATTTCGTCACCGCGCACGACGGATTCACCCTGCGCGACCTGGTGAGCTACGAGCGCAAGCACAACGAGGCCAACGGCGAGGACAACCGGGACGGCACCCACGACAACCGCTCCTGGAACTGCGGGGCCGAGGGCGAGACCGACGACGGCCGGATCCGCGCGCTGCGCCGCCGGCAGCTACGCAACCTGGTCACCACCCTGCTGCTGTCCACCGGGGTGCCGATGCTGGTGGCGGGCGACGAGTTCGGCCGCACCCAGGGCGGCAACAACAACGCCTACTGCCAGGACAACCCGACGGGCTGGGTGGACTGGTCGCTGCCCGCGGAGCCCGGATGGCGGGAGCTGCACGCGCTGACCCGGCGGCTGCTGCGGTTGCGGCGGGCTCACCCGGTGCTGCGCCGGCGGGCGTTCTTCTCGGGCCGCCAGCAGGGCGCGGACGGGCTGCGGGACCTGGCCTGGTTCACGCCGGAGGGCCGGGAGATGACGGAGCGGGACTGGTACGCGCCCGCCGCCGCGCTCGGCATGTACCTGTCGGGGCGAGACATCCCGGGCCGGGACGAGCAGGGCCGCCAGGTGACCGACGACAGCTTCCTGGCCCTGCTGCACGCCGGGGACCGGCCGCTGGGGTGGGAGCTGCCGGGGGCGCCGTGGGCGGCGACGTACGAGGTGGTGGTGGACACCGCCCGCGAGGAGCAGGCGGTGGCGCCGGGGCTGCGCTACCGCGGCGGCACGCGGATCACGGTGGCGGCCCGGTCGGTGCTGCTGCTGCGGGTGGTGGACTGAGGGCGGCGGGCGGCGGGCGGTGGACCGAGGGCGGCGGGCGGGCCGGGGCGGCGGGCCGGGGCCCGGGGCGGCAGGCCGGGGCGGACCGGGTGGGCGGGCCCGGGGCGTCACAGGGTTCCGTGGTGGGCCATGTCCGCCAGCGTGCGCCTGAGGGTGCCCACCAGGGCCGTTCCCGTGCGCAGGGCCTGCGGGGTGTCCACGTGGACGGCGTTCAGGTGGATGCCCTCGTGGGTGCGGTGCAGCCACAGGAACATGCCATTGGTCGCCGGGACCGAGGTGTAACCGCCGGCCCGCCGGGCGGCGTGGTGCGCCGCGCCGGGGGCGTGCCGGAAGTCCATGTACGAGCAGAAGTTGACCGCGTGCGGCCACGGGCGGGCGTAGTGCTCGGGGGCCAGCAGCCGCAGCACGGCTACGAACGGGACCCGGCCGCCCCGGATCATCCGCGTCGACGCGTCCCGGGCGGCGGCCAGGGTCCGCGCGAGGTCCGTCCCGTCCGCCACCGGGAACTCCACGGGCACCAGGTTGACGAACCAGCCCGCGCTGTGGGCGTGCCGGCCCCGGCCCCGCGTGCTGACGGGCACCAGGGTGCGGTGGACGTCCGGGCCGCCCTGCTTGCGCAGGCTGACGCCGACGGCCGCGAGGGCGGCCGTGGGCAGGCCCGCGCCGGCCGCGCGGCAGCGCGCCTCCAGGGCCGCCGCGCCCGCGCGGTCGAGCAGCGTGTGGGTCGTGTTGCGGGCGGGGCCGCCGGCACCGGGCTCGATCCCGAGGTCGAGCGGGAACCTCGGGAAGGGGCCGCCGCCCCGGGCGATGAAGCCCTTCCAGTGCTCCAGGGAGCTGTCGCCCGGGCCGACCGCCGCGGCCCGCCGCCGCTCCTCGCGGCCGTGGTCGAGGAAGCCGCCCGCCGCGGGGAGAGCGGGCTCGCGGCCGCGTGAGAAGGCCTCGTAGGCGGTGGCCACGTCGTTCAGGACGATCATCATCGACGAGCCGTCGGTCACCAGGTGGTCGCAGGCGAGCAGGACCGTCGTGGACCCCTCACGGACCACCGCCCCCATGACGAACCACGGGCCGCGGCGGGTGTCGGTGGCCCCCAGGAACCGGTCCACGTAGGCGCGGGCCGCGGCGGGCGAGGCCACCGGCCCGCGGTCGACCGCTTCCAGCTTGACGTCCTGCGGCTCGGCGACCTCGACGACCGGGCCGTCGGCCGACGCGTGGAACACGCACCGCAGCGCCTCGTGGCGCCGTACGCAGTGGAGCAGCGCCGCTTCCAGGGCCGGGCGGTCGAACGGGCCCCGGATCTCGAAGGTCACGGCGAAGCTGTCGGTGCGCGGGCGCGGGCCGGGGGCCTGGTCGCCGCCGTCCGTCCCGGCGCAGGCACCGAAGTGGTACTCCTGGTTGAACGACGGCCGGGCGAGCGGTGGCCCCGGGACGCCGGTCGCGGCGCCGACGCGCCACTCGACGGCGCGCCCCGGCGCGACGACCAGCTCCGAGCTGGGCAGTTGAAGCACCGGCCGGCGCTCCTCACGGGATCGGCGGGCGGTCAGAACCGGCCGGAACGGGCGATGTTGTCCAGCGACTGCACCAGGGCCCCCACGCAGGTGGCCTTGGCGCGCCGGGCCTCGGGGGTGTCCACGAAGATGGAGTTCAGGTGGAGCCCGGTGTGGTTGCGGTGGAACCAGAAGAAGATGCCGTTGCTGTGCGAGGTGGACACGTACTTGCGCGCCTTCCACGCCACGTGGCTGTGCGCGCCCGGCGTCCTGCGGAAGTCCAGGTAGGAGAAGAAGCTGACGGCGAACGGCCAGACCTGGGGCCCGGTGCCCGCGCCGGTCAGCAGGTCGTGCACGCGGACGAACGGCACGCCGGTGTACGGCCGCATCCCGTCCAGGGCGGCCTGCGCGCCCGCCATGACACCGGCGAAACCGGTGCCGTCGGCCACCGGGAACTCGACCGGGAGCGTGTTCACGAACCAGCCCATGCTGTGCTCGCGGGCGTCCCGGCCGCGGGTGCTGACCGGTACGAGGGCCCGGTGGACGTCCGGGCCGCCCGCCTTCCTCAGGCCGACCCCGAGGGCGGCCAGCACTCCGGTGGACGTCCGGCCGCCCACGGCCCGGCAGTGGGCCTCCAGCGCGTCGACCCGGTCGGCGGTCAGCAGGGTGTCCGCCTCGTTCACGGCGCGGTGGGCCACGCCCGGCTCGATCCCGAGGTCCAGCGGGAACCGGGGGAAGAGCGCGCCGCCGCCCCGCGCGGCGAACCCCTTCCACTGGTCCAGGAGCGGGTCGTCGGCGGCCAGCGCCGCGCCGCGGCCCCGCTCGGCGGCCGCGTGGTCGAGGAAGCTGCCCGCCTGCGGCAGGTCGGGCTCGCGGCCGTGGGCGTACGCCTCGTAGGCCATGGCGATGTCGTGGACGGCGACGGGGGTGGAGACCCCGTCGCTCAGGAGGTGGTCGCAGGCGAAGTAGACGGTGGCGCAGTCGTCGCGGACCATCGCGCCCATCACGATCCAGGGGCCCCGGAGGGTGTCGGTGCGCCGGAGGAAGTCCCGTACGTAGGCCGCGGCCTCGGCGGGGGTGTCGTACCGTCCGGCGTCGACGCGTTCGAGCTTGACGTCCTGCGGGGGGACGACCTCGACGGCCATGCCGCAGCCGCCGTCGGCGGCCCGCCCGGTGGCCCCGGGCTCGGCGCCCTCCCCGGTCTCCCTGAACTCGCAGCGCAGCACCTCGTGCCGGCGGACGAGGTGCAGCAGGGCGGCCTCCAGCGCCTCGACCTCGACGCGTCCGCGGATCTCGAAGGAGCCCCCGATGTACGAGGAGTAGCCGATGTCCGCCGCGCGCAGGGCCTGCGCGACCGCGAAGTGGTCCTGCTGGTTGTAGGAGGCCAGGACCTCCGGAGCGCCCTCCTCGGCGTGCCCGGCGGCGCCCGCCGCGGACACCGTCCATTCCAGGGCGTGTCCGGGGGCCATCTCCATGTCCTCGACGGGCAACTGCAGCATGCACCGGTAACGAGCCGGACCGCGGGCGGTGACGGCCGCCCCGGTCGCGGAACGCCTCGGGCCGCCGGAGGGCCCCGGACCGCGCGACGCCTCAGGCGGCGACCGCGGCCCCGTCCGGCGTGCGGCCGACCCGGCACCAGGCGGCGGTGGCCTTCAGGGCCGAGCCGGCCGCGAGGCCCCAGGCGGCGCCCGCGGCGCCGAAGGCCGCGTAGCCGGCCAGGAGCAGGGCGACCGAGACGCCGGAGAAGACCACCTGCAGCGACAGCGTGGCCTTCGGGGCCAGCACGCGCAGGGTCAGCAGGGCGCAGGTGCCCAGGGCCATCACCGCGTACTGGGCGCCGGTGGCCGGCAGCAGGGCGGCCGCGACCTGCCAGGTGTCGCCCAGCAGCAGCCGCCCGTACCGGGCCGGCAGCGCGTACAGCACACCGGCCCAGACCACGGCCACGCCCGCCAGGGCCGCGCCGAGCCCGGCCGTGGCGCGCACGGTCGCGCGCTTGCCGCCCAGCCGCCCGAGGAACGGCGGACCGAAGGAGTTGGCCGAGTTGAACAGCACGTTCAGCGGGCCGAAGAGGGTGCTCGCGCCGCGCAGCGCGCCGACCGCCAGCGGCGTCGCGAACAGGCCGAGGCCCAGGACGGCGAGCTGGCTGGAGCCGTTGCCCACCGCGAACTCGACCGCGAAGCGCCGGCCCAGGTGCCCCCGCCGCACGTACGGGCGCAAGGAGGCCCGCGCGCCGCGCACGTACGGGCGCAGCAGCCACAGGCCGAGCGCCAGCGCGGGCAGCGCCGACAGGCCCCAGACCAGGACCAGCCGGGCGGGCGAGGCGCCCGTGGGCTGGACGGCCAGGGCCGCGACCACGCACACCAGCCGCAGCGCGTCGGCGGCCAGGGCCCGGTGCGGGGTGCGCAGCGCCGAGAAGCAGTACCGCAGGCCGTCCTGGACGAGGGCCAGGGGGAGGACCAGGCCCAGGGCGGCGAACGCCCACCCGGCCGGGCCCGCCCACCAGCTTCCCGCCGCCGCCAGCACCAGGCCCACCGCCGCGGCCGCCGCGCCCGTGAACGCCACCGCCGAGCGGCACTCGGTCCCCAGCCGCTCGCCGCGCTCCAGCACCAGGCTCTGGCCGACGTACGCCATGTTCAGCCCGAGCAGCACGCTGAAGGTCACGTAGATCATGGAGAACGCGCCGAACCCGGCGGCCGTGGACAGCCGGGCCGCCAGGACCAGCACCAGGATGTTGGTGGCGCTGGAGGCGGCCTGGTCCAGGACGGAGGCGAGGGCGGCGGTCCGGCGCCGGCTCACCTGCGGCCCGTGCGGACCGTGCGCAGCGCTACCGTGTCGCTGCCGTCGCCGACGGGGTGCTCCTCGGCCGGTTCGGGCAGGGCGGCCGGCTCCGCCGCCGGCTCCGCGGCGGGCGTGCGCCGGCCCGGGCGGCGCGCGGTCCGCTTCTCGCCCGGCGGCGGCGCGTGCAGCACGGCGCCGAGCACGGTGCCGCCGGCCCCGCTGATCAGCTCGCGGATGCGGGCCAGGTCGGTGCGGTGGACGGCGCGCGGGTCGCAGACCACCAGGACGCCGTCGACGCGGTCGACGAGCGCCAGCGCGTCGGCGTAGGAGAGCACGGGCGGGGCGAGCACGACGACCGTGGAGCCCGGCGAGTCGGCCTCGGAGATCAGCCGGGTGGCGCGCGGTGAGGTCAGGGCGCGCGGGACGTTGCGGACCCGGTCGCCCGGGATCAGGTCGAAGGTGCCGGACTCGCCGGCGTCCACCACCAGCTGGCGGCCGTCGGGCCATTCGGCCTCGGTGGGCCCGGCGCCCCGGCCGCCGGTGCCGCCGGGCATCTGGCTCCAGCGGGGCCGGCCGCCGGAGTCGGTCGGCAGCTGGCTGGCCAGGACCGGGGTCCGCAGGTCGGCCTCGATGAGCAGCACGTCCTTGCCGGTCTCGGCGAAGGAGGCGGCGAGGTTCACGGCGACGGCGGCGGCGGTCTCGCTGCTGCCGCGCGGGGCGACGACCAGCAGCCGGCGCCGGTCGGCGAAGCGGGAGTCGTAGGCCAGCCGGAACGCCACCGAGCGGTACTCCTCGGCGAGCCGCGGATCGGCCTCGCCGGCGGCCAGCAGCGGCCCCCCGCCGGTGCGGTCCCGGGGCAGGGTGCCGAGGACCGGCGCGCGCAGGGCGCGCGAGACGTCGCCGTCGGAGCGCGGGGCCGGGTCGAAGACGAGCCGGACCCAGGCGCCGAGCAGGCCGAGCGCGAGGCCGACGGCCGCGCCGAGCGCCAGCGACATGGGCAGGCCCGGGCCGTCGCCGTCGGTGGGCGGGGTCGCGGTGGTGGTGACCCGGCCGGGGGTCATGTCGAGCGCTTCCAGCTTGGCGATGCTGGAGTTGAAGGTGTTGACCTTGTTCTGGAGGTCGGTCTTGGTGGTGTACGCGGTGTCGCGCGCCGGGCCGGCGGGCATCGCGGCGATCTGCTTGACCAGGTCGTCGAGCTGCTTGGCCATGGGGTCGCGCTGTTCCTTGTACCCCTTGACCATGGTGTCGCGGGTGTCCTGCAGCGTGCTCTGGCGCAGCTTCAGGTAGGCCTCGGTCATCGCGTTGGCGCGGGTGGCGGCCGTCTTCGGCGTGGAGGCGGTGTAGGTGAAGCGCAGCACCATGGACTGCGGCGGGTTGGTCACCTGCAGTCCGCCGCGCAGCGCGGGCAGTCCGGAGGCGGGGACGCCGAGCTTCTTGGCGGCCTCGGCGGCGACCGAACTGCTCAGCGCCGTCTGCCGTTCGGAGCCGATGTTCACCGTCTTGTCGGCGGCGATCGAGGGGTTGAACGGGTCGTCGGTCGGGGTGCGCAGCACCACGTCGGCCGTGGCGACGTAGGTGTCGGCGGTGGATATCCCCAGGTACACACCGCCCAGCAGGCCGATGCCGATGCCCGCGCCGATCAGCTTGCGGTAGCGCAGGAGCTGGCGGAACTGGTCCCTGAGGAGGTCGGGCTCGTCCTCGGCCGGGACCGCCGCGGGGCGGTGCGTCTCGCTCACGGCCGGTGACCCCCCAGTGCTTCGTCGATCAGTGCGTCGATGCGGGCCAGGCCCGCTTCCCGGCTCAGGTGCGCCGCCACGTGGCGGGGCCCGGCCGCTCCGAGGGCGTCCGCGCCCTCGGGGTCCTCGGCCAGCGCCCGTACGGCCTTGAGCAGGGCCTCGGGGTCCTCCGGCGGTACGAGCACCCCGGCGCCCGAACGCTCCACCTCCTGGGCGGTGCCGCCCTCCGCCGCGACGGAGGCGACGACGGGCCGGCCGGCCGCGAAGTAGGAGGTGAGCTTCGACGGCACGCTCATGTCCAGCACGGCCGCGTGCTGCGTGACCGCGAGCACGTCCGCCGCGGCGAGGATATCCGGGAACTCGCCGTCGGCGGCAGGGGGAATGATGTCCAGGTTCGGTACGTCGGCCGACATCGCGGCGAGGGCGGCGCGCTGGCTGCCGTCGCCCATGAGGACGAAGCGGACGGCGGGATCGCGCCGGGCGGCGCCGACGAGGACCTCCAGGCCCTGCTTGAGGCCCATGTTGCCGGAGTGCAGCACGACGGTCTGGCCGGGGGCCCAGCCCAGGTGGTGGCGGGTCTCGTCGCGCGGCCGGGTGGGCGCGGGCACGTGGGACCAGTTGGGGACGAGCCGGATGCGCCGGGGGTCCACGCCCATGCCGACGACCCGGTCCACGAAGGTCTCGTGGATGACGCCGACCAGTGCGGCCCGCTTGAGCGCGTAGGCCTCGGCCCGTCCGGCGACGGCGGCGGCCTTGTCGCCGCCGCTGATGCCGCTCTGGGCGGCGGCGGCGCCCATCAGGTCCTGGACGACCGGGACGAAGGGCACCTTCCAGCGGGCGGCGAGCCGGGCGGCGAGCACCCCGCCGGCCAGGCTCGGCATCTGGGCGAGGACCGCGTGCGGCCGGGGCATCCGGGGCGGGGCCACGGCGCCGTGGAGCAGAATCGATCCTTCGAACAGGGCCCGTTTCACGGCGGTCTGGCGCGCGGGGACGGTGTGGGCGCGCCGGTGCACGGTGACCCCGGCGCGCTGTTCCGTGCGCCGCAGGGCCCCCCGGTACGCCGGCTCCAGCGACCAGGACGGGTAGTGCGGCATGCCCGCGAGCACATGGGTCTCGTGGCCGAGCGCGGCCCAGTGCTCGGCGATCTGGGTGGCGTACGGGCCGATACCGGCGTGCTCGGGCGCGTAGTTGGTGGAAACCAGCAACAGGCGCCGGTGACCGGAACTGGACACTGAAGGTCCCCTTCCCCCCTGGATGATGCGCTGCTCACCCTAATCGTTCACCCGCACGGCCACGAACGTGCGCGCTATTGTCTGCTCATCCGCCGTACTGGGGAGTACGGCCGCTGGGGGGTATGAGATGACGGAGCGCGACTTGTCCGACCACGGTGCGCCCGGACGGAAGCCGTATCGCGTCGGATACGCGCCGGGTGCCTACGATCTGTTCCACATCGGACACTTGAACATCCTGCGGCACGCCCGCAGCCAGTGCGACTACCTGGTCGCCGGGGTCGTCTCGGACGAGATGGCCGAACGCGCGAAGGGCCGGCGGCCGATGATCCCGCTCGTGGAGCGGCTGGAGATCGTCCGCAGCGTCAAGTACGTCGACGCCGCCTTCGTCGAGACCGTGCCCGACAAGGTCGAGACCTGGCGGCAGGTCCGCTTCGACGTCCTGTTCAAGGGCGACGACTGGCGGGGCACCCCCAAGGGCGACAAGCTGGAGGCGGACTTCGCCGCCGTCGGCGTGGACGTCGTCTACTTCCCGTACACGGTGCACACCTCCAGCACCCAGCTGCGCCGGGCGCTGGACGCGCTCGCCCAGCCCGCGCACGCCGCGTTCGGGGACGGCGCCGTCACCGCGGAACGGCGCTGAGCTCCCGGAACCACTTGGCGAGGAACGCCAGCAGGAACAGCCCGGCCACGGCGCCCAGCGCGGCGTACGCCCACCGGAACAGCAGCCCGTCCCCCAGCAGCAGGAACACCAGGCAGAACACGCCGTAGTCCACCGGCAGCAGGGCCACGGCCCGGAGCGTCGAGGGGGTCGCGGCCGCGCTGCCGGGGGCCGGCTTCGCCTTGAGCTTCTCCGTCAGCAGGCCGCCGAAGAAGGTGACCACGGCGGCGAACTGGAAGCCGAGCGGCACCAGCAGCCAGCCCGCGCCGGACGTGCCGTAGTGCTCGGGGAAGCGGTGGAAGGCGATCAGCACGCAGGTGTGCACGGCGGTCAGCTTGGCCGCGTCCACGACGTGGTCCAGCCACTCGCCGGCCGGGCTGCCGCCGCCGCGCAGCCGGGCCAGCTGGCCGTCGGCCGAGTCGAAGGCGAAGCCGACGGCCAGCGCCGCCCACACGGCGGCGCCCAGCCACCAGGAGGGCGCGGCGAGGGCGACCGCGGCCATCGCGGCGAAGCTGAACGCGGCACTGACGAGAGTGACCTGATTGGGACCGAGGCCGACGGCGTACGAGCCGGCGGCCAGGTACCGCCCGGCCGGCCGGTTGACGAAGCGCGAGTAGAGCGAGACGCCCTTCGCCGACTTCTGTGCCCCGCGCAGCTCCCGCAGCGCGGCTCCGACGCTCGCCATGCGCCCCCCTCGATCCCTGTGAGGGTCACATCATCGCAGGGCCGGTGGGTACGCACGTTCCGGATCCGCACGGACGTCCGGGAGCAGCAGCACGCCGAGGTTGGCCGCGGCGCTCAGCGCCGCCGCGACCAGCAGCGGGGCGGCCGTGCCGGTGACGGCGGCCAGCGGGGCCGCCACCGCCAGGCCCAGGGGGCGGGCGGCGAAGGAGATCAGGGTGTCGAAGGAGCCGACGCGCCCCAGTGCCTCCACCGGGATCCGGCGCTGCACCTCGGTCTCCCAGAGCGGACTGAGCACGCCCAGGCCGAACATGGCGCAGCAGAACGCGCCGGCCGTCACCGGCAGCGGCAGCCGCAGCGCGAACGCGACCAGCGGCAGGGCCTGGGCAGCGGCCCCCACCGCGACCCCGTGCAGCGGCCGGACCGGCAGCCGGCCCGCCGCCCACACCCCGGCGAGCAGCCCGGCCGTGCCGGTCTGGGCGACGACCACCCAGGACCCCTCACCGCCCAGGCTCTCCACGGCGATCAGCGGGCCCAGGGTGAGCAGGAACCCGGCCGCCAGGTGCCAGACCCCGTGCGCGGCCACGTTGGCGAGGAACCACGGGTGCCGCCGCGTCTCGGCCCAGCCCGCCCTCAGCTCGGTGAGGAACCCCGGGCGTGCGGCGGAGGTACGCGCCGGCGTACGCGCCGGGAGTCCGCCGAGGGTGAGGGCCGAGACGACGAACAGGCCGGCGGTCAGCAGCGAGGACCAGCCCGCGCCGAAGGCCAGGGCCAGCCCGCCGGCCGTGGCGGGCCCGGCGAACTGGGCGATCCCCTGCGCCACCCCGAGCCGGGCGTTGACGGCCAGCAGGTCGTCCGCGGGGACGGCGCAGACCACCAGGGTGCGCGCCGAGGCCGTGCCGAACGCGACGGCGGCACCGGTCGCCGCGGCGAGCGCGGCGAGCTCCGGGACCCGGACCGGTCCGGCCAGCAGCAGGCCACCGGTGAGCGCCTGGGCGGCGGCCCGGACCAGATCGGCGGCCAGCACCACCCGGCGGGCCGGGAACCGGTCGGCCACCACGCCCGCCACCGGCAGCAGGAGCAGCAGCGGCAGCAACTCGCAGGCCAGCACGAAGCCGAGGTCCGCCGCCGAGCCGGTGCGGACCAGGGCGAGGGTGAGGGTGGTGGGGATCAGCGCGCTGGCGAGCGCGGCACAGGCGCGGCCGGCCAGCAGCCGCCGGACGAGAGGAGTCATGACGGGAAAGACATGGCGAACGCACCCGCGAATTCCCGCCCGTCGCCGGCGTACCCGTCAGCGCAAGGTCGAGGCCGTGTCCGTGCGGTACGTCGCCACCAGGGCCAGGCACAGGGCCGCGATCGCCACGCGGCCGGAGGCCTGGAGCAGCGGGCCGCGCAGCAGGATGAAGGAGTAGCCGGCGACCAGCGGGACCACGACCGAGATCAGGCTGCCCGGTGGGGTCCGGGGCGTGGCCCGGCGGGCGTAGCGGCGGTCGACGCGGGCGGCGGCGTAGCCCAGGGCCAGCAGGCCCGCGCCCATGCCCAGCGGGCCGAAGTCGATCCACAGCTCGGCCCACACCGGTGAGGAGAGGTTGGTGTTGACGGTGCCCATCCACTCGCCGACCATCACGCCGGTGTCCTTGGGCTTGTCCGGCCACACCGAGCGGGGCACCGCGAAGAGGACCGAGCCGGCCAGCTGGCGTCCGTAGAAGTGGCCCGGGCCCGACTCCGCGAACGTGATGGTGTTGGCGAACATGCCGATCTGGTCGTAGTCCTTGAGCGCCATCGGCTCCAGGAACGACGTGGTCTCCACCGGCTTGTAGTTCTTCTCGTCGTAGCGGAAGCGGTCCGCGAAGGGGAAGACCAGCAGGGCCACCACCACCGCCATCGACAGCGCCACCCGGTACATCGCCGCGCTCACCGGGAAGACCGCGAACAGCAGCGAGAACAGCACGGTCAGGAACCAGTAGCGGGGGTTGGAGACCGGGTTGTTGACCACCACGTTGAGCAGGGCCAGCGCCGCCCAGGTGGCGATCACCGAAACCTTTCGCCGCGCGTACGTCGAGGTCACCAGCCAGCGCGTGTACAACAGCAGCGCCAGCAGCGCCGGTACGGTGCCGAAGCCGCGCAGGAACGCCTGCCCGGCCTGGCCGTCGCCGTTGGAGACGC
The DNA here is from genome assembly GCF_020532625.1 of Streptomyces antimicrobicus. Classification (GTDB taxonomy): domain Bacteria; phylum Actinomycetota; class Actinomycetes; order Streptomycetales; family Streptomycetaceae; genus Streptomyces; species Streptomyces antimicrobicus. The sequence continues at coordinate 130,446 of NZ_JAJAUY010000001.1, read as the reverse complement.
CGGCCTCCTGGATGCCGGCGATGATCTCCTGCCGGCTGCTGAAGAAGACCGCGGGGCCCCCGAGTTTGACGACGAACGCGCCGCTCGCCACGAAGGCGAACACCGTCAGCAGCTGGAGCCGGCGCCGGTGCGTCATGACCGGCCGCGCCTCCTTCGGCGAGCCGCCCGCACGTCCCGCCGGCCGGTGCCGGGCCAGGAGGGCGCCGACGTCGAACGCGCCGCAGCCCAGCAGCACCAGCGCGATCGCCCAGGTCAGGTCCGAGCGCGGGCCGACCACCGGGGTCGGGACCTGGCCGAGGACGGCCTGGGCGAGCGGGGCCACGCCCATCGCCATGTAGACGAACAGCCAGAAGGAGCCCTGCAGGAGCTTGCGCCGGCTGGTGAGCACCATCGCCGACAGCCGGGCACCCGCGTACATGGTCAGCGCCAGCTGGAGCCAGAACGCCGCGTCGTGCGCGCCCGCGCCGGGCTGGACGGCCACGAACAGCGGGAGGAAGACCGTGAAACCGAGGGCGAGCGGCACCGACAGCGCGCGGGAGAGCAGGGTGCGCGGGGTGGTGACGCGGCCCCACAGGGACTCGTCCTCCTGCGGCAGCAGGGCCGCCCGTGGCGGCCGGGCCCGCGGGGCGCTCGGCGGCCTGTCCACGTCCGTTGCCACGATCAGCCCCCACCCCTGTGCGTCGTCCGCGCGCAGTCTAGTCTGGGCGGACGGCGCCGGGGGAGGCGCCGCCGGCGGGGGTCGGGACGAGGGGGTTTCTCGGTGCGTGATCTTCCGGCCTTCACGCTGGCCGGTTACGACAAGGGCCGCGGGGTGCTGACGCAGGCGCTGTGGTTCGCCGTCATGAATCTGCTGTTCATGGCCTGGTTCTGCCCGGCCCGGCTGCGGGTGGCCCTGCTGCGGGCCTTCGGCGCGCGGATCGGCGAAGGGGTCCTGATCCGGCACCGGGTGCGCGTGCTGTGGCCGTGGAAGCTCACGATCGGCGACCACACGTGGATCGGCGAGGGCGCCTGGCTGCTGAACCTGGAGCCGGTGACCATCGGCTCCCACGTGTGCGTGTCGCAGGAGGCGCTGCTCTGCACCGGCTCGCACGACCACCGGGCCGCCGACTTCCGCTACCGCAACGCCCCGATCAGCGTCGAGGACGGCGCCTGGGTGGCCGTCCGGTCGACCGTGCTGCCCGGGGTGACCGTGGGCCGCCACGCCGTGGTCGGCGCCGGCGCGGTCGTCCACCGGGACCTGCCCGCGCTCACCCTGCAGACCGCCGACGGCACCCGCCGGCCCGTGGAGGAACCGAAGTGAGAATCCTGCACGCGGTCACCCTGCACTCCCCCAGCCACGCCTTCGGCGGGCCGGTGCGGGTCGCGCTGAACCTGGCCAAGGGCCTGCGGGCCCGCGGCCACGAGGCGTCGCTGGTGGCCCTCGGCGAGGGCTTCGGGGACCCCTGGCCCACGGACGTCGAAGGAGTGCCCGCCCGGCTCTTCCGGGCCCGGCGGCTGCTCCCGCTGGGCTTCAGCGGGATCACCTCGCCGGCGCTGCTGGCCACCGCCGGGCGGCTGGTGCGCGGGGCCGATCTGGTCCACGTCCACCTGGCCCGGGACCTGGTGACGCTGCCGGTCGCGCTGGCCGCGCTGCGCGCCGGCACGCCGCTGGTGCTCCAGACCCACGGCATGGTCGACCCGAGCGACAAGGCGCTGGCCAAGCTGCTGGACGCGGTGGCGGTCCGCCGGCTGCTGCGGGGCGCGGACGCGGTGCTGCACCTGACCCCGCACGAGAGGGCCGGGCTGGAGGCCGTGGTGGGCGGCGAGCCGCTCGCCCGCGCGGTCCGGCTCGTCAACGGCACCCCGGCGCAGGAGGAACGACCGCCGCTGGAGGGCCCGCCGCGCATCCTGTACTCGGCCCGCCTGCAGGCCCGCAAGCGCCCGGTGGACTTCGTACGGGCCGCCTCCCTGGTGCGCGAGCGGGTCCCGCAGGCGCGGTACGTGCTGGCCGGACCGGACGAGGGCGAGGCCGGGGCGGTCACGCACGCGGTGGACACCCTCCGGCTCGCCGACCGGCTCACCGTCCCCGGACCGCTGAGCAGTGCCCAGGTGCTGGCCGAGCTGCGCCGGGCGCACGTGTACGTCCTGCCGTCGGTGGACGAGCCGTTCCCGATGTCGGTGCTGGAGGCGCTGGCCGTGGGCGTACCGGTGGTCGTCACCCGCTCCAACGGCCTGGCCCGCGACATCGAGGCGGCCGGCGCCGGGCGGGTCGTGGAGCCGGGCCCGGAGGGCGTGGCCGAGGCGGTGCTGGAGCTGCTGGACGAGGACGCCAACCGGGCCGCGTCGGCGGCCGCGCGCAAGCTGGCGGCCGAGGCGTACTCGATGGACGCGGTGGTCGACGCGCTCCTCGAGGTCTACTGGAGCGTGACGGACCGCTAGGCCGTGTTTTGAAAGTCGGCTCTGTTCCTCGTCCCGCATCGCGATGATCGCGGTGTGGGGCGAGGGGGATCTTTCTGACGATCAGTGGGCTGGGCTGGAGCCGCTGTTGCCGGTCGCGGTGACGGGGCGGCCGTCGTTGGGCCGGCGGAAGTTGATCAGCGCCGTCGTCCAGCCGGTCAAACTGTTCCCTGCGCCGCAGCTGCGAGACGGGGCCGGAGGTCCGACCCGGTCTCGCAACGCACTCCCAGCCAGCACTCCGCCCCTGCGCCGCTCCAGCGCCCCCGGCTTCGCCGTGGACGACCTCGAAGCCCCCCGCACCGACGTGATCGTCTTTCCCGGTGTCGGCGGCTCCGTCGCGCGGCCCGCACGCCCCGGGCCGGGCGGCGGGCCCTCGGTGTGGGCGGGGTGGGCCGCCGGCTGCCGGAGCGGCGACAGCGGTCAGATGCGGCGGGGTTCGATGACTACCTCGGGTGAGGAAGATCGCACGACGCTGCAGGCGGGGACGATGCTGCTGCCCATGCAGACGCTTGCCGCGATGGTCGAGTGCCGGCCCACAGCGATGCCGGGGCCGAGGGTGATCATGCTGCCGGTCTGGACGTGGTCCCCGATGAGACCCCCGAACTGGGAGGTCGTGCACCGGTAGGGCCGTTCGTCACCAGGGGTGTGAAGGACGATCTCCTTGACGGGTACGCGCATGTCGTAGTTCCACAGGCTGATCGCCGCGATGACGAGGTTCGCGGACAGGTGGGCGTCGGTGCCGACGATGGAGTGGCCGATGCCGACCTGGTGGCCGAGAACGGTGTTCTCCCCGACGAAGGAGTGGGTGACCTCGCACCCGAAGCCGACGGAGACGCCGGCGGCGAGGACCGAGCGCTTGCGGACGGTCGAGAACTCGTGGACGCGGACCCCGGGCCCGATGATGACGTCCTCGCCGATGATCGCGGTGGGGTGGATCTGCGCAGTGGGGTGGATCCTCTCGGGTACGACCTGCAGGGCGTCGTCATGGAGGGCCTCCCAGCGGGTGAGGAAGTCGGACAGCTCGAAATCGCCGAGCTCGGCGTAGCCGGTGGCCTCCAGGCCGGACGTTGCGGGGGCGTGGACGTAGTCACCGACACGGATGGACTCGGGCACCTGGCTTGCTCCTGGGCGTCATCGTCGGGGCGGGCGGTTCAGGCGGATTCGGCGGCCTCACGGCGCAGGAAGTCGGGCAGGGCGGCGGGGGTGTTGTCGAGCCAGGCGACGTAGCGGGCGACACCCTCGGCCACCGGGATCCGGGGTTCCCACTCCAGGGCGGCGGTCATGCGGGCCGTGTCGGCCGTCCCGCCGAGCGGGTCGCCCTCGGGAAGCGGCCGGTCCTGGAACTCGGCGTCGGGGTAGTGGTTGCGGATGAGCTGGGCCACGTCGGCGATGGACGTGGCCTGGCCGGTGCCGATGTTGAGGGTCTGCCGGTCGGCGCTGGGGGCGAGCAGGGCGCGGACGGTGGCCTCGGCGACGTCTTCGACATGTACGAAGTCGCGGACCTGCCGGCCGCCGCCGTTCAGGTGCAGGGGAAGGCCGAGCTTCGCGCGCATCGCCATCCAGGCGACCACCCAGGAGTGCGAGCCCTGCTTCACGGTCTGCGGTTCGCCGTAGACGGAGAAGTAGCGGACCGAGGTGTGAGAGACGTTGGCCTTGCCCAGGACGAGCGCGGTCTGCGCCTCACCCCACGCCTTGGTGTTCGCGTACACCGACAGCGGGGCCAGCGGCTGTTCCTCGTTCCAGGCCTGCGCGTCGTGGCGTTTGGGGTCGCCGTTGCCGTAGACGGCCGCGGAGGAGACGAACACGAACCGGCGGACGCGGGCGTTGCAGCGGCGGACCGCGTCCAGGAGGACCTGGGTACCGGTGACGTTGGTCTGGATCGCGACCATGGGGTTGCGGGTGCAGGCCGCCACGTCGGCCACGGCGGCGGCATGGATCACGTAGTCGGCTTCCCGCACGACGTGGTCCATCAGGGTCGTGTCGGCGATGTCGCCCACGATGGTGTCGCGGTCGGTGGGACGGACGCCGAACAGGTCGGCATGGACGGTGGCTGGATAGGCGTCGAGCTTGCCCACGGCGATCACCCGGGCCCCGGCCGCGCGAAGGCGGGCGGTGATGCGGGATCCGACCAGCCCTCCTCCCCCGGTGACCACCACGGTGGAGCCGACGAGGGCGGCGGACAGGTCGGCGTCGGTCAGCGTCACGGTGGTCTCCTCGGACTCGGCGGGAGGTGGAGAAGAGGTCGGGGAGGTTGCGACCGGTCCGGCTCGGCACCGCCTCCCCGCCCCGGCAGGCACCGCCCGGGGCAGGGGTGGGCTCCACCAGAAGGAGCGGTGGTGCAGCCCCGGGCGGCGTGATGAACAGTGAACTCTGCTGTACGGAAAGTGAGTACGGTGGGCGAAGAGGCAACCCGTTCAACCCGTTCAAGATCGTTTACAAGGGGGCCCGACGTTGGCAGCGGACCGGAAACCGAACAGCGCGTTGGCCGACGTGATCGCCGAGTCCGGGGCCACGTACTACGCGCTGGCCAGGGAGATTCGCTCTGTGGCAGCTGAGGCCGGCCAGCGGCTGAGTACCGGCCCGTCGGCCGTCGCCTACTGGGTCGCCGGCGGTACGCCCTCCGGCCAGACGCCGTTCTACATCGCCGAGGCCCTGACGAGAAGGACGAAGCGGCGGGTGACCGTCGCCGAGATCGGTCTAGGCTCCGCAGTCACCGGTGGGGTCCTGGAAGCCGATCCGCTGGCCGCCGTCGCCGACCTCGGGAGATCCGTCATGCAACGTCGCCGCGACTTCCTCGGCGCCGCGTTCACCGCCTCCGCCGTCGGCCTGCCGTTGGCCTACGACCACGAAGCGGTCGCCGCCACGCTCCGGGCCGCCGAGGCAGGCGGCAGCGTCGGCCCCGCCGAGGTGGCCACGGTCCGGCAGCTCACCGAGACCTTCCGCAGCGCGGACGAGCGGATGGGCGGTGGCCACGGCCTGACCACCGTCACCGCCTACCTGACCGACACCGTCGCACCGATGCTGACAGCCAGGTTCCCCTCCGCCGCGGTCCGCTCCGACGCCTTCGGGGCGGCGGCCCAGCTGGCCTGCCTGGTCGGATGGAAACACCACGACCTCGGCCGGGAGGGCGCCGCCCAGCGGTACTACCTGCTGGGCTACCAGCTCGCCTGCGAGGCCGACCCGAACGGCCATGCCGCGTGGATGATGCGGGCCCTGACGCATCAGGCTCTGGACCTGGGCCACCCCCGCTCGTGCCCTGAGCTGGCCGAAGCCGCCCTGCACCGGGCGTCGGGGAAGGTCGATCGCCAGACCGAAGCCCTGCTGCTGGTGACGTGCGCCAGGGCGTACGGAGCCGGGGGTCAGCGAGCCAGGGCAGCGCGTGCGCTGCTGGCCGCGGAGGACGCCGTGACGGACACGCGGGAACCTGTCCCCGCCTACGCCGCCGCCTCGGGCCCGGTGGCGGCCACCGTCGCCTCGCACATGGGCAAGACGCTCACCGCGATGAAGGATCACGCGGCGGCCGAGCGGCACTACCGCCGGTCCCTGGCCGGCCGCGCCCCCGGCACGTACCAGCTCAAGCACGGGCTGACCCTGGCCAACCTGGGGAAGGCAGTGGCGGGGCAGCACCGACACGAAGAGGCCGTGGGCCTGTGGGCCCGATCCCTGGACTTCATGGGCGGCGTGGTCTCCGACCGCAACCGGCAGGCGGTACGGGAGATCCAAGCGGCGGCGGCCCGATACCGAAAACGCGGGGTGACCAGGGCGGCGAACCTGAACCAGCGCGCCACCGAACTACTCAGCAACCACACGTGAAGGGAACGCACAGGGCAATGCCGAAGATCGGGGTTGTGGTCCTGACCATGGGCGACCGGCCCACCGAACTGGAAGCCCTGCTGGCCTCGGTGGCCGCTCAGGAAGGCGATCCGGCAACCGTCGTGGTCCTCGGACAAGGCGTCAAGCTCCCACCGCTGCCGGACGGCGTGGACGGTGTCGAGCTCCCGGAGAACCTGGGCATTCCCGGCGGCCGAAACGCGGGCGTGCAGTGGCTGCGCGAGCAGGGCGGCGTAGACATCGTCGTGGTCCTCGACGACGACGGCCTGCTGCCCCGTACCGACACGTTCCAACTGATCCGGCAAGCGTTCGCCGCCAGGCCGCGCCTGGGGATCGCAGGCTTCCGCATCGCCGACGAAGCCGGAGAGAGCCAGCGCAGACACGTCCCCCGCCTGGGCAGCAAGAACCCGCTGACGTCCGGGCCGGTGACGACGTTCCTCGGCGGCGGCCACGCCATCCGCATGAGCGTCATCGACCAGGTAGGCGACTTCCCCACCCAGTTCTTCTACGCCCACGAGGAAACGGACTTCGCCTGGCGGGCCCTCGACGCCGGCTGGGACATCGACTACCGGGCCGACATGGTGCTCCAGCACCCGCGCACCGAAGCGTCCCGGCACGCGGTGTACTACCGGAACACCGGCCGGAACCGGGTCTGGCTGGCCAAACGGCACCTGCCCGCCGTCCTGGTCCCGATCTACCTCGCGACCTGGGCCGCGTACACGCTCGCGCAGCGGCCCCCGCTGGCCGGCCTGGCAGCCTGGTGGGCCGGCTTCTTCGAAGGGGTCCGGAAGCCGTGCCCGCCCAGGCGGCCCATGCGGTGGCGGACGGTATGGCGGATGACCCGACTGGGCCGCCCACCGGTCATCTGACGCCCACGGAGTGCTGGGCGAGAGCGCTACGGTCCGTCCGATTCGTTCGAACCAAGTGGCTTCGATTGGATCGAGCTCATCTTTCCGGGTGCCGCCATTGCCGCAACGCAGGTGCGTTGCAGTGCGGTGGTGCGCCGCCTGTTGCACCAGGGTTCCAGCAGGACGCGCTGTTCATGATGATCAGCGACCTCAACGACTCCGACAACACCTTCGTGGTCGTCCAGCCCGACGAGGACGACCCCGTCCGGTTCGCCTCGGTGGCCGTCCTGGACGAAGGCGGCTACGAGATCGTCCGCCGCGACGCCTCTCGCAACGCGAGTTCTGAGACACGGCCTGGGCCGCCCTGTCGTGCGGGCCTAGGCCGGGATCCAGGCGTAGCAGCCCGTCGACTCGAATTCCGCCGTGCCCGAGGGGACGGTGGCGGTGATCCTCGTGCCCTGCTGCGGCGGGGTCTGCGGGCCGGAGGCCAGGACCGCGCCGTCCTTGCCGCGGGCCTGCCAGGTGCACGTGGTGCTCTGGGTCAGCGCCCGGTACGTGCCCGCGGCGGGCGCCGTGCGGACCCCGTCGCCGAAGCCCTTCTCGGCCACCGCCAGCAGGTGCTTCTGCTCGGGGCACAGGTAGGTGATCGCGTCCTTGGCGCCCTTGACCTCGCCGGAGACGATGGCCGCGGTCGCCGCGTCCGGGTCCCGCTTGGCCGTGCGTTCGATCCGCTGGCAGGTCTCCTGGCCGGTCTGCAGGACCGCGGCCGGGTCCATCCGCTCGGGCACCCGCCCGCTGAGGTACTTCTTCTCGTTGTCCTTGAAGGTGCCCGTCCGCGGGGTGAGCCTGGCGTCGGGCAGCACGGGGCCGGTCGGCCTGGCGTCCGGGCCCGTGGTGGGCGCGGGCGTGGTGTCCGCCGGGTCCGGGGCCGCCGACGCCGCCGGCGGCCCGGCCTTCGCCGTCCCGTCCGTCCCGCCCGTCCCGGACGCGCCCCCGCCCGAGCCGCCGCACGCGGTCAGCGCCAGGGCGGCGGTCAGCAGGACGGCGGCCGCTGCCGGGCGTCGGTACATCACAGGGCTCCCACGGGTACGGGTCTGGGTAGGGCCAGGGCTACGGAAGAGGACGAGGAGTGCCGGGCGGGGGTTCCGCCCGGCACTCCCGGGGGTTACTTCGGGCCGAACGTGAGGACCAGCTGCGGAGTGCCCTCCGCCGCCGAGGCCTCGGAGGACCACAGCCACAGCGGGTCGGAACCCGTGCTGGTCAGCGCCACGCTGTAGCTGGTGCCCAGCGCCGCGGCGACCGTGGCGGTGTCCAGGTCGACGTTGTGGACCGCCGAGCCGTCCGGGACGCCCGCGAGCGAACCGAGCGGGGTCGTGCCCAGGGTCGGCTTGGTCGCGAAGGTCGTGCCCGCACCGCTCCACGTGCCGGTGACCGGGACCACGGAGACCGTGTCGACGGTGCCGGCGCCGGCCTGCGTGCTGGTCTTGACCTGCAGCGAGGCGGACTTCAGGACCTGGCCGGCGGGGGCCGCCGGCAGGGCGAAGCGCAGGTACGTCTCGTACGCCGAGGTGCCGCGCACCGCCAGCGAGGTCGAGGTGCCGTAGGCGGTGGACGGGGCGCCCTGGTTGACGTAGGTGTCCTCGGTCGCGTTGACCTCGGTGACCGTGTCGACGGGAGCCTTGGCCAGGGCGAAGTGGTTCTGCACCTGGGCCTGGGTCAGCGCCGTCGGGTAGACGGCCGTCTCGTCGAGCTGGCCGGCGAAGAAGTTGCTCGTCGGGCGGTTCGGCCAGTTGGCGAGGTTGTCGCCGCCGACGTGCCAGTAGCCGGCGTAGGCCGCGGAGGTGGTGACGTTCAGGGTGCCCTTGTTCTGGCCGTCGACGTAGAGCGCCATGCCGGCGGGGCCCTGGGTGGCGACCACGTGGTGCCACTTGTTGTCGTTGTACGTGTCGAACAGACCGGTGGTGACGACCTTGTAGCCGCCGCTGTACACGCCGAAGGCGAGGCGGCCGGTGTTGGTCATGTAGATCTGCTTGTCGTACGAGACGCTGTTGCGGGTGGTGTTGTCACCGAAGCCGATCAGCTTGCCGCCGCGCGAGGTGCCCGTCTTGAACCAGGTCTCCAGCGTGTAGCTGCTGCCGACCGTCTGCCGGCGGTCGCTGTGCACCTGCTGGCTGGTGCCGTTGAAGCCCATGGCCGTGCTGGTGCCGGTGACCGCGCCGGGCGCCTGGCGCAGGGCCGGGGCGCCCACCTGGACACCGCTGGTGTTGCCGGCCGAGGAGTCGGCGACGTACGGGCTGCTGGTGTCGTCGTAGCGCCAGTACAGCTGGGCGCCGTCGGCACGGACCTGGTTCGGGTACGGGACCACGGACGTCGGCACGGTCACCGACGCGGCCGCGGACAGGGCGCTGGTGTTGCCCGCCGCGTCGGTCGCGGTCACCCGGTAGCTGTAGGACTGGCCGGCCTTGACGGTGGTGTCGGTCCAGGAGGCCTGCGGGCGCTCCCACTCCAGGGACTCCGCCTCGACGGTGGCCACCGGGGTGGCCGCGCCGTTGCGGTAGATCCGGTACGTCAGCCTGCTGTCGTCGAGGTCGAAGCTGGTGCGCCAGCGGACCTGGACCTCGCCGGGCTTGACGGCGGCGGCGCTGGCGGACGGGGTGGTCGGGGCGCCGACGTCGCCGGTGGAGGCGAAGCGGGTCAGGGCCTGCTGCGGGGCGCCGTTGACGGTGGTGAACTCACCGCCGACCCACATGTACGCGGTGCCGTCCTTCGGCGCGACCTCCATCACGCGCGGGCCGATGCCCTCGCCGAGGCCGTCGTTGGTGTCGGGGAACCAGCCGAGCTTGCGCGGGCCGCGCACGAAGCCGTCCACGGGCGCGGGGGCGACGCCCTTGTGGTCGGTGGGCTGGGCCAGCAGGTGGTGGCGCTTGCCGTCGGGGAACTCGAGCTCGGTGGAGCAGTCGTGGGCGTGCGAGGAGCTGTAGAGCACCCCGTCGTACGGCAGCACGGACTGGGTCGCGCCCAGGCAGCGGTCGCGCCACTTCTCGCTGAAGTCGGTGAGGTTCAGGCCGATGCGGCCGTCGAAGACGCCGCCGCCCGAGCCCTCGTTGGCGGTGTAGAAGCCGGTCGCGTCGGTGGCGATGTCCTTGACCACCGAGTTCGACGGGATGTTGGTGTAGGTCTTGGCGACCGCGCCGGTGGTGGCGTCCACGACCGCGAGGGCGTGGGTGTTCTTGCCGTTGACGGTGAAGAAGTCGCCGCCCAGCAGGACGTTCTTGCCGTCCGGGGTGAGCTCGACGGCACGGCCGGGCTCGTCGGCGTGGGCGACGAACGGCTTGACGGCACCGGTGGTGGCGTCGACGGCGGCGAACCGCTCGCGGGTCTGGCCGTCGACGGCGTTGAAGTCACCGGCGGCGTAGAGCGTGTCGTCGCTGACGGCGAGACCGCGGACGGTGGCCGGGAAGCCGGGGTGGAAGGCGGCCTTCGGGGTGCAGCTGGCGATGTCGATCGCGGCGACGCTGCTGACCGGGGTGCCGTTCACGGCGCCGAAGTAGCCGCCGGCGTAGAGGGTCTTGCCGTCCTTGGAGACGACCAGGGCGCGGACCGTCGCGGTGCCCTCGCCGATGGTGAAGGACAGCGCGCAGTTCGTGGGGGCGCCCGTCGCGGCGTCCAGCGCGACGAAGTTGACGGCGTCCTGCTCGGCGCCGCTGCCGCCCTCCGGGGGGCGGACCTTGGAGAAGGTGCCGCCGGCGAAGACGGTGCCGTTCGCCTGGGCCAGCGCCCAGACGATCCCGTCGGGCTGCCAGGTCGGCAGCGTGTCGGCGGTGAACGCCACCGGCGGTGTGACGGCGGACGCCTGCGGCGTCAACACGACGCCGAGGCCGGCGCCGGCACCGGCCAGCGACAGGACGAGGGCAGCAGTCAGCCCTCTGGATCTACGCATGAGCCCCCCAGGGCATAGCCCGGTTCGAATGGCTGGAACTATCCGAACAGCCACGTGTGATGGCGCGGTTCGTGCCGGTCAGGACCGGATGGGCTGACCTGGACACGGCAAACCGTTGGGAAAAATATACGGCCTAGCGGTCGATGCGCACCGTGGCTCCGGAGAGCTGGTCCGCAACCTGACGGATGTCGGCGTCGGTCATGATCCGGGCCAATTCGTCCACCAGGACCGTCGGCTTCCAGCCAAGCAGCTCCTGCGCCTTGCTCGCGTCACCGATGAGGGCGTCCACCTCGCTGGGGCGCTCGTACTTGGGGTCGTGGGCGACGTACTGCTCCCAGTCGAGCCCGGCGTGCCCGAAGGAGGCCTCGACGAACTCGCGGACGGTGGCGGCCACCCCGGTCGCGACCACGTAGTCGGTGGGCTCGTCCTGCTGGAGCATCCGCCACATGGCGTCGACGTACTCGGGGGCGTAGCCCCAGTCGCGCACCGCGTCGAGGTTGCCGAGGTAGAGCTTGTCCTGCAGGCCCGCCTTGATCCGGGCGACGGCGCGGGTGATCTTGCGGGTCACGAAGGTCTCGCCGCGGCGCGGGGACTCGTGGTTGAAGAGGATGCCGTTCACCGCGAACATGTCGTACGCCTCGCGGTAGTTCACCGTGGCCCAGTAGGCGAAGACCTTGGCCGCGCCGTAGGGGCTGCGCGGGTGGAACGGCGTCAGCTCGTTCTGCGGCGGCGGGGTCGAGCCGAACATCTCGGAGGACGAGGCCTGGTAGATCCGCGTCTGCACCCCGCTGGCCTTGATGGCTTCGAGCAGCCGCAGCGCGCCGAGGCCGGTCACGTCGCCGGTGTAGAGGGGCGCGTCGAAGGAGACGCGCACGTGCGACTGGGCACCGAGGTTGTAGACCTCGTCGGGCTGTATGTCGCGCAGCAGGTTCACCAGCGCGACGCCGTCGGAGAGGTCGGCGTGGTGCAGGACGAAGGACCGGCCGACGGTGTGGGGGTCCTGGTAGATGTGGTCGATGCGCTCGGTGTTGAAGCTGGAGGAACGCCGCACGAGGCCGTGCACGGTGTAGCCCTTGGACAGCAGCAGCTCGGCGAGGTAGGAGCCGTCCTGGCCGGTGACTCCCGTGATCAGTGCGGTCTTGCTCATGCGGTTCCCCCCGGGGGTTCGTTGCGTTCGGTGGTCTGCCGGGGCCCGGGCCTGGGCCCCGGTCCCCGTGCCGGGCCCGCCGGCCCGAGCGGAAGGTCCCCGCATCGTACGTGTGTCCGTACGGACGTCCGTTGCGGGGTGCGTGCCCGCGGCGGCGGTTTGGCATCATCGCCGGTATGACGAATCCCCTGCCGCTCCTGCCCCCGCACGCCCGGATCTTCGTGGCGGGTCACCGTGGCCTCGTCGGGTCCGCGGTCGTGCGACGGCTCGCCGCCGACGGGCACGAGGTCCTGACCCGGGGCCGCGCGGAGCTCGACCTGCGCGACGCCGCCGCGACCGAGGCGTACCTGAAGGACGTCCGGCCCGACGCGGTGGTGCTCGCCGCCGCCAAGGTGGGCGGGATCATGGCGAACAGCACCTACCCGGTGCAGTTCCTGGAGGACAACCTCAAGATCCAGCTCAGTGTCGTCGCCGGCGCGCACGCCGCGGGCGTGGCGCGGCTGCTGTTCCTCGGCTCGTCCTGCATCTACCCCAAGCACGCGCCCCAGCCGATCACCGAGGACGCGCTGCTGACGGGCCCGCTGGAGCCGACCAACGAGGCGTACGCCCTCGCGAAGATCGCCGGCATCGTCCAGGTGCAGTCGTACCGCAAGCAGTACGGGGCGTCGTACATCTCGGCGATGCCGACCAATCTCTACGGGCCGGGCGACAACTTCGACCTGGAGACCTCGCACGTCCTGCCGGCGCTGATCCGCCGCTTCCACGAGGCCGCCGTCGAGGGCCGCGAGGAGGTGACGCTGTGGGGCAGCGGCACTCCGCGCCGGGAGTTCCTGCACGTGGACGACCTGGCGGCGGCCTGCGCGGTGCTGCTCGCCGGCTACGACGGCGACGAGCCGGTCAACATCGGCTGCGGCGAGGACCTGACCATCCGCGAACTGGCCGAGACCGTCGCCGAGGTGACCGGCTTCCGCGGCCGCCTGGCCTGGGACACCGGCAAGCCGGACGGCACCCCGCGCAAGCTGCTGGACGTGTCCCGGCTGACGTCGCTGGGCTGGAAGCCGGCGGTCCCGCTGCGCGACGGCATCGCGGCCACCTACCGCTGGTGGCTCGACCAGGACGCCGCCCGGGGCTGACCGGGGGGCCGGTCCCGGCCCCCGGGCCGCTCCGGGGGCAGCTGCGGGGACCGGTCCGGCGGCTGTTCTCACGTACGCGACCGGCGGCTCAGTACGCTCCGCGCCCGTCCACGACGGCGCGGAACGTACGGGCCACCACGTCGACGTCGCTGGTGAAGGACCAGTTGTCGACATAGCTCAGATCGAGCTGAATCGTTTCGTCCCAGGACAGGTCCGAGCGTCCGCTGATCTGCCACAGCCCGGTCATCCCGGGCCGTACGGTCAGCCGGCGCAGGGCGAGCTCGTCGTACTGCGCCACCTCCTCCGGCAGCGGCGGGCGCGGGCCGACCAGGGACATGTCGCCGACCAGGACGTTGAACAGCTGCGGCAGCTCGTCCAGCGAGGTGCGGCGCAGCAGCCGGCCGACCCGGGTGATGCGCGGGTCGCGGCGCATCTTGAACATCAGCCCGTCGTGCTCGTTGGCCCCGGCGAGCTCGGCCCGCTTGCGGTCGGCGTCCACCACCATCGTGCGGAACTTCCACATCACGAACGGCACGCCGTCGCGGCCGATCCGGCGCTGGCGGTAGAAGGCGGGCCCCGGCGAGCCCAGCCGGATCGCGGCGGCCAGCACCAGGAACACCGGAGCGAGCAGGACCAGGCCGACGGCGGCCCCGGTCCGGTCCAGCGCTGCCTTGAGCACCGGCTGCGCGCCCCGGCGCACGGGCGGCGCCACGCGCAGCACGGCCAGGCCGCCGGCGGAGAGGGTCTCCAGGCGCTTGACCGAGACCTCGACCAGTCCGGGGAAGACGGCCAGTTCCACCCCCGCGTCGTGCAGGGCCCAGGACAGCCGGCGCAGCCGCTCGCCCCCGAACCGGGCGCCCGGGGCCACGAGCACCAGGTCGGCACGGTGGTTGCGGACCGCGGCGAGCACGGCGGCCGAGTCCCCCAGGGGCGCCCCGGGCCCGTCGGCGTCGAGCCGCGCCGCGACCGGCACCCCGCTGTCGAGGGAGCCGGGGCCGACCGGGACGACGCCCACGACGACGTAGGGGTGGTCGGTCCGGGCGGCCAGGTGCGCGATGACGTCCTCGGCGGCGGCCGGTTCGCCGATCACCAGCACCCGGCTGACGGCCTGGGCCTCGCGGCGGGCGGCGGACAGGTGCCGGTAGGTCAGCTTCCGTACGGCCAGGGTGATCAGCAGGGCGGGCAGCAGCGCGCCGAGCGCGGCCAGCCGGGGCGTGCTCTCGCCCGTGGCGGCGCGGGCGACGGCCAGGACACCGATCAGAATCAGCCAGTCGTGCAGCACCGGCAGGGCACCTCGGGACTCCCCGAGCGCGCGCCGGTCGTAGCGGTGGCGCACCGCCTGCACGCCCACCCAGGCGAGGGCCGCGGCGAGGGCGCAGGAGCCGGGTCGCGCCTGCTGGGCGGCCTCGAAGACGAGGGCGACCGGGACGGCGGCGCCGACGAGGTCCGCGATCACAGCGGCCGGCAGGTACCAGCGGGCCTTGTCGCCGAGCCGGCACAGCGACCCGGTCCCGTCAACAGCCGCTCCGGCCACTCTTTGCGCAGGAAAACGGACATGCCTCATGAGCCCCCCTGGCACCTGGTCAGATGACATCGGCGTCCGCCCGACGCTTCCCCTGGCGACGGGCTTCTGACGCACCGGGAAACAGTACGACAAACACCCGTACGGTTAGTGCCGTTCGCCGGAACGAAGCCTCATGTTGCCCAAGCGTTAGCTGCCGGTACCAGGCGTTCCGCATGCCGCCCCGCACGGCCCGTACGCCCCTGCCACACGAAGGTGAAGGGTTCGTATAGCGGACGCGTCTGATCGGACAACGAACCAATTCCGGCCAATCATTTGACGCGACCCTGACATCGTGCGCCGAAGCTGGCACTGTTCGATCCGCACTTCGCACAGCGCCTGTTCTGCCCGGCGGCCTACCCAGCCGACCGGAACCCCCCTGCAGAAGGAGTCTGCGTTGAGTCCCACCCCCCAGCGGCGCGTCACCGCGGCCGGAGCTCTCGTCGCCGCGGCCGCACTGCTCGCCGTAGGCATCCAGGGCGGCACCGCCTCGGCCGACGCCACCGCGTCGCAGGCCGCCACTTCCGCCCGGTCGAACCCGGGCGCCGCCCCGTACAAGCTCAGCGCCTCGGAGCGTGCGACGCTCCTCGCCGAGGCCACCGGCACGACCGCGCAGGCGGCTCGGGCGCTCGGGCTCGGCGACCAGGAGAAGCTGGTCGTCCGCGATGTCGTCAAGGACGCCGACGGCACCACCCACACCACGTACGAGCGGACCTACGCCGGCCTGCCCGTCCTCGGTGGCGACCTCACCGTGCACGCCAAGGACGGCGTCACCCGCAGCGTGACCAAGGCGACCAACGCCGACATCAAGGTGGCCACCACCGAGGCCTCCGTCGCCCCGGCCGCGGCCGAGAGCCAGGCGGTCGGCGCCGCCAACGCGGAGGGCTCGAAGGAGTCCAAGGCCCAGCAGGGCGCCCGCAAGGTGATCTGGGCCGCGGAGGGCGCCCCGGTCCTGGCCTACGAGACCGTCGTCGGCGGCCTCCAGGACGACGGCACGCCGAGCCGGCTGCACGTGATCACCGACGCCCGGACCGGCGCGAAGATCACCCAGTGGCAGTCCGTGCAGACGGGCACCGGCAACACGCAGTACAGCGGCCAGGTGACCATCGGGAGCACGCAGTCGGGCAGCACCTGGAACCTGACGGACGCCTCCCGCGGCAGCCACAAGACGTACAACCTCAACCGCGGCTCCTCCGGCACCGGCACGCTCTTCAGCGGCCCGGACGACGTCTGGGGCAACGGCAGCCCCTCCAACGTGGAGACCGCCGGCGCCGACGCGCACTACGGCGCCCAGGTGACGTGGCACTACTTCAAGAACGTGCACGGCCGCAACGGCCTGCGCAACGACGGCGTGGCCCCGTACTCCCGGGTCCACTACGGCAACGCCTACGTCAACGCGTTCTGGGACGACTCCTGCTTCTGCATGACCTACGGTGACGGCGACGGCAACAACAAGCCGCTCACCTCGATCGACGTCGCCGCCCACGAGATGACCCACGGTCTGACCTCGGTCACCGGCAACATGACCTACAGCGGTGAGCCGGGCGGTCTGAACGAGGCGACCTCCGACATCATGGCGGCGGCCGTCGAGTTCTACGCCAACAACCCGCAGGACGTCGGCGACTACCTGGTCGGCGAGAAGATCGACATCCGCGGCAACGGCACCCCGCTGCGCTACATGGACAAGCCGAGCAAGGACGGCTCCTCCAAGGACGCCTGGTACTCCGGCCTCGGCGGCATCGACGTCCACTACTCCTCGGGCCCGGCCAACCACTGGTTCTACCTGGCGTCCGAGGGCTCCGGCGCCAAGGTCATCAACGGCGTGAGCTACGACTCGCCGACCTCCGACGGCCTGCCGGTCACGGCCATCGGCCGCGAGGCCGCCGCGAAGATCTGGTTCCGCGCCCTGACGGTCGGCTACTTCAAGTCCAACACCAACTACGCGGCCGCCCGTACGGCGACCCTCCAGGCCGCGGCCGACCTGTACGGCGCCGGTTCGGCGACGTACAACAACGCCGCCAACGCCTGGGCGGCGATCAACGTCGGCTCCCGCGTGGTCCAGGGCGTGTCGGTCACCAACCCCGGCAACCAGAACACGGTCACCGGCAGCGCCGTGAACCTGCAGATCCAGGCCAGCAGCACCAACCCCGGTGCCCTGAGCTACTCGGCCACCGGCCTGCCCACGGGGCTGTCGATCAACTCCTCCACGGGTCTGATCAGCGGCACCGCGAGCACCGCGGGCACGTACAACGTGACCGTGACCGTCCGCGACGCGGCCAACCAGACCGGGACGGCGTCGTTCACCTGGACCGTCGGCACCACGCAGCCGAACGTCTTCGAGAACACGGCCGACTACCAGATCCCGGACAGCGGCCAGGTCGAGTCCCCGATCACGGTGACCCGTTCCGGCAACGCGCCGAGCACCCTGAAGGTGGACGTCAACATCGTCCACACCTACCGCGGTGACCTCCAGATCGACCTCGTCGCGCCCGACGGCACGGCCTACCGGCTGAAGAACTCCTCCGGGTCGGACTCCGCCGACAACGTGGTGGCCAGCTACACCGTCAACGCCTCCTCCGAGGTCGCGAACGGTGTCTGGAAGCTGCGGGTGAAGGACGTGTACGCGGCCGACACCGGCTACATCAACAGCTGGAAGCTCACCTTCTAGCAGCACGACGCGGGGCCGCCCGGGGAGAGACCCTCCCCGGGCGGCCCTGTTCCATGTCCGCGCCGGCCGGCGTGCCGGCGGCCGGTGCGTCAGTCGAGGGCGCGGAAGACGGTCGCGAAGAAGTCCTCGTCGTCCAGCTCGTCGTCCGCCTCGTCGACCACGTCGGCCGGCTCCTCCACGGCGGCCTCGTCGGCGGCCTCGTCGGCGGCGGGAGCCTGGGACTCCTGCGACTCCTGGGACTCCTGCTTGGCCGGGCCGGACTCCGCGTCGGCCTTCTGCGCCGCCTCGAAGACCACCGCGACGGCGTTCACGTCGGTGTGGCGCTCGCCCGGCCCGGCGACCGCGCGGGGCTCGCCCTGGCACTGGGCGTTGTCGAAGAGCAGCGCGACGGCGTCGGTGTGGTTGGCCACCGACAGCGCCGGGCCCTCGGCGGAGGTGTGCTGGAGCTGCATGCAGGTGTCGCTCGGGACGTCCCGCAGCTGCGCGGGCTGCTCCTTGCCGTTCTTGTCGACGAACGTGTAGCTGAATCCGCCGTCGTCGGCCAGGGCCTGGGCGGCGGTGGGCAGGACGAGAGCGAGGGCCCCGGCGAAGGCGGCCGCGGTGGTGCGAAGACGCATGAGGGTGTCCGTTCTTCCACGTCGTGATGCCGGTCCGGTTGGCATCCCCGACGGAGCGTAGGAGCGCCCCCCGCCGCAGAAACCTTTCAGCGCATCTCGTCGCGGCCAGGTTCACCCGGTCGTCCCCGGCCGGTGGTCCGTACGCGGCCGGGGACGCAAGGGGGGTCAGCGGAGCAGGACGCCCGGTTCGGCGCCGGCGCCCGTGACCGGCGGGGTGGCCATCAGACCCAGTTCGGCGGGGCTGGCCAGCAGCGGGTGGGAGGGCAGGATGCGGACGGTGTAGCCGAAGGGGCCCGTGCGGTCCAGGGCGAGCGGGCCCTCGTACAGCCGGCGCCCCTCCAGGTCCGGCCCGGCGGCGGGCTTGAGCGGGAAGCCTCGGGCGTCGCGGATGACGTCCTCGGCGTCCACCGTCCCCGCGACGGCCTGCACCTCGATGTCGTCGGGCGTCAGCCCGTCCAGCGAGACCTGCACCCGCAGGGTCAAGGTGGCGCCGAGCTCGGCCGTGCCGTTGACCGGGGTGGCGGCCAGGGCCTCGACGTGGTCGACCCGCACGCCCGGCCAGCACGAGCGGACCCGGGCCTTCCAGGCGGCCAGTTCCCGGGCGGCCGCCGGGTCCAGGGCGCGGTGCGCGGCGGCGGCGGGCGCGTAGAGCCGCTCCACGTACTCGCGCACCATGCGGCCCGCCAGCACCTTGGGCCCCAGCGAGACCAGGGTCCGCCGGACCATCTCGATCCAGCGCACGGGCAGCGCGCCGCGCCCGGAGCGGTCGTAGAACCGCGGGGTCACGTGCTGCTCCAGCAGCTCGTACAGGGCCGCGGCCTCCAGGTCGTCGCGCCGCTCCTCGTCCGTGGCGTCGCCGTCGGCGGTCGGGATGGCCCAGCCGAAGTCCGGCTCGAACCACTCGTCCCACCAGCCGTCCAGCACGGAGAGGTTCAGGCAGCCGTTGAGGGCGGCCTTCATCCCGCTGGTGCCGCAGGCCTCCAGCGGCCGGAGCGGGTTGTTCAGCCAGACGTCGCAGCCGGGGTAGAGCTTCTGCGCCATGGCCATGCCGTAGTCCGGCAGGAACACGATCCGGTGCCGTACGGCCGGGTCGTCGGCGAACCGCACCAGCTCCTGGACCAGCCGCTTGCCCCCGTCGTCGGCCGGGTGGGCCTTGCCCGCGACCACGATCTGGACGGGCCGCTCGGGGTCCAGCAGCAGCCGCCGCAGCCGCTCGGGGTCGCGCAGCATCAGCGTGAGCCGCTTGTACGAGGGGACGCGGCGGGCGAAGCCGATGGTCAGCACGTCCGGGTCGAGGACGGAGTCCACCCAGCCCAGCTCCGCCGCGCCCGCGCCGCGCTGGCGCCAGGAGGCGCGCAGCCGGTCCCGCACCTCCGTCACGAGCTGCTCGCGCAGGGCCCGGCGCAGGTCCCAGATGTCCTGGTCGGGGATCTCGGAGACGGCGTCCCAGCGCTGGGACCCGCCCACCGACAGGGCGTCCTCGGTGCGCCCGGCGCCGATCTGGCGGGCGCCGAGCCGCATGACCTCCGGGGCCACCCAGGTCGGGGCGTGCACCCCGTTGGTGACGGAGGTGATGGGGATGTCGGCGGGGTCGAAGCCGGGCCACAGGCCCGCGAACATCTCGCGGGAGACGGCTCCGTGCAGGGTGGAGACCCCGTTGGCCCGCTGGGCCAGCCGCAGGCCCATGACCGCCATGTTGAAGACGGCCGGGTCGCCGCCGGGGTAGGTCTCGGCGCCCAGTTCCAGGATCCGCTCGACGGGCAGGCCGGGCAGTTCCGCGCCGTCGCCGAAGTGCCGGGCCACCAGCCCGCGCTCGAACCGGTCGATGCCGGCGGGGACGGGGGTGTGGGTGGTGAACAGGGTGCCGGCCCGGACGGCTTCGACGGCGGCGTCGAAGTCGAGGCCGTGCTCGCCCGCGAGTTCCCTCATGCGCTCCAGTCCGAGGAACCCGGCGTGTCCCTCGTTGGTGTGGAAGACCTCGGGCGCGGGGTGACCGGTCAGGGCGCAGTACGTCCGCACGGCGCGCACCCCGCCGATGCCCAGCAGCATCTCCTGGAGCAGGCGGTGGTCGCTGCCGCCGCCGTAGAGCCGGTCGGTCACCTCGCGCGCTCCGGCGTCGTTGTCCTCGACGTCGGAGTCGAGCAGTAGCAGCGGGACCCGACCGACGCGCGCCTGCCAGACGTGGGCGTGCAGCGAGCGGCCGCCGGGCAGCGTCAGGGTGACGCGGGCCGCGCTGCCGTCCTCGGCGCGCAGCAGGGAGACGGGCAGCTCGTTGGGGTCGAGGACCGGGTAGTGCTCCTGCTGCCAGCCGTCCCGGGACAGGGACTGGCGGAAGTAGCCGTGCCGGTACAGCAGTCCGACGCCGATCAGCGGGACGCCGAGGTCGCTGGCGGCCTTGAGGTGGTCGCCGGCCAGGATCCCCAGGCCTCCGGAGTACTGGGGCAGGGCGGCGGTGATGCCGAACTCGGGTGAGAAATAGGCCAAGGAGGCGGGCAGGGGGACGGGGGCGTGCCGGGCCCGCGCCTGGTACCACCTCTCCCCGTTCAGATAGTCGTCGAGATCGGCGGCCGCGGCGGCGAGGCGCCGCAGGAACCTCCGATCCGCGGCCAGTTCTTCGAGGCGGGTGGCGGACACGGATCCGAGCAGCCGGACGGGGTCGCCTCCGGCGGCCTGCCATCCCTCGGGATCGACGGACTGGAAGAGTTCGCGGGTTTCCACGTGCCACGACCAGCGCAGGTTGCGCGCGAGGTCGGAGAGCGGCAGCAAGGGTCCCGGCAGGACGGGGCGCACGGTGAATCGACGGATAGCCTTCACGTGTTCCACCTTCGCAGGGGTGACGGATCGAAAGCGGGCACACCACGCTGTGCGTCCGCGCATCACCCCCGGAAGGCTAGCGCCGGTCGGCAGCGGCGGCCATGGCGTCCGGCGGCCCCGGCGGACCGTTCGGCGAGGCACTCCTTCGGTGGTCCTGGCCGTACGTCGACTTGACGAAGCCTGGGTGATTGTCGGGCCGGGACCAACCCCTTGCGTGACCGACTACGTACTAGTAGTTAACCAAGCGCGCGGATTGCCGGGCCCGGGAGTGGGAAGGGCTCCCCGGGTACCGAGCACGGCGCACACGCCCCCCACCTCTCCCCGCCACCCGAGTGAACGCGGACAGGAGCGGCCATGCCCGCAGCGCAGCCGTCCACGGAGCGGCTAGAAACAGAGCGAACAGAGCATGCCCCACCGGCCGGACCCCCGGCCCGAGTGTTGTCACCGAGCCCTGCGAACTGCCCCCAGGTGATCCCATCATGATCGGTCGCATTCCCGTGCTGGACGTCCGCCCTGCCGTCGACTGCGGCACCAGACCCGCCAAGGCGGTCGTGGACGAGGTCTTCGAGATCTCCGCCACCGTGTTCCGGGAGGGGCACGAGGCGGTGGCCGCCCAGGTCGTCCTGCGCGACCCGAGCGGCCGGGCCCGGCCGGGGGTCCGGCTGCGCGAGCTGGCCCCGGGCACCGACCGGTGGGGGGCCAGGGTCAGCGCGGACGTGGAGGGGCGGTGGACGTACACCGTCGAGGCCTGGAGCGATCCGGTCGCCACCTGGCGGGCGGCGGCGAAGATCAAGATCCCGGCGGGCATCGACACCGAGCTGGTGCTGCTGGAGGGCGCCGAGCTCTACGAGAAGGCCGCGGCCCGGATCCCCAAGAAGGACGGCCGCGAGGCGGTGCTCGCCGCGGCCGACGCGATGCGGGACGAGGAGCGGCCCGCGCAGTCGCGGCTGGCGGCCGCGCTGGCCGAGCCGGTGGACGCCGCCTTCGCCCGCAAGCCGTACCGGGAGCTGGTGTCGTCGGCGAAGGCGCTGCCGCTGCTGGTGGAGCGCAAGCGGGCGCTGTTCGGCTCGTGGTACGAGTTCTTCCCGCGGTCCGAGGGGGCCGTGCTGGAGGAGGGCCGGCCGCCGGTGAGCGGCACCTTCCGCACCGCCGCCGAGCGGCTGACGGCCATCGCCGCGATGGGCTTCGACGTCGTCTACCTGCCGCCGATCCACCCCATCGGCACCACCTACCGCAAGGGCCCCAACAACACCTTGTCGGCGGGGAGTTGGGACCCGGGGGTGCCGTGGGCGATCGGCTCGCCGGAGGGCGGGCACGACGCGGTCCACCCCGATCTGGGCACCCTGGAGGACTTCGACCACTTCGTGCGGCGGGCCCGGGAGCTGCGCCTGGAGGTGGCCCTGGACTTCGCGCTGCAGTGCTCGCCCGACCATCCGTGGGTGCACAAGCATCCGGAGTGGTTCCGGCACCGGGCCGACGGCACCATCGCCTACGCCGAGAACCCGCCGAAGAAGTACCAGGACATCTACCCGGTCCACTTCGACACCGACATGGCCGGGATCGTCCAGGAGACGGTCCGGGTGCTGCGGCACTGGATGGACCACGGGGTGCGGATCTTCCGGGTCGACAATCCGCACACCAAGCCGGTGGTGTTCTGGGAGAAGGTGATCGGCGAGATCAACCGGGCCGACCCGGACGTGATCTTCCTGGCCGAGGCCTTCACCCGGCCCGCGATGATGCGCACCCTGGCCGCGATCGGCTTCCAGCAGTCGTACACGTACTTCACCTGGCGCAACACCAAGCAGGAGCTCACGGAGTACCTGACCGAGCTGGCGGGCCCGGCGTCGGCCGCGGCGATGCGCCCGAACTTCTTCGTCAACACCCCGGACATCCTGCACGCCTACCTCCAGCACGGCGGCCGGCCCGCCTTCGAGGTCCGTGCCGTCCTCGCCGCCACCCTCTCCCCCACCTGGGGCGTGTACGCCGGCTACGAGCTGTGCGAGAACACCCCGCTGCGGGAGGGCTCGGAGGAGTACCTGGACTCGGAGAAGTACCAGTTCAAGCCGCGGGACTGGGCGGCGGCCGACCGCGAGGGCCGCACGATCGCCCCGCTGATCACCCGGCTCAACCGGCTGCGGCGGCGCAACCCGGCGCTCCAGCAGCTGCGCGACCTCCATTTCCACGAGACCGACAACGACCAGGTGATCGCTTATTCGAAGCACAGCGGAAGCAATTCCGTACTGGTGGTCGTCAACCTCGATCCGCACCACACCCAGGAGGCGACGGTCTCGTTGGACATGCCGGTACTCGGCCTCGACTGGCACGGGTCCCTCACCGTGCGCGACGAGCTCACGGGCGAGACCTATCACTGGGGCAGGGCGAACTACGTGCGACTGGAGCCGGGCCGGACCCCCGCGCACGTCCTGACCGCTCTGCGACCGTCCCCGCCCACCGGAGGGTCACCCACCACATGATGATCAACGATCCCGTCCCCGACACGTTCGAGGACACCCCCGCCAAGGACCGCGACCCCGACTGGTTCAAGCGGGCGGTGTTCTACGAGGTCCTCGTCCGCTCCTTCCACGACAGCAACGGAGACGGCGTCGGGGACCTGCGGGGCCTGACGGCCAAGCTGGACTACCTCCAGTGGCTCGGCGTCGACTGCCTGTGGCTCCCGCCGTTCTTCGCCTCGCCGCTGCGCGACGGCGGCTACGACGTCTCGGACTACACCTCGGTCCTGCCGGAGTTCGGCGACCTCGCCGACTTCGTGGAGTTCGTGGACGCCGCGCACCAGCGCGGGATGCGGGTGATCATCGACTTCGTCATGAACCACACGAGCGACCAGCACGAGTGGTTCCAGCAGTCCCGCAAGGACCCCGACGGGCCGTACGGGGACTACTACATGTGGGCCGACAACGACAAGCAGTACCAGGACGCCCGGATCATCTTCATCGACACCGAGACCTCCAACTGGACCTACGACCCGGTGCGCAAGCAGTACTACTGGCACCGGTTCTTCTCCCACCAGCCGGACCTCAACTACGAGAACCCGGCCGTCCAGGAGGAGATCATCTCGGCCCTGCGCTTCTGGCTGGACCTCGGCATCGACGGCTTCCGGCTGGACGCGGTGCCGTACCTGTTCGCCGAGGAGGGCACCAACTGCGAGAACCTTCCGCGGACCCACAGCTTCCTCAAGCGGGTCCGGGCGGAGATCGACGCGCACTACCCGGACACGGTGCTGCTCGCCGAGGCCAACCAGTGGCCCGAGGACGTGGTCGACTACTTCGGCGACTACGTCAGCGGCGGGGACGAGTGCCACATGGCGTTCCACTTCCCCGTGATGCCGCGCATCTTCATGGCGGTGCGAAGAGAGTCGCGCTACCCGGTCTCCGAGATCCTCGCCAAGACCCCGCAGATCCCCGACCGCTGCCAGTGGGGCATCTTCCTGCGCAACCACGACGAGCTCACCCTCGAAATGGTCACGGACGAAGAGCGGGACTACATGTACGCCGAGTACGCCAAGGACCCGCGGATGCGGGCCAACATCGGCATCCGGCGCCGACTCGCCCCGCTGCTCGACAACGACCGGCACCAGATCGAGCTGTTCACCGCCCTGCTGCTGTCCCTGCCCGGCTCGCCGATCCTCTACTACGGCGACGAGATCGGCATGGGCGACAACATCTGGCTGGGCGACCGCGACGGGGTGCGGACCCCGATGCAGTGGACTCCGGACCGCAACGCCGGTTTCTCCTCGTGCGATCCGGGCAGGCTGAACCTGCCGGTCATCATGGACCCGGTCTACGGGTACCAGGTCACCAACGTCGAGGCCGCGATGTCCTCGCCCTCGTCACTGCTGCACTGGACCCGCAGGCTGATCGAGGTCCGCAAGGCGAACCCGGCCTTCGGCCTCGGCTCGTACACCGAACTGCCCTCGTCGAACCCGGCGGTGCTCGCGTTCCTGCGCGAGTACGGGGACGATCTGGTGCTGTGCGTGCACAACTTCTCGCGGTTCGCGCAGCCCACGGAGCTCGACCTGCGGTCGTTCAACGGGCGGGTTCCGGTCGAGCTCACGGGTGACGTGCGCTTCCCGCCGATCGGCGAGTGGCCGTACCTGCTGACGCTGGCCGGGCACGGCTTCTACTGGTTCCGACTGAGGACCGAGTAGCAACGCGTACGGGGCGGGCGGTCCGCGTCCGGTCCAGCGCCCGCCCCGTACGACAGACGACCTTCTCACCGGACGACACACACCGGAGAAGCAACTGCCGCGATCCGGGACACTCTGCGCACCACGGACGGCCCGGGGAAAGGACGCGACGCCATGTCGGAGGCTGCATCCACCGGGACGACCGGAACGGCCGGCGCCACCGCCGGCCGGGCCGGGGCCGCCCTGCTCGACCCGCTGGAACCGATGCTGCGGGCCTGGCTGCCCGCCCAGCGCTGGTTCGCCGGGAAGGGCCGGGACATCCGCACGCTCCGGCTGATCTCGGCGGCCGAGCTCCTGCCCCCGGGCTCCTCCCCCGGGCTGCTCCACCTGCTCCTCGACGTGGACGGCGACTGCTACCAGCTGCTGCTCGGGCTGCGCACCGGTCTGCCCCCGGCGCTCGCGCCGGCCCTGATCGGCCGGGCCGAGCAGGGCCCGTACGCCGGCCACGCCGTGTACGAGGCCCTGGGCGATCCCCGGCTGGCGGCCCTGCTGCTGGAACGATTGCGTGCCCCGGGCACGTTGGGCCCGCTGCGCTTCGACCGGGACCCGCTGACGCTGATCCCGGCCGGGCTGCAACCGCGCCCGCTGTCCGGGGAGCAGACCAACTCCTCGCTGATCTTCGGGGACGCGTACATCCTCAAGGTCTTCCGCAGAGTGGGCCCGGGGGTCAACCCCGACCTGGAACTGCCCCGGGCGCTGGCCGCCGCGGGCTGCGCCCGGGTCCCGGCACCGGTCGCCTGGTACGAGGCCGCGCTGCCCGGGGGCGAACCGCTGACCCTCGGCGTGCTCCAGCCGTACCTGCGCGGCTCCGACGACGGCTGGCAGCTGGCCCTGCGCCGGCTGGGGTCCGGCGCCGACTTCACCGCCGAGGCGCACGCCCTGGGCCGGGCCACCGCCGAGGTGCACAGCGCCCTCGCCTCCGCCCTGCCGGTGCTGGCGCTCGGTCCCGAGCAGACGGCCCGGCTCGCGGCGGGGATGACCGCGCGGCTGGCCGCCACGGTCCGCGAGGTCCCGGCCCTGCGGCCCTACGAGGCGGGGCTGCGCCAGGCGTTCGACGCGCTGGCCGCCGCCCGCGGGTTGACCGTTTCCGCACAGCGCATCCACGGCGACCTGCACCTGGGCCAGACCCTGCGGACCGCCGACGGCAGCTGGGCGCTGATCGACTTCGAGGGGGAGCCGGCCCGGCCGCTGGCCGACCGGCGCCGCCCGGAACCGGCCGTCCGGGACATCGCGGGGATACTGCGGTCCTTCGACTACGCGGCCCGCTCCCACCGCCCGTTCGCCCCCGCGTGGGCGGACGCCTGCCGGGCGGCGTTCTGCTCCGGCTACGCGGCGACCACCGGGCGCGACCCGCGCGAGGACCCGGTGCTGCTGCGCGCGTACGAGACGGACAAGGCGGTCTACGAGGCCCGGTACGAGTCCCGGCACCGCCCCGACTGGCTGCACGTCCCGATGGCGGCGATCCGCCGGCTCGCCGCCCCCGCCCCGCCCCACCCCCACCCCCATCCCCGCCCACAGCCGCCAAGGAGGCCGCACCCGTGAGCGCCGCCCAGTCGTCCACCGCCGTCACCGACGAAGCCCCCGCCGCCGAGGGGCGCACCAAGCGGACGCCCCGCGCCCGCCGGGCCGCCGCCCCCTCCCGCGGGGTCCGGCCCGCGCCCGCCCTGCACCCGGAGGAACGCGCCCGGCTGCTGGAGGGCCGGCACCACGATCCGCACGGGGTGCTGGGCGCCCGGACCCTGCGCGGCGGGGTCGCGTTCCGGGTGCTGCGCCCGTACGCCAAGGCGGTCACGGTGGTCGCCAAGGGGCTGCGGACCGAGCTGCACGACGACGGCGACGGGCTGTTCTCCGGGCTGCTGCCGCTGGCGGAGGTCCCGGACTACCGGCTGCTGGTGACGTACGACGGCGACGAGGTCGAGGTCCACGACCCCTACCGGTTCCTGCCGGCGCTCGGCGAGCTGGACCTGCACCTGATCGGCGAGGGCCGGCACGAGGAACTGTGGACGGCGCTCGGCGCCCGGCCGATGGAGCACCAGGGGGTGGCCGGCACCCGGTTCACCGTGTGGGCGCCGAACGCCCAGGGGGTCCGGGTCACCGGGGACTTCTCGTACTGGGACGCGGTCGCCCAGCCCATGCGCTCGCTCGGCGCCAGCGGGGTGTGGGAGCTGTTCCTGCCGGGCGTCGGCGAGGGCGCGCTGTACAAGTACGACATCACCCGCCCCGACGGCAGCCACACCCTGCGCGCGGACCCGATGGCGCAGGCCGCGGAGGTGCCCCCGGCCACGGCCTCGGTCGTGACGGCCTCGCACCACGTGTGGGGCGACGGGGCGTGGATGGCGGCGCGCGCCGCCCGGCCCGCGCACCTGGCGCCGTTCTCGGTGTACGAGCTGCACCTGGGGTCGTGGCGCCCGGGGCTGAGCTACCGCCAGCTCGCCGAGCAGCTGCCGTCGTACGTCAAGGAGCTGGGCTTCACGCACGTGGAGTTCATGCCGGTCGCCGAGCACCCCTTCGGCGGCTCGTGGGGCTACCAGGTGACGGGCTTCTACGCGCCGACGTCCCGGATGGGCACCCCCGACGACTTCCGCTTCCTGGTGGACTCGCTGCACCAGGCCGGCATCGGGGTGATCGTCGACTGGGTGCCGGCGCACTTCCCGCGCGACGAGTGGGCACTGGCGGAGTTCGACGGGCGGCCGCTGTACGAGCACGAGGACCCGCGGCGGTCGGCGCACCCGGACTGGGGCACGCTGGAGTTCGACTACGGGCGCAAGGAGGTCCGCAACTTCCTGGTGGCCAACGCCGTCTACTGGGGCCAGGAGTTCCACGTGGACGGCATCCGGGTGGACGCGGTGGCCTCGATGCTGTATCTGGACTACTCGCGCAACGAGGGCGAGTGGGTGCCCAACGAGCACGGCGGGCGGGACAACCCGGACGCGGTGCGCTTCCTGCAGGAGATGAACGCCACCGTCTACCGGCGCTGCCCGGGCGTGGTCACCATCGCCGAGGAGTCCACGGCCTGGGACGGGGTGACCCGCCCGACCGACGCCGGGGGCCTGGGCTTCGGGCTGAAGTGGAACATGGGCTGGATGCACGACACCCTGCGCTACGTGTCGAAGGACCCGGTGCACCGCAAGTACCACCACCACGACATGACGTTCGGGATGGTCTACGCGTACAGCGAGAACTACGTGCTGCCGATCTCGCACGACGAGGTGGTGCACGGCAAGCGGGCGCTGGTGTCGAAGATGCCGGGCGACTGGTGGCAGCAGCGGGCCACGCACCGCGCGTACCTGGGGTTCATGTGGGCCCATCCGGGCAAGCAGCTGCTGTTCATGGGGCAGGAGTTCGCCCAGGGCGCGGAGTGGTCGGAGAGCCACGGGCCCGACTGGTGGCTGCTGGACGACTCGTACTCGGCGGCGGGCGACCACCGCGGGGTGCGGGAGCTGGTGCGGGACCTGAACCACGCGTACCGGGCGGCGCCCGCCCTGTGGGAGCGGGACACCGTGCCGGAAGGGTTCGCCTGGGTGGAGGCGGACGCCGCGGAGGACAACGTGTACGCCTTCCTGCGGTACGCCGCCGACGGCTCGCCGTTGCTGTCGGTGTCCAACTTCTCGCCGGTGGTGCGCCACCAGTACCGGATCGGGGTGCCGGAGGACGTACCCCTGTGGCGGGAGGTGCTCAACACCGACGACGAGCGCTACGGCGGCAGCGGCGTGCGCAACGCACGGCAGCTGCGGCCGCAGCGGCGGCCGGCCCAGGGGCGGCCGGTGAGCCTGCGGCTCACGCTGCCGCCCCTGAGCACCGTGTGGTTCAGGCCCTGACGGCGAGCACCTCCTCCAGTTCGGCGAGCAGCCGGTGCTTGGTCCGGGTACCGACCATGGACCGCACCGGCTCCCCGTCCCGGAAGACGATCATGGTGGGCGCGGACAGCACCCCGTGGCGCAGGGCGGTCTCGGGGTTGTGGTCCACGTCCATCTGGACGATCTTGAACCGGTCCGCCTCCTCGGCGGCGAGCGCGGACAACACCGGCGCCAGCTGCCGGCACGGTCCGCACCAGTCGGCGGTGAACTCCACCAGGACCGGCCGGCCGCGCTCGCCGAGCACCTCGGCGGCGAAGTCCCGGTCGGTCACCTGGGCCACTCCGTGGGCACGCATCGTCACTGTCTCCTCTGGTCGTCAGCCGGTCATCTCGCACCGCGGCGCGGCCGCCTCCCCGGCGGCCTCCTCGGCCTCGGCGAGCTGCCGCGCCACCTGCTCCCGTACGTCGGCCAGCCGGCCGAGCAGCTCGTCGAGCTCGGCGAGCTTGCGCCGGTAGACGGCCAGGGAGGCGGGGCAGCTGTCGCCGGCCGGGTGGCCGGCGCGCAGGCAGTCCACGAAGGGGCGGGTCTCCTCCAGGTCGAAGCCGAAGTCCTGGAGGGTGCGGATCTGGCGCAGCAGGCGCAGATCCTCCTCGTCGTAGCTGCGGTAGCCGTTGCCGCTGCGGCGGGCCGTCAGCAGCCCGCGCGACTCGTAGTACCGCAGGGTCCGGGTGGTGGTTCCGGCCCGGCGGGCCAGCTCGCCGATTCGCATGGGGCGACCGTAATCCTTGACGCCGACGTCAGGGCAACGCCGGTCGGTGGATCACCTCGCGCACCGATTACCGGACAGTCGCCGGTAAAACGGCGCAAAACACCGAAGTCGGTGGGAGTTTCCTACGAGTTGTGAGTTGGTTCGAACAGACCGTAGTCGCCGCACCCCGGCCGCTTCTACCGTGTGCCCGTGCACTCAAGTCCTCCCTTCAACGCCCCCGCCGCCCGCCGCCTGCGCGCGGCCCTGGGCATGGCGCCCGGTCACGTCGCCTACGGCCTGCGCGCCCAGTACGGACTCCTCGTCTCCCCCGAGACCGTGATGGCCTGGGAGCGCGGCGAGGCCACCCCCGACCAGAGCGAGCTGACCGCGCTCGCCGGCGTGCTGTGGTGCGCGCCCGGGGAACTGCTCGCGGAGCCGGTGACCCTGCGGGAGCACCGGATCGCCCGCGGCCTGTCGGCCGAGGAGCTGGCCCGGCGGGTGGGGCTGGAGACGGGGTCCTACCAGAAGATGGAGGACACCGGCCGCTGGAAGGGCAACGAACGCCAGTCGGCGGCGCTGGCCACGCTGCTGCAGTTGACCCTGCCGCAGTTCGTGGCGGCCACCGGCAAGCAGGACGAGCTGGCGGAGCTGCTGCGCAGTGCGGTGACCACGCGCTGGCAGGCGTACCTCAAGCCGCTCACCAAGCTGATACCGGTGCCGAAGGCGCACCTGGAGTGGGTGCTGGAGCGGCTCCACGACGACTACCAGTCGCGCATGATGGCCACCTTGAGCTGGGCCAGCGGCAGCGGCCGGGGCGGGCCGAACAGCGGGGACGCGGGCCGGGACTTCCTCGCGGAGATCGTGGACCGCTTCTGGGCGCTGGCCTGGGGGACGGAATAGCCCGCGTCCTCCCCGTACCGGTCGGACGACCGGTGCTCAGAAGACCGATTCCGCCTCGTACATCCGGTTCTCGGGGACGGTCTTCAGCTCGGCCGTCGCCGCGGCGAGCGGCGCCATCACGATGTCGGTGCCGCGCAGGGCGGTCATCTGTCCGAAGTCGCCGCGGTGGGCGGCCTCGACGGCGTGCCAGCCGAAGCGGGTGGCGAGCACCCGGTCGTAGGCGGTGGGGACGCCGCCGCGCTGGACGTGGCCGAGGATGACCGGGCGGGCCTCCTTGCCCAGGCGGCGTTCGAGCTCCACGGCCAGGCGGTTGCCGATGCCGGCGAAGCGCTCGTGGCCGTACTGGTCGATGGCGCCCTTCTCGTACGGCATGGAGCCCTCGGCCGGGTGCGCGCCCTCGGCGACGCAGACGACCGCGAACTTCTTGCCGCGCGAGAACCGCTCCTCCACCATCTTGACCAGGTCGTCGACCTCGAAGGGGCGCTCGGGCAGGCAGATGCCGTGGGCGCCGCCGGCCATGCCGGACTCCAGGGCGATCCAGCCGGCGTGCCGGCCCATGACCTCGACGACCATGACGCGCTGGTGGGACTCGGCGGTGGTCTTCAGGCGGTCTATGGCCTCGGTGGCGACGGTGACGGCGGTGTCGAAGCCGAAGGTGCGGTCGGTGGCGGAGATGTCGTTGTCGATGGTCTTGGGGACGCCGACCACGGGCATGCCGGCGTCGGAGAGCATCCGGGCGGCCGTCAAGGTGCCCTCGCCGCCGATCGGGATCAGGGCGTCGAGCCCGTAGCGCTCCTTGAGCGCGGCGCAGTTGTCGGCGGCCTCCCGCAGCCGGGCGCGCTCCATGCGGGCGGAGCCGAGGATGGTGCCGCCGCGGGCCAGGATGCCGCTCACGGAGTTGATGTCCAGGGGCCGGTAGTGACCGTCGAGCAGGCCCTTGAAGCCGTCCTCGAAGCCGATGACCTCGTCGCCGTGGCCGACCAGCGCGCGGTGCACGACGGACCGGATCACAGCGTTCAGTCCTGGGCAGTCGCCGCCTGCGGTGAGAACTCCGATACGCATCGTGCTGTGTCTCCTAGCCGTATGTGCGAAACCTGTCCGATTGTTCCACGGGCTCCGGGGGAGGCGCGCTTCGTACTGCTCCACCCCCAGGGCCTTCGGGCCGCCCGTCCGGGCCTTCTTCCGGGGGGCGCCCTACCCAGCCGCCAAGGTATTGTCAAGAGGACAAGCCCACCCTATCGGGAAAATTTCCAGGGACCACAGACACGGACGGGAGAGCGCGCGTGACGCGGAGCGTGTACGTGACCGGTATCGACCGGGGGGACGGCCGGCAGGTCGTCGAGCTGGGGATCATGGAGCTGCTCACGCGGCAGACGGGCCGGGTCGGGGTCTACCGCCCGCTCCTGCACGACGCCCCGGACCGGCTCTTCGAGCTGCTCAGGGCCCGCTACCGGCTCGACCAGGACGCCCGGACCGCGTTCGGCATGGACTACCACGAGGCCTCGGTGGTGCTG
This sequence comes from Streptomyces antimicrobicus, assembly GCF_020532625.1. Classification (GTDB taxonomy): domain Bacteria; phylum Actinomycetota; class Actinomycetes; order Streptomycetales; family Streptomycetaceae; genus Streptomyces; species Streptomyces antimicrobicus. Next base: position 98,288 of record NZ_JAJAUY010000001.1, on the reverse strand, counting down.
GCCGAGAAGGGCACCGACGAGCTGGTCTCCCGGCTGGTCGACCGCTACCACCGGGCGGCCCGCGACTACGACGTCATGCTGGTCCTCGGCACCGACTACGCCGAGACCAACCTCCCCGACGAGCTGGCCCTGAACGCGCGCCTGGCCAACGAGCTGGGCGCGGTGGTCGTCCCCGTGGTGGGCGGCACCAAGCAGACCGCCGAGTCGGTGCGCGCCGAGGCCCGCAACGCCTACCGCGCCTACGAGAGCCTGGGCTGCCAGGTCGTCGCGATGGTGGTCAACCGGGTGGCCAAGACGGACCGGGACGTCATAGCCGAGCGGCTGGCCGCCCGGCTGCCCGTGCCCTGCTACGTGCTCCCGGACGACAAGTCGCTCTCGGCCCCGACGGTCGCCCAGATCACCCGGGCGCTCGGCGGCGAGGTGCTGCTCGGCGACGAGGCGGGGCTCGCCCGCGACGCGCTGGACTTCGTCTTCGGCGGCGCCATGCTGCCGAACTTCCTCAACGCCCTCACCCCCGGCTGCCTGGTGGTGACCCCCGGCGACCGCTCCGACCTGGTGATCGGCGCCCTGGCCGCGCACACCTCGGGCACCCCGGCGATCGCCGGGGTGCTGCTCACCCTGAACGAGCGCCCGGCCCCGCACATCCTGGAGATGGCCGCGAAGCTGGCCCCGGGCACCCCGGTGGTCTCCGTGGCCGGCAACAGCTTCCCGACGGCCGCCGAACTCTTCTCGCTGCAGAGCCGGTTGAACTCCGCCACCCCGCGCAAGCTGGAGACCGCGCTCGGCCTGTTCGAGCGGCACGTGGACACCGCCGAGCTGCGGGACCTGCTGTCGGTGACCCGCTCCGAGCGGGTCACGCCGATGATGTTCGAGCACGAGCTGCTGGAGCGGGCCCGCACCGACCGGCGCCGCGTGGTGCTGCCCGAGGGCACCGAGGAGCGGGTGCTGCGCGCGGCCGACGTGGTGCTGCGCCGCGGGGTGTGCGACCTGACGCTGCTCGGCGAGGAGCAGCAGGTCCTGAAGAAGGCCGCGGACCTCGGGATCGACATCGGCGCGGCGCAGATCATCGACCCGGCGACCTCGCCCCTGCGGGAACGTTTCGCGGAGTACTACGCCAAGGCCCGGGCCCACAAGGGCATGACCGTCGAGCTGGCCAACGACGTGGTCACCGACGTCAACTACTTCGGCACCCTCATGGTCCAGGAGGGCCTGGCCGACGGCATGGTCTCGGGCTCGGTGCACTCCACCGCGGCCACCATCCGGCCGGCCTTCGAGATCATCAAGACCAAGCCGGACGCGGCCATCGTCTCGTCCGTGTTCTTCATGTGCCTGGCCGACCAGGTGCTCGTCTACGGCGACTGCGCGGTCAACCCGGACCCGGACGCCGAGCAGCTGGCCGACATCGCCATCCAGTCCGCCGCCACCGCCGCCGCCTTCGGCGTCGAGCCGCGGATCGCGATGCTGTCGTACTCCACCGGCACCTCCGGTTCCGGCGCCGACGTGGACAAGGTCCGCAAGGCCACCGAACTCGTCCGGGAGCGCCGTCCCGACCTCGCGGTCGAGGGCCCGATCCAGTACGACGCCGCGGTCGAGCCGTCGGTGGCCGCGACCAAGCTGCCCGGCTCCGACGTGGCGGGCCGCGCCACCGTGCTGATCTTCCCGGACCTCAACACCGGCAACAACACCTACAAGGCCGTGCAGCGGTCGGCGGGCGCCGTGGCGGTCGGCCCGGTCCTGCAGGGCCTGCGCAAGCCGGTCAACGACCTCTCGCGCGGGGCGCTGGTCCAGGACATCGTCACCACGGTGGCGATCACCGCCGTCCAGGCCCAGCCCACGGCCCCGTGACCCCCTCCTCCCCCACCGAAGGAAAGACCCCGACCGTGACCGCATCGCGCGTACTCGTCCTCAACTCCGGCTCCTCGTCGGTCAAGTACCAGCTGCTCGACATGGCGGACCGCAGCCGCCTGGCCGTGGGCCTGGTGGAGCGCATCGGCGAGGAGACCTCGCGGCTGGCGCACGAGCCGCTGGCCACCGGCGGCGGCAAGCGCGAGCAGCTCGGCCCGATCGCGGACCACGAGGCCGCGCTGAAGGCCGTCGCGGCGGAGCTGGCCGCCGACGGCCTGGGCCTGGACTCCCCGGAGCTGGCGGCCGTCGGGCACCGGGTGGTGCACGGCGGCACCCGGTTCACCGCGCCCACCGTGATCGACGACGAGGTGCTGGCGGAGATCCGCAGCCTGGTGCCGCTGGCCCCGCTGCACAACCCGGCGAACGTCACCGGGATCGAGGTGGCCCGCGCGCTGCGGCCCGACGTCCCGCAGGTCGCGGTCTTCGACACGGCCTTCCACGCGACCATGCCCGACCACGTGGCCCAGTACGCGATCGACGCGGAGGTCGCCGAGCGCTGGTCCGTCCGCCGCTACGGTTTCCACGGCACCTCCCACGCCTACGTCTCGCGGGCCACGGCCCGGCTGCTGGGCAAGGAGCCGCAGGAGGTCAACGTGATCGTGCTGCACCTGGGCAACGGCGCCTCGGCCTCGGCGGTCCGGGGCGGGGTGTGCGTGGAGACCTCGATGGGCCTGACCCCGCTGGAGGGCCTGGTCATGGGCACCCGTTCGGGTGACCTCGACCCGGCGGTGATCTTCCATCTGGCCCGGGTCGGCGGGATGTCGGTGGACGAGATCGACTCGCTGCTGAACAAGAAGAGCGGTCTGCTGGGGATGTGCGGCGACAACGACATGCGCGAGGTGCTGCGCCGGGCAGGCGAGGGCGACGAGGCGGCCCGGCGGGCGTTCGCCACGTACGTCCACCGGCTGAAGAAGTACATCGGCGCCTACACGGCCGTGCTCGGCCGGGTGGACGCGGTGGTGTTCACCGCCGGTGTCGGCGAGAACGCGGCCCCGGTGCGGGAGGCGGCCGTGGCGGGTCTGGAGGGGCTCGGGCTGGCGCTGGACCCCCGGGCGAACGCGGAGCGCTCCGGCGAGCCGCGGCTGATCTCCCCCGCCGGCGCCCGCGTCGCGGTGGCGGTGGTGCCCACGGACGAGGAACTGGAGATCGCCGCCCAGACGTATGAGCTGGTCACCGGCTAGCCACTTGGACTTTCCACCAGACGGAATATTCCGCTACGAAACAAACGGATAGGATCCGCTTCATGCGCCGTTCCAAAATCGTCTGCACGCTGGGCCCCGCCGTCGACTCCTATGAGCAGCTGAAAGCGCTCATCGAGGCAGGCATGAACGTGGCCCGTTTCAACTTCAGCCACGGATCCCAGGCAGAGCACCAGGAGCGGTACGACCGCGTCCGCAAGGCCGCGGAGGACACCGGCCGCGCGGTGGGTGTGCTCGCCGACCTCCAGGGTCCGAAGATCCGCCTGGAGACCTTCGCCGAGGGCCCGGTCGAGCTGGTGCGCGGTGACGAGTTCACCATCACCACCGAGGACGTCCCGGGTGACAAGTCCATCTGCGGCACCACGTACAAGGGTCTGCCGGGCGACGTCGCCAAGGGCGACCAGGTCCTGATCAACGACGGCAACGTCGAGCTGCGGGTCACCGAGGTCGAGGGACCCCGGGTGCGGACCATCGTCATCGAGGGCGGTGTCATCTCGGACCACAAGGGCATCAACCTGCCCGGTGCCGCGGTGAACGTCCCCGCCCTGTCCGAGAAGGACAAGGAAGACCTCCGCTTCGCCCTGCGGATGGGCTGCGACATGGTCGCCCTGTCCTTCGTCCGCGACGCCAACGACGTCAAGGACGTCCACCGGGTCATGGACGAGGAGGGCCGCCGGGTCCCCGTCATCGCCAAGGTGGAGAAGCCCCAGGCCGTCGAGAACATGGAGGCCGTGGTCAGCGCCTTCGACGCCGTCATGGTCGCCCGTGGCGACCTGGCCGTCGAGTACCCGCTGGAGAAGGTCCCGATGGTCCAGAAGCGGCTCATCGAGATGTGCCGCCGCAACGCCAAGCCGGTCATCGTCGCCACCCAGATGATGGAGTCGATGATCACCAACTCCCGGCCGACCCGCGCCGAGGCCTCCGACGTCGCCAACGCCATCCTGGACGGCGCCGACGCGGTCATGCTGTCCGCCGAGTCCTCGGTCGGCCAGTACCCGATCGAGACCGTCAAGACGATGTCCAAGATCGTCGCGGCGGCCGAGGAGGAGCTGCTCTCCAAGGGCCTCCAGCCGCTGGTGCCGGGCAAGAAGCCGCGCACCCAGGGCGGTTCCGTCGCCCGCGCCGCGTGCGAGATCGCGGACTTCCTGGACGGCAAGGCACTGATCGCCTTCACCCAGTCCGGTGACACCGCCCGCCGCCTGTCGCGCTACCGCGCGGTCCAGCCGATCGTCGCGTTCACCACGGACGTCAACACCCGCAACCAGCTGACCTTGAGCTGGGGCGTGGAGTCGTACGTCGTCCCGCACGTGGACAACACCGACGCGATGGTCGACCTCGTGGACGCCGAGATGGTCAAGCTCGGCCGCTACAACGCCGGCGACACGATGATCATCACGGCCGGTTCGCCCCCCGGTGTGCCGGGCACGACCAACATGGTCCGCGTCCACCACCTGGGCGGAACCCAGGGCTAGTCGTCCGTACCGCACAGCGGGAGCGGCCCGCACCCCTCGCAGGGGGTGCGGGCCGCTCCCGTACGCACGGGCGGGCTACTCCGGCGGGCCGATGTAGTTCTTCAGGCCCGGGACGGTCAGGGTGCCGCCGAACTGGCCGGCCTGGACGACCTTGACGTCCGTGAAGAACGCGAAGGGCACGTTCAGCGGCGGCGGGCTGGTCGGGCTGAACTCGATCGGGATCAGCCCGAAGAGGTTGCCCTTGAGCGACTCGGTGTACATCGTGACCTTGCCGCCGCGGATCTTCGACGTCGAGCCGGGCCGGGACTTCAGGTGCGCGATGTTCTGCCCCTTGCCGACGGTCTGGTACAGGTCCTTGATGTCGAGCGAGTCGGCCGTGAACTTCAGGACCTTCTTGACCTTGCCGGAGCCGGTCCTCACCTCGACGATGCCCTCGTAGTCCAGGCCGTAGAGGGTCAGCAGGCTGCTGTCCAGGTACCAGGGCTCGTCGGGCAGGGCCGGGATGCCCGCCTCCAGCTGGGCGTTGGCGAGGGCCTCGGCGTCCAGGGTCGGGCAGGGGAAGGGCTGCTTGCCGTCGGCGTCCGCGTCCTTCTCGCCGTCCTTGGCGCCCGTCTCGTCCTTCGGCTCGGTGGCCGTGTCCTTGACGTCCTGCGGCAGCTCCTCGACCTTGACGCCGGCCTTCTTCGCCGCCTCGCGGATGGCGTCCGCCGCCGGGTCCTTGACCGGGTCCTTCGCCGGCTCCTTGGCCGGGGTGGAGGTCCCGGGCGCGGGAGTGGCCGTGCCGGACGGGGCCGGGGCGGGGGCCGTGGGGGCGGGGGTGCCCGGCGTGCCGGTGGCGGGCTTGCCGAGGCCGCCGAACAGGTCGCGCAGCGCGTCACCGACGCCCAGCGGGTCGAGCGGGTTGGTCGTCCGGCCCGCGCTCGGCGTGGCCGTGGGCGCCGCGGCCGGGGCCGCCTGCTGCCCGGTGGGCGGCGTGCCCGGCTTGGGCGCCGACGGGGACACGGTGGGCCCGGGTGAGGTCGAGGCCTTGGGGGACGCGCCCGGCGAGGGCTTCGCGCCGGGCGAGGCCTGCGGGGACGGGGTCGTGGACGGCGACGTCGAGGGCGAGGGGGAGGCCGATTCCGTGGGACCGTCGGAGCGCGTCACGCACGGTCCGGGCAGGAACGGGATCTCCTTGTCGTCGGCGACGGCCAGCTTGGGGGCCATGCCCATCCCGACGAACACGGCCGTCGGCATCGCCGCCAGGGCCATGGTCCTGCCGACGGGTATGTGGAACTTGGTCAGCAGCGACTTCCTGGGCGCCGCGTGCCGCGGGCCCTTCGTACCACGGGACTCGTCGCCAGGAGCGGACTCGGCCGCCTGCGTCTGGTCACCCCGCACTGTTCCTCCCGCCATCGGCGTGGGCAGTCGTCTCGGTCGCGTAGCCGGTCTCCGTCTCCCGCGGGGCGGGAACCGCCGCGGTCGCCGCCAGGGTCGGTGCGCCGGCCTCCGGCGCCGCGGGCCTGCCGGGCGCCCAGGACAGCGCGAGGCTGCCGCCGACGAGTGCGCAGATCAGGCCGAGACCCCAGCCGCCGAGGTTGGACAGCGGCAGCGAGACCAGGCCGAGCAGGATCGCGGCGACCCCCGCGAAGACCCGGATCGCCTGCTGGAACCAGAGCGCGAGGCCGAGGGTGATCAGCAGGATCCCGATGATCAGCGAGCCGGAGCCGGTCGTGGTGGCGAGCGTCACCGAGACGTTGGCCAGTCGCGTGTCGCCGAACGGGAAGTAGATGATCGGCGCACCGGCGATCAGGGTGAACAGCCCGGCCCAGAACGGCCGCTTGCCCGTCCAGGAGTGGAAGCGGTAGTACACCACGGTGAGCCAGTGGTCGTCAGCGGCGTTAACCGGGGCCTGGGGGTTCATGGACAACAGCTCCCTGGAAACGGTGGTACGGAGAACTTCGGTGTCGCGCCCGGACGGGCGGACGGACGACAGTGCCGCCCGCCCGGCCGGTCAAGCAACACGGGGACGGATTACTTCTCGTCCTCGTAGCACGGCTGGTCGCCGCTGAGCAGGCGCAGCTTGAGGTCGGGCAGGGTGAAGGTACCCGCCGTCGTCGCCCAGGCCTTCTGGCGCACGTTCGTCAGCGTCGCCGTCTTGGCGCGCTGCGAGAACGCGAACGGGCTCGTGACCGTGCCGGGCTGCGGCTTGGTGGCGTGGCTCTGGTCGCCCACCGCGACACCGATGTCGAGCTGCTCGAACTTGGCGTCCGCGTCGAGCTCGGCGACGTCCAGGTAGATGTTCTGGGCGACCGCCGGACGGCCCTTGTGGCCCGTCTGCAGCTTCAGGGTGATGTTGCCGATGCCGGGCACCGGGGTGACCAGGGACTGGCACATGTTGGTGATCTTGGCTTCGCGGAAGCCGGAGATGGTGACCGGGTGGTGCTGCGCGTCACCCTTCAGGCTGTGCCCCTCGGCGATCCCGCCGTACTGGATCAGGTCCTGACCGACGAGTTCGTCGGCGCGCACCTTGAAGTCCTGGCCGGACACGCTGAAGGACGCCGCGAGCGCGCCCTGCGCCAGACCCACACCGACCGCGGCGGTGGCCGCGATGCTGGGCACCATGACGAGCGCGAAGCGCTTCCATCTGGTCCCGCCACGAACCTGGGAATTCATGTTGTTCCTCCTTCTCGGACGTACATCTCCGGTCCGGGCCCTGCCCGTCCTGGGATGGGAGAAGTGCTACGTCCTCGGGAAGGAGCGACGGCGGCCGTGGCGCGGATCCGCGTCAGGTACACCGGCGATCACCCCCGAGCGACAACCACTGGGCCACGCGTCCGCGCAACCTGGAGGACAGGCCCTGCCAGGTGTGGCAGAGACCCCCCTGTCCACGGCCGGTGCCCGTGGCCACCGACCGGCCCGGTGGGGACCCGTCCGCGGTTCCGGGTGAGCGGCTCTGCGGGACGGACCGAGCGTGGCCGATCGTGGTCCATTCGGGGCCGGGGCACAAGGGGGTTCGTTACTGGCGGGTAACGGCTGGATAACCGCAGCTCGATCGCGAGGCTCGGCTCGGGCACGCAGGGTGTCACCGAGGGCCATGACAGATCGGCGGAAGGAGGGAGGAACCCGACAGATCCAGGGGTTCGATTTACTGCGAGTAACAGCGGCCGCCATTACCAAGTTTTGGCAAAGAGCGGCCGCTGTTTATCTCCGTGTCAACAGATCGACGGATGCCCGTGGGCGCCGGGGCGGGCCCTAGAAGAGCACCCGCGCCAGGGCCGTGCGCGCCTTGACGACCCGCGGGTCCTCGGCGCCGACGATCTCGAACAGTTCCAGCAGGCGCAGCCGTACGGTGTCGCGGTCGTCACCGAACGTGACGCGCACCGTGTCCACCAGCCGGCCGAAGGCGTCCTCGACGTGACCGCCCACCAGGTCCAGGTCGGCCGCAGCGATCTGGGCGGCGGCGTCCTTGGGGTCCGCGGCGGCCGCGGCGCGCACGGCCTGCGGGTCCACACCCTGGACGCGCTGGAGCAACTCCGCCTGGGCCAGGCCCAGTTTGGCCTCGGCATGGCCGGGGTCCTCGGCGAGCACGTTCTTGTACGCCTGGACGGCGCCGGCCAGGTCGCCGGCGTCCAGCGCGGTCATCGCCGCCTCCAGCAGGGCGTCGTGCGGCCCGGGCGGCGCGGCGGCCGGGGCCCCGGTGCCGGCCGCGGCGTCCACCACGAGCCCGGTGATGCCGAAGCGCTGCTCGGCGATCTGCACGAGCTGGTCGAGGGTGTCGCGGACCTGGTCCTCGGGCGCGGAGCCCTGGAACAGCGGCAGCGCCTGGCCGGCGACCACGGCGAAGACGGCCGGGATGCCCTGGATGCCGAACTGCTGCACCAGCAGGGGGCTGGCGTCCACGTCGACCTTGGCCAGCACGTAGCGGCCGGCCGCCTCGACGGCGAGCCGCTCCAGCAGGCCGGCGAGCTCCTTGCTCGCCGGGGACCGCTCGGACCAGAAGGCGATGACCACCGGCACCTCGGCGGACATCTGGAGCGCGTCTTCGAAGCCGGCCTCGTCGAGGGTGAGGACGAGCGCCTCGGGCGGCACCGCGCCGGGGGCACCGCCACCCTGCCGCGCGGCCTGCGCGCGCGCCTGCTCGGCCTTGGCCTTGGCCTCGCCGGCCGCCTTCACCGCGGCGAGGTCGACGACGCCGCTCATGGACATGTTTCTGGGCTGCATGCGTACATCCTCCCCCGTTCGCGCGCGTCGGCGAAAAAGATCGCCGGAAAATCCCCCGCCACTCGGCACGGCCGGTGGTGCGGCGCCGGGTCCCCACCTGGCGCCCGTAGCTGATGCGTGGTTGTCGCTCTTACGCTACGAGCCGTAGCGTAACTCGGCGCCGGCCCGAGCGCCCCGTGATCTCGCCCACAGTGCCGCGCGTCACTGGCCGCCAGGCTACTGGCGGGTATGGTCGCGCCATGCGACACGCACGTTCCGGAACATCAGGCTCCGCTTCTGGGCGCACCGGCCGCCCGCGCAGCGCCGAGGCGGACGCCGCGATCCTGGCCGCCACCCGGGACGCGTTGTGCGAACTGGGCTGGTCGAAGCTGACCATGGGCGACGTCTCGGCCCGCGCCGGTGTCGCCAAGACCACCCTCTACCGGCGCTGGGCGGGCAAGAACGAGCTGGTCGTGGACGCCGTGGCCGAGCTCTTCGACACCTTGGAACTGCCCGACCGGGGCTCGCTGGAGGCGGACGTCGAGTACGTGGTGCTGCAGTTCGCCGAGCTGCTGCGCCGCCCCGAGGCGCGGACGGCTCTGATGGCGGTGGTCGCCGAGTCCACCCGGGACGACGCGCTGCGCGACCGGATCCGGTCGGCGATCGTGGACCGGCAGAAACGTCTCGTCGTGCTCGGCCGCGAACGCGCCCAGGCCCGCGGCGAGCTGCCGTACGAGGCCGACGAGGAACTCGCCTGCCGCACCACCGACCTGATCTTCGACGTCATCGCGGGCACGGTGGTCCACCGGGCGCTGGTCAGCGCGGAGCCGGTGGACCAGCTGTGGGTGGCCACCTTCACCGCCCTGCTGATGCACGGGCTCCAGGGCTCGGCGGCGTAGGGACGACGCGCCGGGGCGGGCCGCGAAGGCGCGCGCGGGGGCTTCTGAAGGACGGCACGGGGACGCGAAGGGGCCGGTCGCGTCGGCGCGACCGGCCCCCGTCGGGGACGTCAGAAGCCCGCGGGCTCCGTGTACGTGCCCCACTCGTCCCGCAGGGCGTTGCAGATCTCGCCGAGGGTGGCCTCGGCCCGTACGGCGTCCAGCATGGCCGGGATCATGTTGGAGCCGTCCCGGGCGGCGGCCAGCATCTTCTCCAGCGAGGCGGTGACCCGTGCCTCGTCCCGGCGGCCCTTGCGCTCGCCGAGCACCCGGACCTGCTCCCACTCGACCTCGTGGCTGACCCGCAGGATCTCCAGGTCACCGGTGACCGAGCCGTGGTGGACGTTGACGCCGACCACCCGCTTGTCGCCCTTCTCCAGCGCCCGCTGGTACTGGAAGGCCGACTCGGCGATCTCCCCGGTGAACCAGCCGTCCTCGATGCCGCGCAGGATGCCCGAGGTGATCGGGCCGATGGGGTGGCGGCCGTCGGGGTGGGCGCGCAGGCCGCGCTCCTTGATCTGGTCGAAGATCTTCTCCGCGTCCGCCTCGATCCGGTCCGTCAGCTGCTCGACGTACCAGGAACCGCCCAGGGGGTCCGCGACGTTGGCGACGCCGGTCTCCTCCATCAGCACCTGCTGGGTGCGCAGCGCGATCTCGGCGGCCTGCTCGCTGGGCAGGGCCAGGGTCTCGTCGAGGGCGTTGGTGTGCAGGGAGTTGGTGCCGCCGAGCACCGCCGCCAGCGCCTCCACGGCGGTCCGCACGACGTTGTTGTACGGCTGCTGCGCGGTCAGCGAGACACCGGCGGTCTGGGTGTGGAAGCGCAGCCACTGCGCCTTGTCCGTCTTCGCGCCGTAGACCTCCTTCATCCAGCGCGCCCAGATCCGGCGGGCGGCGCGGAACTTGGCGATCTCCTCGAAGAAGTCGACGTGCGCGTCGAAGAAGAAGGACAGGCCGGGCGCGAAGACGTCGACGTCCAGGCCGCGGGACAGGCCGAGCTCCACGTAGCCGAAACCGTCGGCGAGGGTGTACGCGAGCTCCTGCGCGGCCGTCGCGCCCGCCTCGCGGATGTGGTAGCCGGAGACCGACAGCGGCTTGTACGCCGGGATGCCCTGGGCGCAGTACTCCATCAGGTCGCCGATGAGGCGCAGGTGGGGCTCGGGGCCGAAGATCCACTCCTTCTGCGCGATGTACTCCTTGAAGATGTCGGTCTGGAGCGTGCCGTTGAGCACGGCCGGGTCGACGCCCTGCCGCTCGGCGGCCACCAGGTACATGCAGAAGACCGGCACGGCCGGGCCGGAGATGGTCATCGACGTGGTGACGTCGCCCAGCGGGATGTCCTTGAAGAGGACCTCCATGTCGGCGGCGGAGTCGATGGCGACACCGCAGTGGCCGACCTCGCCGAGCGAGCGCGGGTCGTCGGAGTCGCGGCCCATCAGGGTGGGCATGTCGAAGGCGACCGAGAGCCCGCCGCCGCCGGCGGCCAGGATCATCTTGTAGCGCTCGTTGGTCTGCTCGGCGTTGCCGAAGCCGGCGAACTGCCGGATGGTCCAGGTCCGGCCGCGGTAGCCGGTGGGGTGCAGACCGCGGGTGTAGGGGTACTCGCCCGGCCAGCCGATCCGCTCGAAGCCCTCGTAGGTGTCGCCGGGCCGGGGTCCGTAGACCGGGTCGACGGCATCGCCGGAGAGCGTGGTGAAGTCGGCGTCGCGCTTGCGGGCCTTGTCGTAACGGGCCTGCCAGCGGCGGCGGCCCTCCTCGATGGCGTCAGCGTCCATGCCTTCGAATTTACTAGGACGTCCTAGTAAATGTCGATGGCAAACCCCGGGGAGTCGCCCCCGAGCCTGCCGGCACCACCGGTACGGCCGCCGTGGCGACGCCGGTACGGCCACCGGTACGGCCGCCGGCAGGACCGGTGCTGCCCGCCCGCGCCGGGGCGGGTCCTGGGTCCGGAGCGGGCCGGGACGGCGGCTGCCGGGTCGATAACCTGTGTCGGTGCCGGCGGCGCGGTGCGAAACTTCGGGCCATGACCTCACCTGAGCTCCGTGACCTGGACTATCTCCAGGAGATCGAGCGCCTCGCCGACCGCGTCACCGTGGAGGCATCCAACGAAGGATGGCTCTCGTTCCAGGCAGACCCGAACGAGGCGACACCGCTCCAGCGCAGCGTGAACGCGCTTGCCCGGGCTCTGCGCCACTACCACTTCGAGGGTGACGGCTGCCTGGACGAGGACCGGCCTCTGGTCCGCCTCGTCGGAGCCTCGGTGGTGAAGCCCGGGGTCATGCCGGCCGGGGTGGAGGAGCCGTACGAGGAGGTGTGCGCACGGATCGGCGTTGACCCCCGGCCGGAGGGCTGGGCGCTGTGGAACACCTGGAGCGACGGGGACCTGAAGGTGACCATGGTGGTGTCCGCGGTCGAGACGACCGAGGGGCTGTTCCAGAACTGGGCCCGCGGGAGAGCACTCGACCCGGTGTCCCCGCTGCCCTCCCAGATCGCCCTCGTCCGCCAGGGATGGATAGGGCCGATGACGTTCTCACCTCGCGGCGTCAAGCGGACCGGCCTCGGCGGTCAGCCTCTGTCCTAGGCTCTGGCCGGGAACGACCACGCGCATCGGCGGGCTCGACCCGGCCGGCGGCCCGATCCGGTCCCCCAGCGCATCGGTGATCACCCACCGGACAGGCATGTCCGATCGACCGACGAGCAGATCAAGGGGAGACGCCCTAGGCCTGGGCCGGGGCCGGGCGGGGGGAGGTGATCAGGGGCTCGACGTCGGCGCGGACCTTGCGCTCGACGAAGAAGGCGGCCAGCGGGATGGTCCCGGAGACCATGACCCACAGCATCCGGCCGAACGGCCACTTGGCCTTGGAGCTCAGGTCGAAGGCGAAGACCAGGTAGACCATGAAGAGCACGCCGTGGACCTGCGAGACCACGAAGGTCAGGTCGGCGCCCTTGTCGAAGCCGTACTTGAACACCATGCAGGTGCACAGCACGAGCAGCATGATGGCGGTGGCGAAGGCCATCACCCGGTACCTGGTCAGCACGCTCTTCTTCATGCCCTTGAGCGTAACCGTCCGTTTTGCTCGATCTTGACGGGGGCTACTTCTCCTCGAAGTCGCCGGCGGCGATCCGCAGGGGCCGCAGCATCGCGAAGATCTCGGCGCACTCCTCGGCGTCGTACGCGCCCAGCCCGAAGTCCATGGCCATCAGGTCGCGGGTGGCCGCCTCGACCACCTCGCGGCCCTTGTCGGTGATCGAGGCGAGGGTGCCGCGGCCGTCGTTGGGGTTGGGGCGCTTGGCCACCAGCCCGGAGCGGACCAGGCGGTCCACCGTGTTGGTCACCGAGGTCGGGTGCACCATCAGCCGCTCGCCGATCTTCGACATCGGCAGCTCGCCCGACTTGGAGAAGGTCAGCAGCACCAGCGCCTCGTACCGGGCGAAGGTCAGCCCGTAGGGCTTGACCACCGCGTCCACCTCGCCGAGCAGGATCTGGTGCGCGCGCATGATCGAGGTGATCGCGGCCATCGAGGGCACCGGCCCCCAGCGCTGCTGCCAGAGTTCGTCGGCGCGGGCGATGGGGTCGAAGGGAAGGCTGAGGGGCTTGGGCACGCAGCAGACCTTACCTGCCGGTCATTTGGCGGTCAGTTCCGTCTCATCCCTCGGCGCGAGCGGCCGGGGACCGGCCGTCGCCGCCCGCAGGTCGGCCAGCAGGAGCAGCACGCACAGGGCGCCGAGGCCCCCGGCGCCGGCCACCACCAGGTGCAGCGGCAGGAACTCGCCGGCCAGGCCCGCCAGGGCCATGCCGACGCCCTGGAGGGTCATCAGCCCGGTGCTCAGCAGCGTCATGGCCCGGCCGCGCAGCTCCTCGGGGACGGCGGCCAGGAACCACTGGTCGAGGCCCAGGGTGTAGGCGTGGGCGAGCCCGGCGAGCAGCAGCAGGACCGCCAGGAGCGGGAGGCCGGGCCGGGCGGCGTATCCCAGCAGCGGCAGGAAGCCGGCGACGGCGAGCGGGGCGACGAGCCGCGACCGGCTCCGCGGGCCGAGCGCCGAACCGGCCCACAGCTCGCCGGCGACGGTGCCGACGGGCAGCGCGCACATCAGCAGGCCGAGGACGGTGGTGCCCGCGCCGAGCCCGTCGACGTAGGGGGCCATGAGGGCCTCGGGCACCACCAGGAACAGCGACGGCAGCCAGAAGAGCAGGGTGAGCGCGCGGGTACGGCGGTCGCCGAGGACCGCGCGGAGCCCGGCCAGCGGCGAGGAGCGGTCCCCGGCGGCGCGGGCGGGCCGCCACCGCGTGCCGAACCGGAGCAGCAGGGCGGAGGCGGCGAAGCCGGCGGCGGTCACGGCGAGCGCGCCGCGCGGGGAGACGGCGGCGAGCAGCACCCCGCCGAGGCCGAACCCGGCCAACTGGGCGCTCTGCGCGACCATCCGCAGCAGCGAGCGGCCGAGGACGTAGGCCTCGCCGGTCCCGAGCACGTCGGCGAGGGAGGCGTTGCGGGTGCCCTGGAAGAGCGGCCCGACCAGCGCCAGCACGCACCGCAGCGCCAGCAGCGCGGCCACGGGCGTGCCGGGCAGGACCATGCCCAGCGCGCAGACGGCGCACACCAGGTCGCAGACGACGAGCACCCGGCGGGCCGGGCGCCGGTCGGCGAGCGGCGCGAGCAGGGTCCCGCCGAGGACGTACGGCAGGAAGCCGAGGGCGAAGGTGAGCGCGCTGAGCAGCGGGGAGCCGGTGAGCCGGTACACCAGCACGGTGAGCGCGAGCTCGGCGACGACCAGCCCGAGCACGGACAGCAGGTGCGCGGCGAACACCGCCCGGAACTCGGCGACGCGGAAGACCGCGCGGTAGCGGGGAGCAGACATGCGCCCGAGCGTGCCGGGCCGGCGGGAGCGGGCCCAGGGATTCGGCGTGGGCCGAATCTTCGGCCGGCCGGGCCGGTAGGGTCGGCGGATGGCCTTGCTCCACCGGTTCGGGCCGGGTGATCTGCTGCGCTGCCGGTTCGCGATCTCACCGCTGTGGGAGACCCAGGGGGCGGTACGGACCCTGCTCCGGCCCCGGCGGCAGATCCACCACCTGCCCTGGCTGCGGCAGATCCGCGCGGCGGCGGACCGGCTCGACCTGCGGCCGCTGTGGGCGCTGATGCCGGCGCGCGGACACTCGTGCGACTTCATCAGCCCGCCCCCGCTCGGTCCGGCCACCACGGTCGAGGAGGAGCTGGCGCGGGTCCGGTCGGCGGACCCGGCCGCGGCGCACGAGGAGATCCGCCGGTCCCTGGCCGACACCCCGGGTGCGGCCGCGAGCGCGGCGGGCCGGTACCTGCTGGCCGACCCCGAGCGCGCGGTCGAGACCCTGGCGGACCTCTTGGACCAGGCCTGGCACGCCCTGGTCGCCCCGCACTGGCCGCGGTTGCGGGCCCTGCTGGAGGCCGACATCGCCTTCCACTCGCGGCGGCTGGCCGCCGGTGGGCTGGCGGAGATGTTCGACGGGCTGCACCCGTCCCTGCGCTGGGACGGGGCGAGCGGCACCCTCGTCGTCGAGCGGCCCTCGCACCACGACCGCGAGCTCGGCGGGCAGGGCCTGCTGCTCATGCCGAGCGCGTTCATCTGGCCGGACGTGGCCGGCGGCTTCGACCCGCCCTGGCAGCCGACCGTCGTCTACCCCGCGCGCGGGATCGGCGCCCTGTGGAGCGAGGGGGCGGGCCCGGTCCCGGACGCCCTGGCCCGGCTGCTGGGCCGGGTGCGGGCGGAGGTCCTGTGCGCGCTGGACGAGCCGGCGACGACCACGGCCCTGTCCCTGCGGTTGGGGCGGGCGCCGTCCTCGGTGTCGGCCCATCTGAAGGCCCTGCAGGGCGCGGGCCTGCTCCAGCCGCACCGTCGAGGCCACCAGGTCCTGTACGAGCGCACTCCGCTGGGCATCGCCCTGGCCACGGGCGGCTCCACCGCGCCGTAGGCGGCGCGGCCGCTGCCGCCGGGGGTGCCGCCGGTGGTGCCGGTGGTGGTGTCCGTGGTGCCGCCGCCGTCGCCCTTGGCGGTGCCGGTGTGGTGACGGCCCGTCCGGTGTCCGACATGTCACGATGGCCCGGTGCGAGCCCCCGGTTCCCGCCCCTGGCGCTTCCTCGCCCCCGCCGCCACCCTCCTGCTGGCGCTGACCGCGTGTACGACCCCGCCCCCGGCCCGCGGTCCCGGGCCCGCGCTCCCCGGCGGCGCCGCCGGGCCCGCCGGTGAGGACGGCCCCACCGGCTCGCCGTACTGGGTGGACCCCGACGGTCCGGCCGCGCGGCAGGTGCTGGCCTGGGAGGCGCAGGGGCGGCACGCCGACGCGCAGGTGCTGCGGCGGATCGCGGAGGAACCGGTGGCCCTGTGGGCGCCGGCCGGTGACCCGGCGCCCGCCGTGCGGCGGGCGGTGCGGAGCGCGGGGCCGGCGCAGCGGGTGGTGGTGCTGACGGTGCACCAGCTGCCGTACCGGGACTGCGGCCGGACGGCGGTGGCGGGCGGACCGCTCCCCCGCCCCGGGGCCGGGGACGCGGGCGCGTACCGCCGCTGGGTGGAGGCGTTCGCCGGTGCCGTCGGGGGTGCGCGGGCCGTGGTGGTGCTGGAGCCGGGCGCCGTCGGCCAGGTGCTGGACGGGGACGGCTGCCTGACCGGCGCCCGGCGCGAGGAGCGGCTGCGGCTGCTCGGCGAGGCCGTGGAGCGGCTGAAGCGGAATCCGGCCACCAAGGTGTATCTGGACGCCGGGGAGGCGGACCCGGAGCGGGACCCGGAGCAGCTCGCGGCCGTGCTCGGCCGGGCGGGGCTGGCGCGGGCCGACGGGTTCGCGCTCAACGTCTCGGGGTTCCGGCCCGACGCGGAGGTCCGCGCCTTCGGCGCGCGGCTGTCGAAGGCCACCGGCGGCAAGCACTTCGTCGTCGACACCGGCCGCAACGGCGCGGGAGCGCCGCCGGGCGGTCCCGCACGGCCCGGGCGTCCCGCGTGCAATCCGCCCGGCCGGGCGCTCGGCACCCCGCCCACGGACCGGACGGGCGATCCCCTGGTCGACGCCTACCTGTGGATCAGGCCGCCGGGCGACTCCGACGGCCCCTGCCGCGGCGGTCCCCCGGCCGGGACCTGGTGGCCCGAACACGCGCTGGGTCTCGCCCGCCGGGCGGTCCGCTGATCCGCGGGCGGCTCAGCCCTCGGCCAGGTGCCGTTCCACGGTGGCGACCTTGGAGGTCAGACCGTCCGTGACACCCGGGCGGATGTCCATCTTCATCACCACCGAGACGCGCGGGGCGCGCTCCTCGACGACGGCGACCGCGCGCCGGACGACGTCCATCACCTCGTTCCACTCCCCCTCGACCGAGGTGAACATGGCGTCGGTGCGGTGCGGCAGGCCCGACTCGCGCACCACGCGGACGGCGTCGGCGACGTACGCGCCGACCTCCTCGCCGACCCCGAGGGGGGTCACCGAGAACGCGACGATCACGCCGCGGCCTCCTCGCGGCGGGCGCGGGCGGCGATCACGCTGTCGGCCTCGTCACGCTTGAGGATCTTGTCGCCGTACAGGCCGCCGAAGGGGACGACGGCGAGCAGCAGGAAGAGGGCGACCTTCTTCAGCGGCCACTTCGCCTTGTTCCACACGTCCAGCAGGAAGAGGACGTAGAGCACGAACAGCAGGCCGTGCAGGGCGCCCAGCGGCATCACGAGGTTGATGTCCGAGATCCGGCTCAGCAGGGAGCCGAAGATCAGCAGGGCCGGGAACGACAGCGCCTCCGGAACGGAGACGAGGCGCAGCCGGTGCAGGGCGGAAGCGGTCTTGATGTCCACGGGGAACCTTCGCTGGTGGCGGCCGGTGTCCGTACCAGTGTCGCAGCCGCTTTGCTCGATCTTGACCCGGGGGGCGGCTGAGGGCGCCGGGGGCGGTGGGCCCTGTTCGAGCCCGCCCGCTGCCGATAACGTCATCCCGTGGCTCAGTTCCGACTCCAAGGCAGCAAAGTGCTCGCCGTAGACCTGTCCGGCGACACCGTCAAGGCCAAGAACGGCTCGATGGTCGCCTACGACGGCCAGATGTCGTTCAAGAAGATGACCGGCGGCGGTGAGGGCCTGCGCGGCATGGTCACCCGGCGCCTGACCGGTGAACAGATGACCGTGATGGAGGTGCAGGGGCACGGCACCTGCTTCTTCGCCGACCGCGCCAGCGAGATCAACCTGGTGAACCTGCGCGGCGAGAAGCTGTACGTCGAGTCCAGCAACCTGCTGTGCACCGACGGCGGCCTGCGCACCGGCACCACCTTCACGGGCCTGCGCGGCGGCGCGACGGGCAACGGCCTGTTCACCACCACCGTCGAGGGCACCGGCCAGGCGGCGATCATGTCCGACGGCCCGGCCGTGGTGATGCGGGTGAGCGCCCAGTACCCGCTCTCCGTGGACCCGGGCGCGTACGTCGCGCACACCGGCAACCTCCAGCAGCACTTCCAGTCCGGCGTGACCTTCCGCACGTTCATCGGCGAGGGGTCGGGCGAGGCCTTCCAGATCCGGTTCGAGGGCGAGGGACTGGTGTACGTCCAACCCAGCGAGCGCAACACCGTCGGGGGCGACATCTGATGCCGTTCCGCGAGATCAACTCCAAGATGGTCGAGGCCCAGGTGGTCCCGGGCCAGCGGCTGTACAGCCAGCGCGGCGCCATGCTCGCCTACCGCGGCGACGTGTCCTTCACGCCGAACATCACCGGCGGCCAGGGCGGCGTCATGGGCATGATCGGCCGCCGGATCGCCAACGAGCAGACGCCCCTGATGACGGTCGAGGGCAACGGCACCGTGATGTTCGGCCACGGCGGGCACCACATCCAGGTCATCACCCTCCAGGGCGAGACCCTCTACGTCGAGGCCGACCGCCTGCTCGCCTTCGACGGCACCCTCCAGCAGGGCACCATGTTCATGGGCTCGCAGGGCGGGGTCATGGGCATGGTGCGCGGCCAGGTGACCGGCCAGGGACTGTTCACCACCACGCTCAAGGGGCACGGCGCGGTGGCGGTCATGGCGCACGGCGGGGTCGTCGAGCTCCCGATCACCCCGAACCGGCCCGTCCACGTGGATCCCCAGGCGTACGTCGCCCATCACGGTGACGTGCGCAACAAGCTCTCCACCGCGCTCGGCTGGCGGGACATGGTGGGGCGCGGCTCGGGCGAGGCGTTCCAGCTGGAGCTGTCGGGCCAGGGAGTCGTGTACGTACAGGCCTCGGAGGAGAAGCTGTGACCTTTGGACCCGCCCCGGGCGGCGCCGGCGCGCCCACGGTCTTCGACCCCTACACCCTGCCGTCCGACGACAACGTCAACGCCTACACCTTCTGCGTGGAGCTCAAGGGGAACCAGTGGTTCCTG
This sequence comes from Streptomyces antimicrobicus, assembly GCF_020532625.1. Lineage (GTDB taxonomy): Bacteria > Actinomycetota > Actinomycetes > Streptomycetales > Streptomycetaceae > Streptomyces > Streptomyces antimicrobicus. Next base: position 79,246 of record NZ_JAJAUY010000001.1, on the reverse strand, counting down.
CAGAAGGGCAAGATGATCGCCTACTACGGGCAGATCGAGTTCAACGGCATCGGCCACGGACGTTTCGAGCGGCTGCTGCGGACGAGCTTCCACTCGCCGCTGCACGCGAGCGACTGGGTGGTGGCGGAAGGGCAGGGCAAGATGCTTCTCGCCGACCGCGCCTTCGACGTGAACTCGTACGACCTGGACAACGGGAACCTGACGATCCGTTCGGGCAACCTGCTGGCCTACCAGCCGTCGCTGGCCCTGAAGCAGTCCATCGTCCCGGGCTTCCTGACCTTGATCGGAACCGGGAAGTTCGTGGCCGCGTCCAACGGTCCGGTGGTCTTCATGGAGCCACCCCTGCGGGTGGATCCGCAGGCGCTGGTCGGGTGGGCGGACTGCCCGTCGCCGTGCCATCACTACGACCACGGGTACATGACCGGGGTGATGGGCGGACTGCGGCAGCTCACCGGGATCGGAGGCACCTCGGGCGAGGAGCACCAGTTCGAGTTCGTCGGGGCGGGGACGGTCCTGCTCCAGTCCACGGAGCTGCTGATGGCCGAGCAGCCGGTCGGGGCGGTCGGCGCGGAGCCGGGCGTGCCGGGGGCCGGGATGCACGGCGGACACGGACAGGGGCCGCTGGGGCAGCTCGGTGTACCCCGGATGCCGGGGCAGCTGGGTGATCTTCAGCGACGTCTGGGCCTGTAATTATTGTACGAAATTCAACTTTTTAGGTAGAGTTCATTCATGGAGACCATGGAGACCGAGACGGCCACGCGCTGGCTGACCGATGCCGAGCAGTGCGCCTGGCGCACCCACCTCGACGTCAGCAGACTCCTGATGCACCAACTGGAAAAGGATCTCCAGCCCTTCGGACTCACCAACAACGACTACGAGATCCTGGTGAACCTCTCGGAGTCGGAGGACCACCGGATGCGGATGAGCGACCTGGCCACGGCCACGCTCCAGTCCAAGAGCCGGCTGTCCCACCAGATCACCCGTATGGAGACGGCCGGGCTCGTCACCCGGGTGAACTGCGAGTCCGACCGCCGGGGCCTGTACGCGGTCCTGACGGACGAGGGCATGGAGACCATGCGGAAGGTCGCGCCGCACCACGTCGCGTCCGTCCGCCGACACTTCATCGACCTGCTGCCGCCGGAGGCCCTGGCGGCCCTGCACACCTCCCTGCGACCGGTCGCGGAGCACCTGCGCGACCAGCGCGGACGCGGGTGACGGGCCGGCGCGGGGCGGGCGCCCTAGACTGACGGTGCCCGGAATGTCCCCGCACGAGGGAGATCGCACCATGTCGAAGCGCGGCAACAAGCGGCGGGCCCGCAAGAAGAAGGGCGCGAACCACGGCAAGCGCCCCAACGCCTGAGACGACACCGGCCGGGTCCCCACCCCCCAGGGGGCGGGGACCCGGCCGGCTCGCACCTCGGTCGCGGCGGCCGGCGGCTCAGGCCTCGGTCAGGGAGGCCAGCAGGGCGTCGGCCGCCGCGTACGGGTCCAGCTCGCCCTCGGCGACCCGGGCGGCCAGGGCCGGCAGGTGCGCGTCACCGCGCAGGTCGGCGATCCGGGCGCGCAGCGCCGTGACCGCGATGGTCTCGACCTCGCGCGCCGCCCGGGCGGTACGCCGCTGCGCCAGCACCCCGTGCTCGTCCATCCAGGCCCGGTGCTTCTCCAGGGCCTCGACGACCTCGTCCACGCCCTCGGCGCGGGCGGCCACGGTCTTGACGATCGGCGGGCGCCAGTCGCCCGGGCCCCGGGCCTCGCCCAGGCCCAGCATGTGGTTCAGCTCCCGGGCCGTGGCGTCCGCCCCGTCCCGGTCGGCCTTGTTCACCACGTAGACGTCCCCGATCTCCAGGATGCCGGCCTTGGCCGCCTGGATGCCGTCGCCCATGCCGGGCGCCAGCAGCACCACGCAGGTGTCCGCCTGCGCCGCGATCTCGACCTCGGACTGGCCGACGCCGACCGTCTCGACCAGGATCACGTCGCAGCCGGCCGCGTCCAGCACCCGGATGGCCTGCGGGGCGGCCCAGGACAGGCCCCCCAGGTGGCCGCGGGTGGCCATCGAGCGGATGTAGACGCCCGGGTCCGAGGCGTGGTCGGACATCCGGACCCGGTCACCCAGCAGGGCGCCTCCGGAGAACGGCGAGGACGGGTCCACGGCGAGCACGCCGACCCGCTTGCCGGCCCGCCGGTACGCCGTCACCAGCGCCGAGGTCGAGGTGGACTTGCCCACGCCCGGCGACCCGGTCAGCCCGACCACGTACGCCCCGCCGGTCAGCGGGGCGAGCGCGGCCATCACCTCGCGCAGGTGCGGGGACGCCCCCTCGACCAGTGAGATCAGCCGGGCCACCGCTCGCGGCCTGCCCTCGCGGGCCTGGGCCACCAGCTGGGGGACGTCCACCGTCATACGTGCTGCGCTCCTCGTTCGCTTCGGGTCGCTGTCCGGATGCCTACGGGCTCAGGCCTTGGGCACGCGCAGGATCAGCGCGTCGCCCTGGCCGCCGCCGCCGCAGAGCGCGGCCGCGCCGACGCCGCCGCCGCGGCGCTTGAGCTCCAGGGCCAGGTGCAGGACCACGCGGGCGCCCGACATGCCGATGGGGTGGCCCAGGGCGATCGCGCCACCGTTGACGTTCACCTTTTCCGGGGTCACGCCCAGGTCCTTCATTGACTGCACGGCGACCGCGGCGAAGGCCTCGTTGATCTCGATGAGGTCCAGGTCGGCGACCTCCAGGCCCTCCTTCTTCAGGGCGTGGGCGATCGCGTTCGACGGCTGGGACTGCAGCGAGTTGTCCGGGCCGGCGACGTTGCCGTGGGCGCCGATCTCGGCGATCCACTCCAGGCCCAGCTCCTGGGCCTTGGCCTTGCTCATCACGACCACCGCGGCGGCGCCGTCGGAGATCTGGGAGGAGGTGCCGGCGGTGATCGTGCCGTCCTTGGCGAAGGCCGGGCGCAGCTTGGCCAGGGACTCCACGGTGGTCTCGGGCCGCACGCCCTCGTCCACGGCGAACAGGACGGGCTCGCCCTTGCGCTGCGGGATCTCCACCGGGGTGATCTCGGCCTCGAAGACGCCGTTCTTCTGGGCGGCCGCGGCGCGCTGGTGCGAGAGCGCGGCGAACTCGTCCTGCGGGGCGCGCTCGATGCCCAGGCGGGTGTTGTGCTTCTCGGTGGACTCGCCCATCGCGATGCCCTCGAAGGCGTCGGTCAGGCCGTCGTGGGCCATCGCGTCGAGCATCCCGATCGCGCCGTACTTGAAGCCCTCGCGGGACTTCGGCAGCAGGTGGGGGGCGTTGGTCATCGACTCCTGGCCGCCGGCGACCACGACGTCGAACTCGCCGGCGCGGATCAGCTGGTCGGCCAGGGCGATGGCGTCGAGGCCGGAGAGGCAGACCTTGTTGACGGTCAGCGCCGGGACGCTCATCGGGATGCCGGCCTTGACGGCGGCCTGGCGGGCGGGGATCTGGCCGGCGCCGGCCTGGAGCACCTGGCCCATGATCACGTACTGCACCTGGTCGCCGGAGATCCCGGCCCGGTCCAGCGCGGACTTGATGGCGAAGCCGCCGAGGTCGGCGCCCGAGAAGGACTTCAGCGAGCCCAGCAGCCGTCCCATGGGCGTGCGGGCGCCTGCGACGATCACTGAAGTGGTGTTGTTCGTTCCGGACATGAGGCACAGCCCCTTGGATGAGGAGTGAACGAGGGTTTACGTCAATGTACTGAGCCGTCCGGCGGCGGTCACCGGGCAGTAGGTGTGATCGCGCGCACGTTGCGTAACCACCCTCGGTGGCAGTGCACTGGTCCCATGCTGACAAGAATCGACCACATCGGGATCGCCTGCTTCGACCTCGACAAGACTGTCGAGTTCTACCGTGCCACGTACGGCTTCGAGGTGTTCCACTCCGAGGTCAACGAGGAGCAGGGTGTGCGCGAGGCCATGCTCAAGATCAACGACACCTCCGACGGCGGCGCCTCCTACCTCCAGCTCCTGGAGCCCACCCGCGAGGACTCCACGGTCGCCAAGTGGCTGGCCAAGAACGGCGAGGGCGTCCACCACATCGCCTTCGGCACCGCCGACGTCGACGCCGACGCCGACGCGATCCGCGGCAAGGGCGTCCGCGTCCTGTACGACGAGCCGCGCCGGGGCTCCATGGGCTCCCGGATCACCTTCCTGCACCCCAAGGACTGCCACGGCGTCCTGACCGAGCTGGTCACCTCGAACCCGGAGCACTGACCGGGAGCACTGACCGCCCCTGTCCCCCGGCCGGTAGAGTGGCGTCTGGCTCGGCCGGGGTTCGGTGCGGAAGGGGTCGGGGCCTGTGACCCGTGCCCCGGCATCTGACACCATTTCCCCGGGGGCGCCGTTCAGCGGGCGGACGGTGCTCATTTGGGAGTGAGCTTGCGACCAGGGGACGGATGGGACCGCGCGGTGCGGGGCTACGAAAGCCAGGAGACTCAAGCGGCTGAGGCCGACCATCTCTCGCGCTTCGAGGCCGAGATGGAGCGGCTGAAGAAGGAGCGCGAGAAGGCCGTCCAGCACGCCGAGGACCTCGGGTACCAGGTCGAGGTGCTGCGCGCCAAGCTCCACGAGGTGCGCCGCGCGCTCGCGTCCCGCCCGGCCTACGACAGCCAGGACCTCGGCTACCAGGCCGAGCAGTTGCTGCGCAACGCGCAGATCCAGGCGGACCAGATGCGCTCCGACGCCGAGCGCGAGCTGCGCGAGGCCCGGGCCCAGACCCAGCGCATCCTCCAGGAGCACGCCGAGCACCAGGCGCGCCTGCAGGCCGAGCTGCACGCCGAGGCCGTCAACCGCCGCCAGCGGCTGGACCAGGAACTCAACGAGCGCCGCCAGACCGTCGAGGCGCACGTCAACGAGAACGTCGCCTGGGCCGAGCAGCTGCGCGCCCGGACCGAGGCCCAGGCCCGCCGGCTCATGGAGGAGTCCCGGGCCGAGGCCGAGCAGGCGCTGAACGCCGCCCGCGCCGAGGCCGCCCGGGTCGCCGAGGAGACCCGGCGCCGGATGGCCGAGGGCGCCGAGGCCGCCCGCGCCGAGGCGGAGGCGACGCTGCTGCGCGCCCGCAAGGAGGCCGAGCGGCTGCTGACCGCCGCCTCCACCCAGGCGCAGGAGGCCACCGAGCACGCCGAGCGGCTGCGCTCGACCACCGCCGCCGAGGCCGAGCAGACCCGCCAGCAGACCCTCGACCTCGGCCGGGTGGCCGAGCAGCGGGTCACCGAGGCCGAGAGCGCGCTGCGCGACGCCCGCGCCGAGGCCGAGCGGGTGCTCGCCGAGGCCAAGGAGAGCGCGGCCCGGCAGCTGGCCTCCGCGGAGTCCGTCAACGAGCAGCGCACCCGTACCGCCAAGGAGCAGGTCGCCCGGCTGGTCACCGAGGCCACCAAGGAGGCCGAGGCACTCAAGGCCGAGGCCGAGCACGCCCTGGCCGACGCCCGGGCCGAGGCCGAGCGGATCCGGACCGAGGCCGGCGAGCAGGCCCGTACGGCGGCGGCCGAGGACACCGCGGCCCAGCTGGCGAAGGCCGCCCGGACCGCCGAGGAGGTGCTGACCAAGGCGTCCGAGGACGCCCGGGCCACCACCAGGGCCGCGTCCGAGGAGGCCGAGCGGATCCGCCGCGAGGCGGAGGCCGAGGCCGAGCGGCTGCGGGCCCAGGCGGCGGCCACGGCCGAGCAGCTCAAGGGCGCGGCCAAGGACGACACCGAGGAGTACCGGGCCCGGACGGTCGAGCTCCAGGAGGAGGCCCGGCGGCTGCGCGGCGAGGCCGAGCAGCTGCGCTCGGAGGCCGTCGCCGAGGGCGAGCGGATCCGCGGCGAGGCCCGCCGCGAGGCCGTGCAGCAGATCGAGGAGGCGGCCAAGACCGCCGAGGAGCTGCTGACCAAGGCCAAGTCGGACGCGGACGCGCTGCGCGCGGGCGCCGGCGCCGAGAGCGACCGGGTCCGCGCGGAGGCCATCGAGCGGGCGACGACCCTGCGCACCCAGGCCGAGGAGACCCTGGAGCGCACCCGGGCCGAGGCCGAACGGCTGCGCGCCGAGGCCGAGGAGGCGGCGCAGGCCGTGCGCGCCGAGGCGGACGCGGCGGCCCGGGCCCGGCGCGAGGAGACCGAGCAGGCGCTCGCCGCCCGGCGGACCGAGGCCGAGGCGGAGCTCGCCCGGCTGCAGCAGGACGCCGAGAGCCGGCTGGCCACCGCCGAGCAGACGCTGCGCGACGCCCGCGCGGCGGCCGAGACCCTCCGCAAGGAGACCACGGAGGAGAGCGACCGGCTGCGCGCCGAGTCGGCGGAACGCATCCGCACCCTCCAGGCGCAGGCCGAGGCGGAGGCGGAGCGGCTGCGCACCGACGCGGCCGACGACGCCGGCCGGGCCCGTGCCGAGGCCGAGCAGGTCGCCGTACGGCTGCGCACCGAGGCCGAGACGGAGGCCGAACGGGTCCGCACCGAGGCGCAGGAGACCGCGGACCGGCTGCGGGCCGAGGCGAAGGCCGCGGCCGAGCGGGTCGCCGCGGAGGCCGCGGAGGCGCTGGCCGCCGCCCAGGAGGAGGCCGCGCGGCGCCGCCGGGAGGCGGAGGAGACCCTGTCCTCGGCGCGTACGGACGCCGACAACGAGCGGGCGCAGGCCCGCGAGCAGAGCGAGGAGCTGCTGGCGGCGGCCCGCCGCCGTTCGGAGGAGGCGCAGGCCGAGGCCGCGCGGCTCACCGAGGAGGCGGAGACGCGGGCGGCCGAGCTGGTCGCGGCCGCCGAGGCCACCGCGCAGCAGGTACGGGACTCCGTGGCGGGCCTGCGCGAGGAGGCCGAGGAGGAGATCACCGGTCTGCGCAGCGCCGCCGAGCACGCCGCGGAGCGGACCCGGACCGAGGCCCAGGAGGAGGCCGACCGGGTCCGGGCCGACGCCTACGCCGAGCGCGAGCGGGCCACCGAGGACGCCAACCGGATCCGCACCGAGGCCCGCACCGAGACGGACGCGGCCAAGGCGCTGGCCGAGCGGACGGTCGCGGACGCGATCGCCGAGGCCGAGCAGACCCGTAGCGACACCGCGGAGTACGCGCAGCGGCTGCGCACCGAGGCGACGGACGCGCTGGCCGCGGCCGAGCGCGACGCCGCGCGCACCCGGGCGGACGCCCGCGAGGACGCCAACCGCATAAGGGCCGAGGCCGCGGTCTCCCTGGAGGAGTCCCGCGCCGAGGGCACGCGCATCCGCGAGGAGGCCACGGCCGAGGCGGAGCGGCTCGTCGAGGAGGGCCGCGCGACGGGCGAGGCCGCGCTCGCCGAGGCGCGGGCCGAGGCCGAGGCGCTGACGGCGAAGGCCGCCGAGACGCTGACCGGCGCCGAGCGCGACGCGGAGCGGACCCTGGAGGACGCCCGTGCCGAGGGGGCCCGCCTGATCGGCGAGGCCACCGCCGAGGCCGAGCGGCTGACCGCCGAGGCCCGTGCGGCGGGCGAGCACACGCTCGCCGAGGCGGCGGCCGAGGCGGAGCGGCTGCGCGCCGAGGCGGCGCAGGCGCTGGACGCGGCCCGGACCGAGGGCGGCCGGATCATCGGCGAGGCCACCGCGGAGGCGGAGCGCGTCACGGCGGCGGCGAACGAGACGCTGGCGAGCGCCGAGCGCGAGGCCGAGCAGACACTGGACGAGGCGCGCGCCGAGGGCAACCGGCTGCGCACCGAGGCCGCCGAGCAGGCCGACCGGCTCATCGCCGAGGCCGTCTCCGAGGCGGAGAAGCTGGAGCAGCAGACCCGCAAGGACAACGAGCGCACGGTCGGCGAGGCCGCGGCCGAGGCGGAGCGGCTGCGCGCGGAGGCGGCGGAGGCGCTGTCCTCGGCGCAGGAGCACGCCACCCGCACCCGGTCCGAGGCGGAGCGGGTCAAGGCGGAGGCGGCGGCCGCGGCCGAGCGCACCCGTACCGAGGCGCGCGAGGAGTCCGAGCGGCTGCTGGACGACGCCCGGGAGGCGGCCAACAAGCGCCGCACGGAGGCCGCGGAGCAGGTCGACCGGCTCCTGACGGAGGCCACGGCGGAGGCCGAGAAGCTCACCTCCGAGGCGGCCAAGAAGGCGTTGGCGGCCACCACCAAGGCCGAGGAGCAGGCCGACGCGATGGTGGACGCGGCGCGCAAGGAGGCGGCGCGGATCGCCTCGGAGGCGACCGTGGAGGGCAACTCGCTGGTTGAGAAGGCCCGTACGGACGCGGACGAGCTGCTGGTGGGCGCGCGGGCGGACGCCGCGGCCATAAGGGAGCGGGCCGAGGAGCTGCGGGCGCGGGTCGAGTCCGAGGTGGAGGAACTGCACGAGCGGGCCCGGCGCGAGACGGCCGAGCAGATGAAGTCCGCGGGCGAGCGCGTGGACAAGCTGGTGAAGGCGGCGACCGAGCAGAGCGCCGAGGCGGAGGCGAAGGCCAAGGCCCTGGTGTCGGACGCCAGCAGCGAGGCCAGCAAGGTGCGCATCGCCGCGGTCCGCAAGGCCGAGACGCTGCTGAAGGAGGCCGAGCAGAAGAAGGCCGAGCTGTCCCGGCAGGCCGAGGAGACGCTCGCCGCGGCGAAGGCGGAGGCCGAACGGCTGGTCGAGGAGGGACGCAAGGACCTGGAGGTCCTGGTCCGCCGGCGCGAGGACATCCAGGCGGAGATCTCCCGTGTCCAGGACGTGCTTGAGGCGTTGGAATCATTCGAGGCGCCTTCGGGCGGCGGGAGGCCTTCGGTCGGCGGTCAGGGCGCGGGGGGCGTCAAGGCCGGCGCGACAGCGGGTTCCACCCGATCGGGTGGGAAGGCGTCGGAGGGCTAGTCGGAGCGTGCGGATGTGTGCTCCTGATGGAGGTTCAGGCGAAGGAGTGAGAAGCATTCCGTCGCCTTGCCACTCAAAAGGGGTGTCATTGTCCAGGGCAAACTGCGATTGACTCGATGACACGCCGCTCCGGCGCCTAGGATTCCCCTTAACACCTCACGTAGCACCTCATCGGTCTCACTTCGACAGGAACCCCATGAGCGACACATCCTCCCCCTTCGGCTTCGAGCTCGTGCGGCGTGGTTACGACCGCGGTCAGGTGGACGACCGCATTACCAAGCTCGTCGCCGACCGTGACAGCGCTCTGTCCCGCATCAACTCCCTGGAGAAGCGCATCGAGGAGCTCCACCTCGAGACGCAGAACGCCCAGGCCCAGGTCTCCGACGCCGAGCCGTCGTACGCCGGTCTCGGCGCCCGGGTCGAGAAGATCCTGCGGCTCGCCGAGGAGGAGGCCAAGGACCTGCGCGAGGAGGCCCGCCGGGCCGCCGAGCAGCACCGTGAGCTCGCCGAGTCGGCGGCCCAGCAGGTGCGCAACGACGCCGAGAGCTTCGCCGCCGACCGCAAGGCGAAGGCGGAGGACGAGGGCGTCCGGATCGTCGAGAAGGCCAAGGGCGACGCCGCCACCCTGCGCGCCGAGGCCCAGAAGGACGCCGCCTCCAAGCGCGAGGAGGCCGACGCCCTGTTCGAGGAGACCCGCGCCAAGGCCGCCCAGGCCGCCGCGGACTTCGAGACCAACCTGGCCAAGCGCCGCGAGCAGTCCGAGCGCGACCTGGCCTCGCGTCAGGCCAAGGCCGAGAAGCGCCTCGCCGAGATCGAGCACCGCGCCGAGCAGCTGCGCCTGGAGGCCGAGAAGCTGCGCACCGACGCCGAGCGCCGGGCCCGCCAGACGGTGGAGACCGCCCAGCGCCAGGCCGAGGACATCGTGGCCGACGCCAACGCCAAGGCGGACCGCATCCGCAGCGAGTCCGAGCGCGAGCTGGCGGCGCTGACCAACCGCCGCGACTCCATCAACGCCCAGCTGACCAACGTCCGCGAGATGCTGGCGACCCTGACCGGCGCCGCGGTCGCCGCGGCCACCCCGGTCATGGACGACGAGCCGGTCTCCCGCGGCGTTCCGGCCCAGCAGAGCCGCTAGTTCCGCTCCGGCACCGCGCCGGCACCACCACCCCCGTGGCCGAGGGCCCTGCGCCGCCTTTCGAGGTGACGCAGGGCCCTCGGGCGTTCTAGCGTGGCCCGTATGATCGAGCTCGAGGGCCTCACCAAACGATTCGGCAGCAAGACTGCCGTGGACCACCTGAGCTTCCAGGTCAGACCGGGGGTGGTGACCGGCTTCCTCGGCCCCAACGGGGCCGGCAAGTCCACGACCATGCGCATGATGCTCGACCTCGACAACCCGACCAGTGGCACGGTCAGGATCGACGGGAAGCACTACCGGGACCTGCCGGAGCCGCTCAAGCACATCGGCGCGCTGCTGGACGCCAAGGCCATGCACGGCGGGCGCAGCGCGTACCACAACCTTCTGTGTCTGGCCCAGTCCAACCGCATCCCGGAGCGCCGGGTCGGTGAGGTGCTGGACCTCGTCGGGTTGACGCCCGTGGCGAAGAAGAAGTCGAAAGGTTTCTCCCTGGGCATGGGGCAGCGGCTGGGAATCGCCGCCGCGCTGCTCGGCGATCCGGAGATTCTGATGTTCGACGAACCCGTCAATGGTCTGGACCCGGAGGGAATTCTCTGGATCCGCAATCTGATGAAGGGGCTGGCCGCGGAAGGAAGGACGATCTTCGTCTCGTCCCACTTGATGAGCGAAATGGCATTGACCGCGGATCATTTGATCGTGATCGGTCAAGGCAAGCTCCTTGCCGACACGTCCATGTCTGATTTCATTCACCGGAACTCTCGCACTTACGTACGACTTCGCTCCCCGCAGCAGGAACAGCTCAAGGACGTCCTGCACGGAGCCGGCATCACCGCGGTCGAGGTACCGGGGGCCGGCGCGCTGGAGGTCGACGGGGTCGGCGCGGAACGGCTCGGCGAACTCGCCGCGGAGCACCGCATCGTGCTGCACGAACTGAGCCCGCAACGGGCGTCACTGGAGGAAGCGTTCATGCGTATGACGGCGGACGCGGTCGAGTACCACGCCCACGCCCCCGGCCGACCGGAGCTCCCGCTCCCGGGCCGGGCCGCCGACAACCCGGCCCGGCCGGCGGACGTCCCGGCGTGGGGCGCGGGGTTCGAGCAGGCGCGGCAGGGCGGGGAGTGACCATGTCCACGGCAGTCCTCAAGTCCGAGTGGACCAAGATCCGTACGGTCGCCTCCACGGTGTGGTCCCTGGTCTCGGCCCTGGTGGCCACGGTCGGCATCAGCGCCGCGCTGTGCTGGGCGATCGGCGCCACGTTCGACGACCTGCCCCAGGAGCAGCAGGCGACCTTCGACCCGACCGTGATGAGCTTCGCCGGGATGACCTTCGGCCAGCTCGGGATGATCGTCTTCGGCGTGCTCGTGGTCACGAGCGAGTACAGCAGCGGCATGATCCGCACCTCGCTGGCCGCCGTGCCGCGCCGCGGCACCCTGCTGCTGTCCAAGCTGGCCGTCGCCACGGCCCTGGCCCTGGTCGTGGGCCTGCTGACCAGCTTCCTGTCCTTCTTCCTGGGACAGGCGATCCTCGGTGAGCACAGCATCGGCATCGGCGAGCCGAACATCCTGCGCGCGGTGGTCGGCGCCGGGCTCTACATGGCCCTCATCGCGCTGTTCTCGATGGGCTTCGCGACGATCCTGCGCAGCGCCGTGCTCTCGCTGGGCATCCTGATGCCGTTCTTCCTGATGATCTCGAACATCCTCAGCGCGTTCGAGACCACCCGGAAGGTGTCCCAGTGGTTCCCGGACCAGGCCGGCTCCAAGATCATGCAGACGGTGCCGGGCACGGTGGAGACGCCGTACGGCCCGTGGACCGGCCTCGGGATCATGGTCGTGTGGGTGCTGGCGGCCGTCCTCGGGGGCTATCTGGTGCTGCGGAAGCGGGACGCGTGACGCCCGCCTGAGGGGGATTCCCGGGTCGGGCTCAGGGGTGACTCAGGGTTCGGCCCGGGACGGAACCGAACGGCGCTCGATATCCTCTTAAGCCTTACCCGGACGAAATCCGTCCGCATGGCAAGGGGCAGAGGATGATCGAGGCAGTCGGCCTGACCAAGCGCTTCGGCGCGAAGACCGCCGTCGACCAGCTCTCCTTCCAGGTCAGGCCCGGTCACGTGACCGGCTTCCTGGGGCCCAACGGCTCCGGGAAGTCGACCACCATGCGCATGATCCTGGGCCTGGACCGGCCCACTTCCGGCCACGTCACGATCAACGGCCGGCCCTTCCGGGAGCTGCCCAACGCCCAGCGGCACGTCGGCGCCCTGCTCGACGCCAAGGCCGTGCACGGCGGGCGCCGGGCCCGGACCCACCTGCTGGCCCTCGCCCAGCTCTCCGGCATCCCGGAGAAGCGGGTGGACGAGGTGCTCGGCGTGGTCGGGCTCCAGGACGTGGCCCGGCAGCGGACCAAGGCGTTCTCGCTCGGGATGGGCCAGCGGCTCGGCATCGCCGCCGCCCTGCTCGGCGACCCGCAGGTGCTGCTGTTCGACGAGCCGGTCAACGGCCTCGACCCGGAGGGCATCCTCTGGGTGCGCAACCTCATGCGGCAGCTGGCCGCGGAGGGCCGGACCGTGTTCGTCTCCTCGCACCTGATGAGCGAGATGGCCCTGACCGCGGACCACCTGATCGTGATCGGGCGCGGGCGGCTGCTCGCCGACATGGGCGTGCAGGAGTTCATCGCCCACAACTCGGCCGGATTCGCCCGGGTCCGGGTGGCCGATTCCGATCGACTTGGCGCGCAAGCGCTCGGTGAGGCCCTGGTGAAGGCCGGGGGCCAGGTGCTCAAGGAGCCCGATGGCGCCCTGCGCGTGACCGGGCTCACCCTGCCGCACGTCTCGGACCTCGCCCACGAGGCCGGCGTACGGCTGTGGGAGCTCTCGCCGCACCGGGCCTCCCTGGAGGAGGCGTACATGCGGCTCACCCAGAGCGCGGTGGAGTACACCTCCACCGAGGACCCGCGCGCCGAGCTGTTCGAGCCCGAGCCGCTGACCGTACCGGCGTGGGAGGACGAGGGCGCGCACCAGGTGTCGGGCCCGACCGCCGCCGCCTTCTACGCTCCCCCGCCGCCCGGCGCGGCCGGCGCGCAGCCCTTCCTGATGCCCAGCCGGCCCGGCGACCTGGCCGGGACCGCGACCGACCCCGAGGATCCCCGATGACCGCCCCGACCCCGCGCCCGGCGGCCTACAGCTCCCCGCTGCCCACCCCGCGGCCGCACCTGGGGCACGCCGTCGCCTCGGAGTGGACCAAGATGATCTCGGTCCGCTCCACCGTGCTGACCCTCGGCGCACTGGTGCTCCTCGTCGTCGGCATCGGCCTGCTCGCCGTGGCGCAGACCTCCGCGGAGAACTTCAGCGGGACGCCCTTCACCGCGCCCGCGCTGTTCGGGCTGCTGGTCGGGCAGCTCGGGGTGATGGTCCTCGGCGTGCTGACCATGACCTCGGAGCACGGCACCGGGCTGATCCGCACCACGTTCACCGCCGCCCCCGACCGGCACCGGGTGCTGACCGCGAAGTACCTCGTGGTCGGCGGGGTCGGCTTCACCGCGGTCGCCGGCTCGGTGACCCTGGTCGCGCTGGCCGGCGCGATCGTGCACCACCGCCCCGGCGCCGGCCGGCACGACATCCCCGGCGAGCTCCTCGACGGACTCGCCGGCAGCCTCTACGTCACGCTGCTGGGCGTCCTCGCGCTGGCGGTCGGCGCCCTCGTACGGCACTCCGCCGGCGGGATCGCGGTGATGATCGGCGTCGTCACCGTGCCGCCGTTCACCGGCGCGATGCTCAGCATGTGGGAGGCCACGCAGCCGGCCGGCTCGACGCTGATCCGGTACAACGCCCCGGTCGCGCTGATGCAGCTGTTCGGGCTGCCCAACACGGACACCGGTGCCATCCCGCCGGCCTGGGTCCACTTCGCGCTGCTGCTCCTCGTGACCGGCGCGGCGGTGGCCGGCTCGTACCTGGTGGTGGGCCGCCGGGACGTGTGACCCCGGCGTCAGTGCCGGGGAGCGTTACGGGACCGCTGCACCCGCGTGGTGCGGCGGTCCTTGGCGTTCCAGCAGGCCTTGTGCCAGTGCCGGCGGTCGTCCACGCCGCCGTACTGCGGCCAGGCCACCACGTGCGGGGTGGCGGGCGGGATCTCCTGGTCGCAGCCCGGGCAGCGGTAGCGCTTGCCGGCCGCGCTCGCGCCGGAGACGTGCCGGACGGTCCAGTCCTCCCCGAGGTACTCCTCGGTCCGCTCCAGGCCGTAGCGGTCCGGCCCGCCGCCGCTGCGGTCGGCCGGGTGGTCGCCGCCCTTGGGGCGGTTGTGACGCGGGGACACGTATACCTCACGGATCGGCGGTGGCAAGTGGGTTTCTCCCAGACTACGCGCCGCGCACCCGGGTACCCGCAGGGTGGTCGCAAGACGGTCGCACGGGATTCCCCGACAATCTCAATAACTTTCGTGTCAGGCCGTGCCTTTGGCACGTGTCAGACGTTGTTGCCAGCAGAAGACCCGACGATCGGACTCAGGACACAACGGTCCACCTGGGGGAGGCCGCGTCAGCCGCGAGGAGGCGAAGAGCGATGCGCGTAGGAGCGTTTGTACTGGCGGCCCAGTTCCCCGGCCAGGGCGCCGGTGAGGCGCTGCACCGGGCGGTACGGACCGCCGAGGTGGCCGAGGAGTCCGGGCTGGACTCGGTCTGGCTGGCCGAGCACCACTTCGTGCCGTACGGGGTGTGCCCGTCGGCGGTCACCCTGGCCGCGCTGCTGCTGGGCCGGACCCGGCGGCTGCGGGTGGGCACGGCCGTGAGCGTGCTGCCCAACACGCACCCGGTGGCCCTCGGCGAACAGGCCGCGCTGCTGCACCTGACCTCCGGCGGGCGGTTCACCCTCGGAGTGGGGCGGGGTGGGCCCTGGGTGGACCTGGAGGTGTTCGGGGGCGGGCTGGACGCCTACGAGAACTCCTTCCCGGAGGCCCTGGACCTGATCCGGCGCTGGCTGGGCGAACCCCGGGTGGGGGCCGCCGGTGAGCACTTCGCCTTCCGCGAAGTGGCCGTCGTACCGCGCCCGTCGGAGGCGCTGGACGCCGACGCGACGGCCCCCGAGGTGATCGTGGCGTGCACCACGCCCACGTCGGTCCGGCTGGCGGCCGAGCGCGGGCTGCCGATGCTGCTGGGGATGCACTGCGGGGACGAGGACAAGGCGGCGATGGTCGCGCTGTGGCGGGAGACCGCCCGGGCGGCCGGCCATCCGCCCTCGGTGGTCGCCGGGGCGGGCCATGTCTCGGCGGGTGTCTGCCAGCTGGCGGACCGGACGGCCGACGCCCGCGAGACGCTCCTCAAGGCGCTGCCGGGCTGGCTGAAACAGGGACTGGACGCCCATGTCACCGTGGACGGCCGGCACCGGGCGATGCGGGACCCCGTCGCGTACACGGAACTGCTGTGCTCCTTGCACCCGGTGGGGACGCCGCGGCTGGCCGCGGACCGGCTGGCGGCGACCGCCGAGCGGACCGGGATCACCCGCTTCGCCCTGCTGACCGAGGGCTCCGGCGATCTCGCGGCCACCGAGGACAACGTCCGGCGGCTGGGCGCCGAGGTCCTGCCCCGCCTCGGCTGACGCCCCGACCGCGACGGGCCTAGGCGGCCTGCGCACGGGCCAGCACCGGATAGTCGTTGTAGCCCTCCGGCCCGCTGACGTGCATCAGGAACTCGGGCCGGATCCGGTTGAGCGGCGCGCCCGTGCGCAGTCGCTCCACCAGGTCGGGGTTGGCCAGGAAGCCGCGTCCCAGCGCCACCAGGTCGGCGCCCTCGGCCAGCAGCCGCTCACCCTGCCGCAGGCCCGCGTCGGCGGCGAGGTCCTCGTGGGAGAGCCGGGGGTTGGCGATCAGGGTGCCGGGCCAGGCCTTGCGGAGCTCCGCGAACAGGGGCAGGTCCGGGTCGGCGTGGACCTGGTGCAGGTAGACCGGCCGCAGGTCCGCGAGGGCCGCGGCCAGTGCCGGGTAGAGCCGCTCGGTGTCGTCCTCCCGCACGCCGTTGACGTGTGCCCCCGGGGAGATCCGTACGCCGACCCGCTCCGGGCCGACGGCCTCGGCGACGGCCCAGACCACCTCGACGGGGAACCGGATCCGCTGCTCGATGGAACCGCCCCACCCGTCGGTGCGGAGATTGGTGTTCCCCGCGAGGAACTGGTGCAGCAGGTGGCCGTTGGCGGAGTGCACCTCCACCCCCGCGAAGCCCGCCTCGACGGCGTTGCGGGCGGCGCGCGCGAAGTCGGCGACGGTGTCGCGGATGTCCTCCTCCGTCATCACCCGCGGCATGACGGCCTCCCGCGGCCCGGCCGGGGTCTGCAGCGGCTCCGGGAAGCGCACGGCGGACGGCGCGAGCGGTACGTGCCCGCTGGTGTCGGGGTGACCGACCCGGCCGCCGTGCTGGAGCTGGAGGAACATGCGCCCGCCGGCGGCGCGCACGGCGTCGGTGACGCGGCGCCAGCCGGCGATCTGGGCCGGGGTGTGGATGCCGGGGATGTGCGGGTAGGTCTGGCCGACGGCGTTCGGGGTGGTGCCCTCGGCGATGATCAGACCGGCCGAGGCGCGCTGCGCGTAGTGGGTGGCCATGAGCTCCCCGGGGACCCCGTCGGCCCCGGCCCGGTTGCGCGTGAGCGGGGCCATGACCAGGCGGTTGGGGAGTTCCAGGCCGCCGAGGCGGGCGGGTTCGAAGAGGCGGGATGCGGCGGGGGACTGCGGTGTCTGCGTCATGCCGGTACCGTAGAACTTGACACCAGTGTCAGGTTCAAGTGTGGAGGCGGGCATGCGGATCGGTGAACTGGCGGCACGCACCGGGGTCGGTGAGCGCTCGCTGCGCTACTACGAGCAGCAGGGCCTGCTGGCGTCCGACCGCACCCCCGGTGGCCACCGCGACTTCCCCGAACGGGCCGTCGACCGGGTGATCCGCATCCAGGAGCTCTACGCCGCCGGACTCAACAGCGCCCGGATCCGCCGGATCCTGCCGTGCATGCGGGACGAGGACGGCGGCCCGTCGGTGCGGGCCACCCCCGCCCTGGTGGCCGACCTGGCCGCCGAGCGGGACCGGATCGACCGGATGATCGGCGACCTCGTCCGCTCCCGGGACGTGCTGGACGAGGTCATCGCGGCGGCGTCCGTCGACGTGGCACCGATCCACCCCTTCCCGCCGAGGAGCGTCGACGAAGCCGGCTGACGACCCGGGAACCGTCCCGGAACCCACCGACCGTCCGGCGCCGGCGCACCGTCGTCGAGCGACTGGAGCAGTGGCGCGGCCTGGCCACCCCGCACGCCGAGACCGCCACCATCTACCTCGCAGGACTCCGCCTCACCGCCCTCTCCGTCCGGTCAGCGCGGTGATCCGGGACAAGCGCGCTAGCAGTCCCGCAGTTCCGGGGACTGGTTCAGCAGCTGGCCCCGGATCGAGGTGAACTTGGCGAGCCGGTCGTCGACGGAGGGGTCCAGCGGGAAGACCGCGACGCGGTGGCAGTTCTGGAAGGCGAGGCGCACGCCGAAGTGCCGCTGCAGGGCACCGCGGATCGCGTCACTCGCCAGCGCGCGCAGGAGCTGGCCGCGCGCCTGCTCGTCCGGCGGCGGCGTCTGGTTGTCGGCGAACTCGCCGCCGTCGACCTTGAGCTGGGCCACCAAAGAGCTGATCATCTCCCAGGCGTAAGGCAGGGAGGTCCGGACGCAGTCGACGAAGGCGGCTTCGTCGACCTCGCCTCGCTCGGCCTGTTCGAGTAGGGCCGGTGAGACGTCGAGCGACATGGGTTCTCCTCTCGCGACCCCGGTCAAGGGCTGACCGGGGTCCTACGGGCAGGGAAGGAGGCCGCACCACACGCGGCAACGCAGTGTGCGCGTTCGACAACCTCCCGCTAACACGGTAGGCGCCCCGTGGGTACCGCACCAGGAGAATGCGCATACAACGCGCCATCGGCGAACGGGGCTTTCGGGGGCGAATCGCGTGGAGGGGGGTCGGTCGAGTAGCGTTGCCGACCATGCGTCTCGTCATTGCCCGCTGCTCCGTCGATTACGCGGGCCGGCTCACCGCCCATCTGCCCTCGGCCCCCCGTCTGATCCTCGTGAAGGCGGACGGCAGCGTCTCCATCCACGCCGACGACCGGGCGTACAAGCCCCTCAACTGGATGTCCCCGCCGTGCACCCTCAAGGAGGGGACCGGGGACGAGGCCGGCGTGTGGACGGTGGTCAACAAGGCGGGCGAGAAGCTCATCATCACGATGGAAGAAGTCCTGCACGACTCCTCGCACGAGCTGGGCGTCGACCCGGGCCTGATCAAGGACGGCGTCGAGGCGCACCTGCAGGAGCTGCTGGCCGACCGCATCGAGACCCTCGGCGAGGGGTACACGCTGATCCGCCGCGAGTACATGACCGCCATCGGCCCGGTCGACATCCTGTGCCGCGACGCGGACGGGCGGACCGTGGCGGTCGAGATCAAGCGGCGCGGCGAGATCGACGGCGTCGAGCAGCTGACCCGCTACCTGGAGCTGCTCAACCGCGATCCGCACCTGGCGCCGGTCAAGGGCGTCTTCGCGGCCCAGGAGATCAAGCCGCAGGCGCGGGTGCTGGCCACGGACCGGGGCATGGAGTGCGTGGTCCTGGACTACGACGCCCTGCGCGGTATCGAGGACGACAAGCTGCGGCTGTTCTAGCCGGTGGTGGCGGGGCCGGTCCCTCGGGGGCCGGCCCCGTCGGCGTTCCTCGGCCCGGCCCGGCCGGGCGGCCGGAGCGGGTTCAGCCGGTGGTGCCGCCGTCGGCGCCCGTGGTGCCCGAGGGGCTGGTGCTCGTCCCGGCGCTGCCCGTCGGGGGGTCGGTGGGGCCGGTCGGCGTGCCGGGCGAGGAGGGGCCGGTCGGATCCGGCGCCGACGGGGACTGCGAGGGCTTGGGGCCCGGGGAGGACGCCGTCGGGCCCGTGGGCTTGGTGCTCGGGCGGCGGCTGGGTCCCGCGGAGCCGGTACCGGTGCCCGGGCCGGTGCCCGGGCCCGTCCCGCCGGTCGCGGTCGAGGGCGGCGCGGTGGTGCCGGGGGCGCCCGTGCCGGTGGACCCGGTGCCGGCGGCAGGGGGCGTACCGGTGCCCGGGGAGCTGCCCGGGTCCTGTGCAGGATCGTTCCCTCCGGGCACCGCGTCCGGGCGGGACGAGCCGGGCGTCGGCGAGGTCGCCGGAGCGCCGGGCTCGTCGTCGGAGGACACGGCGAGGGCCGCGACGGTGCCCAGCACGACGGCGACCAGGGCCCCGCCCGCGGCCAGCAGCACGGGACGGCGGCGCCACGCGGGCCCCTCGGCCCGCGCGGGGGCCGCCGGGACGCGCGGCTGGGGCGCGGTGGGCGCCGCGGCCGCGGCCGGGAAGGCGCTGCCGAACACCTCGGACAAGGTCTGCGGATCCGGGCCGGGGCCCCCGACGGGCCGGATCACCTGGGTCACGGCGCTCCCGGAGCCGTTGCCCGGTCCTGCGGCCGGTCCGGCGGCCGTGCCTCCTGCCCCGGTGCCGGACCCTGTCCCGGCACCGGCAACGGCACCGACGCCGGGTCCCCCGAGGCCCTTGCGGGCCGAGCCGCCGGGACCGGCCTGAGCGGCGCCCGTACCCGAGCCCGCCGGCGCAGCGGCCGCCCCGGGGCCCTTGCCCGGGCCGGTACCCGGAGCCGTGCCGCCGACGCGCGGGGTCACCTCGGTGACCGCCTCGGAGCCGGGCGCACCGGCCGGAGCGCCGGTGCCCGGACCCAGGGCGCGCGGCGCCGCCTTGGGGCCGCCGAGGGGGCCGGCCGTGCCGGCCGCCGGGGTGGGCCGCGTGACCGCCTCGGGGGCGCCGCGGCCGGGCGCGGTGGCCGGGTCCGGGGCCTCCAGGCGCAGCGGTGGGGCGGGGGTGGTGGTGATCTCGTGGTCCGTCACCAGGGCGAGGGCGCGGCGGCCCGCGACGGTTCCGTGCTTGTCGGCCAGCGCCCCGCGCAGGCCGATCGAGGTCTCCAGCTCGGCGCGGGCCCGGTCCAGCCGGCCCTGGCACAGCGCGAGCACGCCCAGCTCGTGGTGGAAGTAGGCCTGTTCGGCGACCTCGCCGGCGGTCCGCGCCGCCTCGGCCCCGGCCCGCAGCACCCGCTCCCAGGCACCCCAGTCCAGCGACGCGGCGAACGCGGGCGCGGCCGTGCGCGCCAGCATCACGCCGGCCACCACGTCGGCCCCGGCGAGCGCCGCCAGCACCGCGTCCGCCTCGGCGGCGACCCGCTCGGGGGTCACCGAGCTGTGCCCGGTCCACCAGGCGTAGTGGCGGGCCGCCGTGCGCGCCTCGTCGGCCGGTTCGAACCCGGCCTCCAGCAGCTGGCGGGCCACCCCGGCGGCCAGCCGGTACCGGCTCCCGGCCGCCGTCAGCAGCCCGCACTCCAGCAGTTCGGCCACGGCCGTGTCGGCGTGGGTGTCGCCGACCAGCGCCGGCAGGTGCGTGGGGTGCGGCATCTCGCCGCCGAGCGCGACCGCGAAGCGCAGCGCCGCCCGCGCGGACTCGCTGACCCGCGCGGCCAGCAGCTCGGCCGGCGCCGCGCCCTCGGCGAGGCTCGGCAGCGGCACCGGGTCGAGGTCGCGGGGCCGTTCCTCGAAGACGCCCGGCTCGTCCTCGTCCTCGGCCTCGGCGGCCCGCCGGTTGATCTCGTCGCGCTGCCGCAGCAGCCCGCCCGCCTGGACGAACCGCAGCGCCAGGCCCTCGGAGGCGAACCGCAGGTCGCCCGCCCAGGCCCGTTCCGCCTCGGTGAGCGCCCGCCCGACGGTCCGCTCCAGCAGTTCCTCGCAGCCCGCCCGGCTCAGTCCGCCGAGGAACATCTCCTCCAGGTGGGAGTCGTCCGAGGGCGCCGGGACGTCGGGGGTGGCGGCGAGCAGCCAGGCGCACTCAGGGGTGTCGCGCAGCAGCTCGTCCAGGGCGTGGCCGCCCAGCTCCAGGTCGTCGAGGACGACGACCGCGCCGATCTCGCGGACCCGGGCCAGCAGTTCGATGCGCTCGGGGCGCCGGCCGGGGGCCTCGTACACGGCGGCGTACAGGGCGTGCAGCAGCTCCGCGGCGCTGCGCCGGTGCCCGCTGAGCCGGACCACGCCGTCGGGCGCGATGCCTTCGCAGTCCCGGGCCACGGCGTCGAGCAGGACCGACCGCCCGGACCCGGCGGGCCCGGTCAGCCGTACGGAGCGCCCGCGCGACAGCAGCCGGACGAGCCGCTCGCGCTCGTCGTCCCGCTCCAGCAGCGGCAGGGGCCGCGGAGCGCCGGGCGGTACGGGCGGCAGCCCGGCGGCGGCGTGCGCGGCGCGGGAGGCGGCGTCGCGCTTGGCAGGGCGGCGGTCGGCGCCGTCGCCGGGGCGCCGGGCCTCGATCTCGCTGCCGTCGACGGGGTTGACGGTGAGGGTGAACTCGCCGGCGGTCAGCCGCACGACCCGGGCCGGGGCGCCCTGGGCGCCTGGTGCGGCCGGAGTCGCGGGGGTGGCCGGAGTCCCGGGGGCGGCCGGAGCCCCAGGAGCGGCCGGAGTCCCTGCGGCACCGGGCGTGCCCGGCAGCGGGGCCCCGGGCTGCTCCTGCGGTCCGGCCTGGCCGGCCTGGCCGTGAGTGGTGCCGTCCATGTGCCGGTCCCCCGATCGCGTCGCGCTCGCCGATGTCCTTCTCCGGCCTTCGCACACGCCGCGGTCGCTACTGGTCCGGTTTCCGCCCGAACCCTAGACCGTGCCCCCCGTACGGCGAAACGGCAGGGGTGTCATCACCACCAGACCGTTACCAGCTGTCCTCACACGCGGGGCAGGGTCTCGGCCTCCAGGCCGCCCTCGATGGCGAGGATCCGGTGCAGCCGGGTGGCCACCAGGAGCCGCTGCATCTGCGGCGGCACCCCGCGCAGCACCAGCCGGCGCCCGGTGCGGCCCGCGCGCCGGTGGGCGCCCATGATGACGCCCAGTCCGGTCGCGTCCCAGGAGTCGAGCCCGGTGAGGTCGAGCACCAGGTCCCCGGCGCCGTCGTCCAGGGCGGCGTGGAGGGCCGTACGGGCGTCCGCCGCGCTGCGCACGTCGAGGCGGCCCCCGACAGCCAGTTCGGCGTGGTCGCCCCTGATGTGCATGTGTACTCCCGGCAATACTGCGTACGCGTGCGTGTGCTGTGGTCGGCAACTCTCACTGCAACTGACTGCCTCGCGGGCGGTGAAGTTGCCGACCGTGAGCGAACCGATACCTAAATCACCCTGACGGGTGAAGGTGTTCGAACGGTGCGACGGCGCGCGGCAGCTCAGTGCTTGTAGAAGCCCTGGCCGCTCTTGCGGCCGATGTCGCCCGCGTCCACCATCCGGCGCATGAGCTCCGGCGGCGCGAACTTCTCGTCCTGCGACTCGGTGTAGATGTTGCTGGTGGCGTGCAGCAGGATGTCGACGCCCGTCAGGTCGGCGGTCGCCAGCGGCCCCATCGCGTGCCCGAAGCCCAGCTTGCACGCGATGTCGATGTCCTCGGCGGACGCCACGCCCGATTCGTACAGCTTGGCCGCCTCGACGACGAGCGCCGAGATCAGCCGGGTGGTCACGAAGCCGGCCACGTCCCGGTTGACCACGATGCAGGTCTTGCCGACGGACTCGGCGAAGGAGCGGGCGGTGGCGAGGGTCTCGTCGCTGGTCTTGTAGCCGCGGACCAGCTCGCACAGCTGCATCATCGGCACCGGCGAGAAGAAGTGGGTGCCCACGACCCGCTCCGGGCGCTCCGTCACGGCCGCGATCTTGGTGATCGGGATGGCGGAGGTGTTCGAGGCGAGCACCGCGTCGTCCCGGACGATCTTGTCGAGCGAGCGGAAGATCTCGTGCTTGACCTCCAGCTTCTCGAACACGGCCTCGACGACGATGTCGGCGTCGGCGACCGCGTCGAGGTCGGTGGTCGTGGTGATCCGGCCCAGCGCGGCCTCGGCGTCCTCGGCGGCGAGCTTGCCCTTGGAAACGAACTTGTCGTACGAAGCCTTGATCCCGTCGGTCCCCCGGGTCAGCGCGGCGTCGGTGACGTCGCGCAGGACGACGTCCCAGCCCGCCTGAGCGGAGACCTGAGCGATCCCGGACCCCATGAGTCCGGCACCGATGACGGCGAGCTTCCCAGCCACTGCACACCCCACGTTCTCTTGTCCAACCCGGCCTCGTCAGCCTCTCCGGCGGAGACTAGCGCCCGGGAGGGGTGCTGTGACCGTGAAGTAACACGCGTCACGTCTCAGATGACGGACATCACACCGGCACCGCTCACCGGTCCCCGGTGGCCGCCCAGTTGGGCCGCACTACGCTGGCGGCATGGTGAACCTCACGCGCATCTACACCCGCACCGGTGACAAGGGCACGACCGCGCTCGGCGACATGAGCCGGACGGCCAAGACCGACCTGCGGATCTCCGCGTACGCCGACGCCAACGAGGCCAACGCGGCGATCGGCACCGCCATCGCCCTCGGCTCGCTGCCGGAGGAGCTCGTCAAGGTCCTGGTCCGGGTGCAGAACGACCTCTTCGACGTGGGCGCGGACCTGTGCACCCCCGTGGTGGCGGACCCGGAGTACCCGCCGCTGCGGGTGGAGCAGTTCTACGTCGACAAGCTGGAGGCGGACTGCGACCGCTTCAACGAGCGGCTGGAGAAGCTGCGCAGCTTCATCCTGCCCGGCGGCACCCCGGGCGCGGCCCTGCTGCACCAGGCCTGCACGGTGGTGCGGCGCGCCGAGCGGTCCACCTGGGCGGCGCTGGAGGTGCACGGCGAGTCGATGAACCCGCTCACCGCCACCTACCTCAACCGGCTGTCGGACCTGCTGTTCATCCTGGCCCGGACGGCCAACAAGGAGGTCGGCGACGTGCTGTGGGTGCCCGGCGGCGAGCGCTGACAGCCCGGCCTAGGCGCCGGTCCTGGTGACGGGGGCCGGCTGCTCCTGCGACGGCAGGGGCCGGTCGGCCGCCTTCGGGGGCTTCTTGGGCCAGATCGTGTAGCAGACGCAGGCGATCGCGTGACCGCCGACCACGCGCAGGGCGACGTACCGCATCGTCTCGAGCTGGCTGACGTCCCCGTCGGCGCCGACGTACCAGATGGCGGCCTGGAGGAGGCCGATCGCCACGGCCGCGGCCAGCAGCGTGCGCGTCCACAGCTTCCACTCGTGGACGGCACGGGCCTTGCCGTAGCCCGCGCCGGGCGGCTTGGGGCCGCCGCCGAAGCGGTACGCGGCGTGGGCGTCGAGCCAGCGGACGGTGTAGCGGCCGTAGGCGACGGTGTAGCCGAGGTAGAGGGCGGCCAGGCCGTGCGTCCACGACGGCGCGGCGCCGTTCTTGATGTCGATCGCCGTGACGACGAGCAGGAGCAGCTCCAGTGCCGGCTCGCACAACAGGACCGCCGCGCCCAGCCGGGGCATACGGGCGAGGTAGCGCAGGGCGAGGCCGCCGGCCAGCAGCAGCCAGAATCCGACCTCGCACGCGATGATCAGCGTCACGACCACGGGAATCTCCTTCTTCGACTCCCTTCCACCCTCGCCGCCGGTCCGCCGCGTCGCGTCGTCTGCGGCGACGAACCGCGACTGCATCCTTCGATGTAGTCGCGAATCGGCTGCTCCTCCGAGGCCGGGGCGCCGTCCGGCGTGTTGGATGGTCCCGTGACCTTCTCCCGCCCCCATCGCGACGACGTGATCATCTGTGTGGCCAGCCTGTTCCTCGGGCTGCTCCTGTGGGGCTTCGGGGTGCATTCCAACGGCAGCCGGCACCTGCTGCCGGACTGGGCGGCCCTGGTGCCGCTGTTCGTGCTGGCCGCGCTGGAGCTGATGCGCCGCTCCCGTCCGAACGTCAACCTGCTCGTCGGCACGGCCGCGGTGGTCGCGGACCAGTTCACGGTCGGCAACCTCGGCTCGGTCCTCATGTTCACGGACCTGATGTACGCCGCCGTGGTCTACGGTCCCCCCGCCCTGGCCCGGCGGCTGCCGATCAGCACCGGCCTGATCACGGTGGCCGTCACCGTCACCGCGGTGGCCTGGTTCCGCACCCCGGAGTCCCTGCTCATCGGTGTGATCACCGGCATCGTCAGCTTCGGCCCGGCGCTGACCGGCGCCACCTTGCGCAACCACCGCGAGGCCGCCGAGGCGGCCCGGCTGCGGGCGGAGCAGACGGCGTTGCTGGCGGAGATGGACCGGGCCCAGGCGGTGGTGGCCGAGCGCGCCCGGATGGCCCGGGAACTGCACGACATGGTGGCCAACCACCTGTCGGCCATCGCCATCCACTCCACGGCCGCGCTCTCCATCGACTCGGCGCGCACCAGCCGGGAAGCGCTCGCGGTGATCCGGGAGAACAGCGTGCAGGGGCTGGCGGAGATGCGCCGCCTGATCGGGCTGCTGCGGGACGCGGGGGCCGAGCAGGAGGCGGTCGCGGTGCCGACGCTGGACGGGCTGGACAGCCTGCTGGCGCAGGCCCGCACCAACGGCTCCGCCAGCGGACTGGAGTTCGTCCTGCACGACGGCCGCGCCCCCGGCGAGACGCTGCCGGCCCCCGTGGAGCTGGCGGCGTACCGGATCGTGCAGGAGTCCCTGACGAATGCGATCAAGCACGCGGCGCCCGGTACGGTCACCGTACGGGTCGCCCGGAGCGACGGGCTGCTGACCGTGGCGGTGGACTCGCCGTACGGGGAGCGGCCGGGGCCCCGGGCGCCGGGGTCGGGGGCCGGGCTCGTGGGGATGCGGGAGCGGACCGAGCTGCTGGGCGGGGAGTTCCGGGCGGCGGCGGACGGACCGGTGTGGCGGGTGCGGGCGGTGCTGCCCGCGGAGGACGAGGCGGTGGGCGCATGACGATCCGGGTACTGGTGGCCGAGGACCAGTCGGCGGTACGGGCGGGACTGGTGCTGATCCTGGGCAGTGCCGGCGACATGGAGGTCGTGGGCGAGGCGGCGGACGGCGAGGAGGCGGTCCGGCTGGCCCGGGAGCTGCGGCCGGACCTGGTGCTGATGGACGTGCAGATGCCGAAGCTGGACGGGGTCTCGGCCACCCGGCAGGTGGTCGGCGAGGGTCTCGCGGACGTCCTGGTGCTGACGACGTTCGATCTCGACGAGTACGTCTTCGGGGCGCTGCGCGCCGGGGCGTCCGGCTTCCTGCTGAAGAACGCCGACGCCCGTGACCTCATCGAGGCGGTCCGCACGGTGGCCCGCGGCGAGGGGCTGATCTCCCCGGCGGTGACCCGGCGGCTGATCGCCGAGTTCGCGGCGCCCACGGCGGCCCGGCCGGCGCCCGCGCCGGAGCGGGCCGCGGCGGTGGCCTCGCTGACGCCGCGCGAGCGCGAGGTGCTGGGGTGCCTGGGCGAGGGGCTGTCGAACGCGGAGATCGCGGTGCGCCTGCGGATGGCCGAGGCGACGGTGAAGACGCACGTCAGCCGGCTGCTGGGCAAGTTGGAGCTGCGCAGCCGGGTGCAAGCGGCGGTCCTGGCGCAGGAGTTGGGCCTCTAGCCGGGGCGCGCCGCGCGACCGGGCGGGTCGGCGGCGAACCTCCGGGCGGTGCGGTCTGGACCTCTTGACGGTTGGTCCAGACCTTTCTACGCTCGCGCCAACTGTGGTGAGCGTGTCATGACAACGAAGGCGTGCTCACGGGCGGCGCAGGTCCCCACCCCAGTCGATCCATCGCCCCACCGATGCCGACGGACCTACGGAGGAGTACCCCTTGAGCACAGCACCCCCACGCACCCGACTCCGCGCGAAGGTGGCCGCCGCCGTGGCCGCCTTCGCCCTCCCGCTGGCCGGCCTGGTGGCCCTGGCCGGCCCCGCCCAGGCGGCCGACTCCGCGACCGCGACCTACACCAAGGTCCAGGA
Source organism: Streptomyces antimicrobicus (assembly GCF_020532625.1). Classification (GTDB taxonomy): domain Bacteria; phylum Actinomycetota; class Actinomycetes; order Streptomycetales; family Streptomycetaceae; genus Streptomyces; species Streptomyces antimicrobicus. The sequence goes on along the minus strand of NZ_JAJAUY010000001.1, from coordinate 52,565 downwards.
CTGGGGCTCCGGCTTCGAGGGCAAGTGGACCATCAAGAACACCGGCACCACCACGATCACCAGCTGGACCGTCGAATGGGACTACCCGGCCGGCACCCGGGTGACCTCGGCGTGGGACGCCACCGTCACCAACTCCGGCAACCACTGGACCGGCAAGAACGTCGGCTGGAACGGCACCCTCGCCCCCGGCGCCAGCGTCAGCTTCGGCTTCAACGGCGCCGGCTCCGGCGCGCCCAGCGGCTGCCGGATCAACGGCGGGTCCTGCGACGGCGGGCCCTCCCAGCCCGGTGACAACCCGCCCTCGGCCCCCGGCACCCCGGCCGCGAGCAACGTCGGCGAGACCTCGTTGAGCCTGAACTGGGGCGCCGCCACCGACGACAAGGGCGTCAAGAACTACGACGTCTACCGCGGCAGCTCGAAGATCGCCACCGTCACCGGGACCTCGTACAACGACACCGGCCTGACCAAGGGCACCACGTACACCTACAGCGTCACCGCCCGCGACACGGCCGACCAGACCGGCCCCTCCTCCGGCACGGTCACCGTGACCACCGCCGGCGGTGGCGGCGGCGACCCCGACCCGGGCAGCAAGGTCAAGCTCGGCTACTTCACCGAGTGGGGCGTCTACGGCCGCAACTACCACGTGAAGAACCTGGTCACCTCGGGCACCGCGAGCAAGATCACGCACATCAACTACGCCTTCGGCAACGTCACCGGGGGCCGGTGCGCGATCGGCGACTCCTACGCCGACTACGACAAGGCCTACACCGCCGACCAGGCCGTCGACGGCGTGGCCGACACCTGGGACCAGCCGCTGCGCGGCAACTTCAACCAGCTGCGCAAGCTGAAGAAGCAGTACCCGCACATCAAGGTGCTGTGGTCCTTCGGCGGCTGGACCTGGTCCGGCGGCTTCGGCCAGGCCGCCGCCAACCCCGCCGCCTTCGCCGACTCCTGCTACAGCCTGGTCGAGGACCCGCGCTGGGCGGACGTCTTCGACGGCATCGACATCGACTGGGAGTACCCGAACGCCTGCGGCCTGTCCTGCGACACCTCCGGCGCCGCCGCGTACAAGAACCTGATGCAGGCGCTGCGGGCCAAGTTCGGCACGAACAACCTGGTCACCGCGGCCATCACCGCCGACGCCTCCAGCGGCGGCAAGATCGACGCGGCCGACTACGCGGGCGCCGCCCCGTACGTCGACTTCTACAACGTGATGACGTACGACTTCTTCGGCGCCTGGGCCGCCCAGGGCCCGACGGCCCCGCACTCCCCGCTCACCTCGTACCCGGGGATCCCGCAGGCCGGGTTCAACTCCGCCGACGCCATCGCCAAGCTCAAGAGCAAGGGCATAGCGGGCAGCAAGCTCACCCTCGGCATCGGCTTCTACGGCCGCGGCTGGACCGGCGTCACCCAGGCCGCGCCCGGCGGCACCGCCACCGGTCCCGCGCAGGGCACGTACGAGCAGGGCATCGAGGACTACAAGGTGCTCAAGAACAGCTGCCCGGCCAACGGCACCGTCGCCGGCACCGCCTACGCCAAGTGCGGCAGCAACTGGTGGAGCTACGACACCCCGGCCACCATCGCCGGCAAGATGTCCTGGGCCAAGCAGCAGGGCCTGCGCGGCGCCTTCTACTGGGAGTTCAGCGGCGACACCACCAACGGCGAACTCGCCAACGCGGTCCACACCGGCCTGCAGTAGCCGGTAGCACCGCCCGCACGCCCGGAGCCGGGGCGACGGTTCGCCCCCGTCCCCCCGGCTCCGGCACGTCTGACGCGCCGCCCGGCAGCGGCCCCGCCCACCCGGCAGCGCCGCACCACCGGGGCGGGACGGCAACGGATCACTGACGGTCCCGATCCCCCGCCCGGGTCCCGGCAGGTACGCGGAACACCTACGCCACGTTCACCCGCTGGCCCGGCGGGGCCGCCTCCAGCCAGGCCAGGAAGCCCGTCAGGGCGTCCTCGCTCATGGCCAGTTCCAGGCGGGTGCCCTCGTGGAGGCAGCCGAGGACCACGGCGTCGGAGAGGAGGGCGAGTTCCTCCTCGCCCTCGGGCGCGCGGCGCGAGACGACCTCGATGGAGCTGCGCTCCAGCAGGCGGCGCGGGCGGGGCGAGTAGGAGAAGATGCGGAACCACTCGATGCGGTCGCCGCTGTAGCGGGCCACGCCGTACACCCATCCCTTGCCGGACAGGTCGGGGGCCTCGGCGACGCCCCAGCGCAGGGAGCAGTCGAAGGTCCCGCCGGAGCGCTGGATCAGCCGGCGCCGCAGCCCGAACACGAAGAGGCCGATCACCAAAAGGGCGACGGCCACGCCCGCAAGCAGAGCGAGGAGCACTTCTACCGACCTCCTCGCTCCATCACGTCACAGCAACGACTACAGCACAACGCACACCGCACCTGCATCGCCTCAGCCGCGACCCGCTCCGGAAAATTCCGGCTCGGACCGCGGCTGAGGGGTAAAGCTCTCGTCGGCTACGGGACTCAGTGCCCCGCGACCGCACGCAGCCGGACTTCGGCGCGCCGCTCGGACGCCGCGTCGGCCTCCGACTTCGCGCGCTCCAGCGCCCGCTCCGCCCGCTGGACGTCGATCTCGTCCGCGAGCTCGGCGATCTCGGCCAGCAGGGACAGCTTGTTGTCCGCGAACGAGATGAAACCGCCGTGCACCGCGGCGACAACCGTGTTGCCCTCACTGGTACGGATGGTCACCGGGCCCGATTCCAGCACACCGAGAAGCGGCTGGTGACCGGGCATGACGCCGATGTCGCCGGACGTGGTGCGCGCGACGACCAGGGTGGCCTCGCCGGACCAGACACTCCGGTCCGCCGCGACCAGCTCGACGTGCAGCTCAGCAGCCAAGGTTGGCTCCTCGGGTCACCACCCGGCACATCCGCCGGGTGTTGGGTCAAATTCTAAAGGGCGTGGGGAGAGGGACGGGACGGGCCCGCCCCTCTCCCGGAGGCAAGTGATCCGACGGCGCTCACGAGGAGCGCCCGGGATCAGGAGACGCCCAGCTCCTTGGCGTTGGCCTTCAGGTCCTCGAGGCCACCGCACATGAAGAACGCCTGCTCGGGGAAGTGGTCGTACTCACCGTCGCAGATCGCGTTGAACGCGGCGATCGACTCGTCGAGCGGAACGTCCGAACCGTCCACGCCGGTGAACTGCTTGGCGACGTGGGTGTTCTGCGACAGGAAGCGCTCGACACGGCGGGCACGGTGGACAACGAGCTTGTCCTCCTCGCCCAGCTCGTCGATACCGAGGATCGCGATGATGTCCTGGAGGTCCTTGTACTTCTGCAGGATCCCCTTGACGCGGGTCGCGGCCTCGTAGTGGTCCTTCGCGATGTACCGCGGGTCGAGGATGCGGGACGAGGAGTCCAGCGGGTCCACGGCCGGGTAGATGCCCTTCTCCGAGATCGGACGGGAGAGAACCGTCGTCGCGTCGAGGTGGGCGAAGGTGGTGGCCGGGGCCGGGTCGGTCAGGTCGTCGGCGGGGACGTAGATCGCCTGCATCGAGGTGATCGAGTGACCGCGGGTCGAGGTGATGCGCTCCTGGAGGAGACCCATCTCGTCGGCCAGGTTCGGCTGGTAACCCACCGCGGAGGGCATACGGCCGAGCAGGGTCGACACCTCGGAACCGGCCTGGGTGTACCGGAAGATGTTGTCGATGAAGAACAGCACGTCCTGCTTCTGCACATCGCGGAAGTACTCCGCCATGGTCAGACCGGCCAGGGCGACGCGCAGACGGGTGCCCGGGGGCTCGTCCATCTGGCCGAAGACCAGCGCGGTCTTGTCCAGAACGCCGGAGTCCGTCATCTCCTCGATGAGGTCGTTGCCCTCACGGGTACGCTCACCGACGCCCGCGAACACCGACACACCGTCGTGGTTGTTGGCGACGCGGTAGATCATCTCCTGGATCAGAACGGTCTTGCCGACACCGGCACCACCGAACAGACCGATCTTTCCACCCTTGACGTACGGGGTGAGCAGGTCGATGACCTTGACGCCCGTCTCGAACATCTCGGTCTTGGACTCGAGCTCGTCGAAGTTCGGGGCCTTGCGGTGGATCGCCCAGCGCTCGGTGACCTCGGAGTTGGCCTCCGGGACGTTGAGCACCTCACCCAGGGTGTTGAAGACCTTGCCCTTGGTGAAGTCGCCGACCGGGACGGTGATGCCCGCGCCCGTGTCGGTCACCGTGGCCTGGCGGACCAGACCGTCGGTGGGCTGCATGGAGATGGTGCGGACCAGGCCGTCACCGAGGTGCTGCGCGACCTCGAGGGTCAGCGTCTTCAGCTTGCCCTGCTCGGCCGGGTCGGCGACCTGGACGGTCAGAGCGTTGTAGATCTCGGGCATCGCGTCGACGGGGAACTCCACGTCGACGACCGGGCCGATGACCCGGGCGACGCGGCCCGTGGCGGCGGCCGTCTCAACAGAGGTCGTCATTACTTGTCACTCCCCGCGGTCGCGTCGGCCAGGGCGCTGGCGCCACCGACGATCTCGCTGATTTCCTGGGTGATTTCGGCCTGGCGGGCCGCGTTGGCAAGCCGGGTGAGGCTCTTGACGAGCTCACCGGCGTTGTCGGTCGCCGCCTTCATCGCGCGGCGGCGGGCGGCGTGCTCGGAAGCAGCGGCCTGCAGCAGCGCGTTGTAGATCCGGCTCTCGACGTAGCGCGGCAGCAGGGCGTCCAGGACGTCCTCCGCCGACGGCTCGAAGTCGAACAGGGGAAGGATCTCGCCCTTCGTCCCGCTCTCCTCCGCGGCCTCTTCGAGGCTGAGCGGCAGCATCCGGTTCTCGACCGGGTTCTGCGTCATCATCGACACGAACTCCGTGTAGATGATGTGCAGCTCGTCCACGCCGCCCTCGGCGGTCTCCGTGGAGACGGCCTCGATCAGCGGCGCGGCGATCGCCTTGGCGTCCGCGTAGCTCGGGCGGTCGGTGAAGCCGGTCCAGCTGTCCGCGATCTTGCGCTCGCGGAAGTTGTAGTAGGCGACACCCTTGCGGCCGACGATGTAGGTGTCGACCTCCTTGCCCTCACCGCGCAGCCGCTCCGTCAGCCTGTCCGCGGCCTTGATGGCGTTGGACGAGTAGCCGCCGGCCAGACCGCGGTCGCTCGTCAGGAGCAGCACCGCGGCACGCGCCGGAGCCTCGGCCTCGGTGGTGAGCGGGTGCTTGGTGTTCGAGCCGGTCGCGACCGCCGTCACCGCGCGGGTGAGCTCGGTCGCGTACGGCGTGGAGGCCGCCACCTGGCGCTGCGCCTTGACGATGCGCGAGGCGGAGATCATCTCCATCGCTTTGGTGATCTTCTTGGTCGCGGTGACGGATCGGATGCGACGCTTGTAGACCCGGAGCTGCGCTCCCATGAGTCAGGTCCCTTCCGTCGTTACTTCGCCACCGGCGCGTCTTCGCCCAGAAGCTTGCCGTCCGAGGTCTCGAACTGCTTCTTGAACTCGGCGATGGCGTCCGCGATGGACTGCAGGGTGTCGTCCGACATCTTCGCGCCCTCGCGGATGGAGGTCAGGAGGTCCTTGCGGTTCAGCCGCAGGTTCTCCAGGAGCTCCGCCTCGAAGCGGCGGATGTCGGCGACCGGGACGTCGTCCATCTTGCCGGTGGTACCGGCCCAGACGGAGACGACCTGCTCCTCGACCGGCATCGGCTGGTACTGGGCCTGCTTCAGCAGCTCGACCATGCGCTTGCCGCGCTCCAGCGCGGACTTCGACGCGGCGTCCAGGTCGGAACCGAAGGCGGCGAACGCCTCCAGCTCGCGGTACTGGGCGAGGTCGACGCGCAGACGGCCGGAGACCTGGCGCATCGCCTTGTGCTGGGCGGAGCCACCGACGCGGGAGACCGAGATACCGACGTTCAGGGCCGGGCGCTGGCCGGCGTTGAACAGGTCGGACTCCAGGAAGCACTGGCCGTCGGTGATGGAGATGACGTTGGTCGGGATGAACGCCGAGACGTCGTTGGCCTTGGTCTCGACGATCGGCAGACCGGTCATCGAGCCGGCGCCCATGTCGTCGGAGAGCTTGGCGCAGCGCTCCAGCAGACGCGAGTGCAGGTAGAAGACGTCACCCGGGTACGCCTCACGGCCCGGCGGGCGGCGCAGCAGCAGCGACACGGCGCGGTAGGCGTCGGCCTGCTTCGACAGGTCGTCGAAGATGATCAGGACGTGCTTGCCCTGGTACATCCAGTGCTGGCCGATGGCGGAGCCGGTGTACGGCGCCAGGTACTTGAAGCCGGCCGGGTCGGACGCCGGGGCGGCGACGATGGTGGTGTACTCCAGCGCGCCGGCCTCCTCCAGGGCGCCGCGCACGGACGCGATGGTGGAGCCCTTCTGGCCGATGGCGACGTAGATGCAGCGGACCTGCTTGTTCACGTCGCCCGAGCGCCAGTTGTCGCGCTGGTTGATGATCGTGTCGACGGCCAGGGCGGTCTTGCCGGTCTGACGGTCACCGATGATCAGCTGACGCTGGCCACGGCCGATCGGCACCATGGCGTCGACGGCCTTGTAGCCGGTCTGCATCGGCTCGTGGACCGACTTGCGGACCATGACGCCCGGGGCCTGCAGCTCGAGGGCGCGGCGGCCCTCGGTCTCGATCTCGCCGAGGCCGTCGATCGGGTTGCCGAGCGGGTCGACAACGCGGCCGAGGTAGCCCTCACCGACGGCGACGGAGAGAACCTCGCCGGTGCGCTGCACCGACTGGCCCTCCTCGATGCCGCTGAACTCACCGAGGATGATCGCACCGATCTCGCGCTCCTCGAGGTTGAGGGCGAGGCCGAGGGTGCCGTCCTCGAACTTCAGCAGCTCGTTCGCCATGGTCGAGGGCAGGCCCTCCACCTTCGCGATGCCGTCGCCGGCAACGCTGACCGTTCCGACCTCCTCGCGCGAGGCCGCGTCCGGCTTGTACGACTGGACAAAGTTCTCCAGCGCGTCCCGGATCTCCTCCGGCCGGATCGTGAGCTCCGCCATCTGGGTTCCCTGCTCTCCTTGTTGGGCCTGAAGCTTCTTAGGGGTCTGGGGGCGACCCCCAGGAATCTTCTGCAAGTTCTGCACGGCCCAACCGGGCCGCTGGAAATGCTTCTTCTTGAGTTGGTGGCTCGGTCAGCCGGCCATGCGGCGGGACGCCTGCGCGAGGCGCTCCGCGATGCTGCCGTCGATGACCTCGTCACCGACACGCACCGTGATCCCGCCGAGGACCTCGGGGTCCACGTCCAGGTTCAGGTGCATCTGGCGGCCGTACAGCTTGGCCAGCACCGCGCCGAGACGCTGCTTCTGCGCGTCGCTGAGCGGTACCGCGGTGGTCACCGTGGCGACCATGCGGTCACGGCGCTCGGCGGCGAGCTTGGAGAGGGACTCCAGTCCCGCTTCCAGGCTACGTCCCCGCGGAGCGGTGACCAGCCGGGCGACCAGACGCTCGGTGCCGGCGTTGGCCTTGCCGCCGAGCAGGCTGCGCAGCAGCTCGCCCTTGGCGGAGGCCGTGGCCGCACGGTCGGTCAGCGCGGCCCGCAGCTCGGTGCTGGAGCCGACGATCCGGCCGAACCGGAACAGCTCGTCCTCGACGTCGTCGAGCGCGCCCGCCTTCTGGGCCGCCGTGAGGTCGGCGGTGTTCGCCAGCTCCTCCAGCGAGTCCACCAGGTCACGGGACTGCGACCAGCGGGACCGGACCATCCCGGACACCAGGTCGAGGGTCTCCCCGCCGACCTGCGTGCCGAGCAGGCGCGCGGCCAGCTCGGCCTTGGCCTCACCCGGCTGCGCCGGGTCGGTGAGGACCCGACGCAGCGAGACCTCACGGTCGAGCAGCGCGGTGACGGCGGCCAGCTCCTCGGCGAGCTTCGCCGCGTCGACGGACGTGGCGTCCGTCAGCGCGTCGAGACGCTCGCGCGCTGCGTGCAGCGCCTCGCGGCTCGCTCCGTTCATCGGGCGGCCTCGGCCTTCGCCTCAAGCTCGTCGAGGAACCGGTCGATGGTGCGGCTCTGCCGGGCGTGGTCCTCCAGGGACTCACCGACGAGCTTGCCGGCCAGGTCGGTGGCGAGCTTGCCCACGTCCTGACGCAGCGCCTGCGAGGCGGCCTTGCGGTCGGCCTCGATCTGGGCGTGACCGGCAGCGATGATCTCCTCACGCTGCCGCTGGCCCTCTGCGCGCAGTTCTTCCTTGAGCGCAGTGCCCTGCTCCAGCGCTTCCTGGCGCAGGCGGGCAGCCTCGTGCCGGGCCTCGGCGAGCTGGGCCTTGTACTGCTCCAGCACGCTCTGGGCCTCGGTCTGAGCCGCCTCGGCCTTCTCGATACCGCCCTCGATGGCCTCGCGGCGCTCGTCCAGAACCTTGTTGATGTTCGGGAGGAGCTTCTTGGCGAGGAAGCCGAAGACGATGACGAAGGCGATCAGGCCGATGACCAGCTCAGGGATCGGCGGGATGAGCGGGTTCTCCCGCTCGGCTGCGAGAACCAGGAGGTTCACATCAGTGCCTTTCGTCGGATCGGTCTAGGTCGCGAAGTTCGTCTTAGTAGACGAACGGCATGACCAGACCGATGAGGGCGAGCGCCTCACAGAAGGCGAAGCCGAGGATCTGGTTGGCGCGGATCAGGCCGGCAGCCTCGGGCTGACGGGCGAGCGCCTGGGTGCCGTTACCGAAGATGATGCCGACGCCGACGCCCGGGCCGATGGCCGCGAGACCGTAACCGATGGAGCTGAGCGAGCCGGTGATCTCGGTGGCAGCGAGCACGTTGGACATGCCGTTATTCCTTCTCTTTCACGGATCCGATGGGGGTTGGCCACCGGACGACTGGGGGATGTGAGCGTGCGGACCGTGCTCAGTGGTGCTCGGCGAGCGCGCCCTGGATGAAGCTGCAGGCCAGGAGGACGAAGACGTACGCCTGGACGGCCTGGATGAAGAGCTCGAAGGCGGTCATCACGATGACCATCACGAAGGACACGCCCGCGTAGGCGATGCCGATGCCGTTCAGCAGGTACCAGCTGGCGATCGTGAAGAGCAGCAGCAGGGTGTGACCGGCGAACATGTTCGCGAACAGTCGGACCGCGTGGGTGAAGGGCCGCACGATGACGTTCGAGAAGAACTCGATCACCATGACCATCGGCAGGATGGCGCCGAGGGACTTGTCGTAGCCGGTGATGTTCTTGAAGCCGCCGACGAGGCCGTGGCGCTTGAAGGTCACCGACATCCAGGTCAGGTAGACGATCGCGGCGAGGATCGCCGGGTACGCGATGATCGAGGTCACCGGGAACTGGGCGACCGGGATGATCGACCAGAGGTTCAGCATCCAGACGAAGAAGAACAGCGCGACCATGAAGGGGACGTACTTCTCGCCCTCCTTCTTGCCGAGCGTCTCGTAGACGATGCCGCGGCGCACGAAGTCGTAGCCGGCCTCGGCGACCATCTGCAGCTTGCCCGGGACGACCTTGGGCTTGCGGAAGGCGGCCCAGAAGAAGCCGACGATGACGAGCGAGCCGAGGAGGGCCAGCAGCATCGGCTTGTTGAAGTACGCGTTGCCCTCGGGGTCGCCCCACAGCGGCTCGAAGAGGAACGAGTGCAGGCCCGGACCCGGGAAGCCACATCCGTCGAAGATGTGACAGTCGGTCTCGAAAGCGAGCACCTGCGTCGGGTCACTCACCGCGGACTCCTTCAGCGTGGCGCATAGGTACGGCAACCTCGTTGTGTCGGCGCGGCGCGCAGCCGCGGTTCGGCACTGGACTGGTGTTTCGGATGGTGGGGCGGCGATCAGGCATCAGAGCCTCGCGATGGAACAGGCGTCAGCTCGAATGCCCGCGCCCGCAGTGCCGCAGTTGGCACCGGACGATAGCAGGATCTCGAACGCGTCCTTATCCCGGCCCTACCCCTCACGACTTCGGCCCCGAGTTCTGGGGCTTGTCGCCCTTCACCGAGTCCGGTTCGACGTAGAGGATCTTGGCCTTCATGTGAGCACGGGTCTGGGCCGCGATCCACACGAGCGTGGTGACGACCAGCGTGATCGCGAAGGCCTTGGGGTGGAACAGCGTGGTGTCCTTGAACACCGCGACGAAGACGAAGAGCAGCAGGATCTGGGCCGCGTAGAGCATCAGGCCCATCATCTGGAACAGATGCGGCAGCGAGCGCGCCGTGCGCTGCAGGACGGCGAATCCGGCCCCCATGAAGAGCACGACCAGCACGGTCGCCACGACGGCGCCGACAGCCCCCTTGCCGCCCGCGACGACACCACTGACGACCGCGGCGAGAGCGCCGGCGGCGACGGTGGGTACAGCGGCGTGCAGAAGGGATCGGGCGTCATCAGACCGCATGGCGCAGGCTCCGCTTGATGGTGGGGGCACGGGACTCGTACGAGGACGAGCGTAAGCCCGGTCCGAGTGAGAACCTCGGGCCAATGGACCGTCGCACTACGGTCCTTCGGCTCTGTCGCCGGGTCTAGTGAACGGTATCACAAACTATTTGATGAGAGCTTTACCTGTGAAGTGTGCCGACTGTCACACATGAGAGGGAACGTGCGCGTGTGTGCACGACACGGCCTCAGTATGTCTGGTATTGAGCCCTGCCGCCCCAATCGTCAGCGCGTCGATTCAGCCTTCCGCCGGTCGGGGAAACGCGAACGGGCGCCGAGGGCGGTCGCTCCGTTGACGCCGTTCGCCCGGACGGCCCCCGGCACGGCCGGCACGGAGCCCTGCGCGGCCGCGGCCGCGCCCACGCGTTCCGGTTCCGGTTCCCGGCCCGAGGCGTCCCGCGCGGCGGCCTCGGCGGCCCGCTCCGCGGCGCGCGCGGAGTGCCGGTAGCGGGGCGGCACCAGACGCTCGGCCCAGCGCGGGGCGCGCGGGGTGAAGCGCGGCAGCAGGAGCAGGACCAGACCCAGCGCGCTCAGCGCGACGATCAGCAGCACGATCCACATCGAGGTGGAGTGCACCGAGTAGGCGACCGTCCCGAACGCGATCAGCCCGGACCAGAAGTACATGATCAGCACGGCCCGGCTGTGCGAGTGGCCGATCTCCAGCAGCCGGTGGTGCAGGTGGCCGCGGTCGGCGGCGAACGGCGACTTGCCGTTCCAGGTGCGCCGGGCGATGGCGAGCACGAGGTCGGCCACCGGCAGCGCGATGATGCCCAGCGGCAGCAGCAGCGGGATGAAGACGGGCAGCATGGCGTGGGTGACGTTGCGCTCGCCGTCGGCGAAGAGGGCCATGCCGTCGGGGTCCACCTGGCCGGTGATCGAGATGGCGCCCGCGGCCAGCACCAGGCCGATCAGCATGGAGCCGGAGTCGCCCATGAAGATCCGCGCGGGGTGCATGTTGTGCGGCAGGAAGCCCAGGCACATGCCCATCAGGATGGCCGCGAAGAGGGTGGCGGGGGCGGCGGCCTCGATCCCGTAGCCGTACCAGATGCGGTACGAGTACATGAAGAACGCGGCGGCGGCGATGCAGACCATGCCGGCCGCGAGGCCGTCGAGGCCGTCGACGAAGTTCACCGCGTTGATGGTGATCACGACGAGGGCGACCGTGAGCAGGTTGCCCTGCCACTGGGTCAGCGAGACGGTGCCGATGCCGGGGACCGGGATCCACAGGATGGTCAGGCCCTGCATCACCATCACGCCGGCGGAGATCATCTGGGCGCCGAGCTTGATCAGGGCGTCGATCTCGAACTTGTCGTCGAGGACGCCGATCAGCCAGATCAGGGCGGCGCCGGAGAGCAGCGCGCGCGGCTCGTTGGAGAGCTCGAAGACGCCGTTGAGGTTGTGCAGGTGGTCGGCGACCAGCAGGCCGGCGCACAGCCCGCCGAACATCGCGATGCCGCCGAGCCGCGGCGTCGGTTCGCGGTGCACGTCGCGGGCGCGGATCTCCGGCATCGCACCGGCCGCGATGGCGAACTTCCGCACCGGTCCGGTCAGCAGGTAGGTCACCGCCGCCGTGACGCAGAGCGTCAGCAGATATTCACGCACGGGCTGCCCCAGATGTATCGCCGGCCATCTCAGCCCCACACATTAGCTGCGATGTCCCCGTGGGAGAGGACGCGCGGGAACGCTCCCCCGGTTGCAGAACGTCCTTCTTGCCCCTATTGCACCCCGTAAGGGGGAAATTCCAGCGCGAGATCGGACACCTCCGTACGGGTCTGCGCGGCGTCCCCGCGCAGGGCCGCGGCGAACAGCGCCGCGATCCGCACCATCTCCGCCTCCCCCATCCCCTGCGTGGTCACCGCGGCCGTCCCCAGCCGGATGCCGCGCTGGTCGCCGTAGGGCAGGGCGCAGGTGTCCAGCACCATCCCGGCGGCCGCCAGCCGGCCCCTGGCCGTCGCCCCGTCCACCCCCAGGGGCGAGGGGTCGGCGGTGACGAGGTGGGTGTCGGTGCCGCCGGTGGTGATCGCGAAGCCGTGCCGGGCGAGCGCCTCGGCCAGCGTCCGCGCGTTGGCCACGACCCGGTGGGCGTACGTGGTGAAGGCGGGGGTCGCCGCCTCCCCGAAGGCCACGGCCTTGGCGGCGATGGTGTGCATCTGGGCGCCGCCCTGGGTGAACGGGAAGACCGCGCGGTCGATCCGCTCCGCGAGCTCCGCCCCGCACAGCAGCATCCCGCCGCGCGGCCCGCGCAGCACCTTGTGCGTGGTCGCGCACACGACGTCGGCGTACGGCACCGGGCTGGGCGCGGCCCCACCCGCGATCAGCCCCATCGGGTGGGCCGCGTCGGCGATCAGATAGGCGCCCACCTCGTCGGCGACCTCCCGGAAAGCGGAATACTCCGGGTGGCGGGGGTAGGAGATGGATCCGCAGACGATGGCCTTGGGCCGGTGCAGGTGGGCCAGCTCCTGCAGCTGCCGGTAGTCGATCAGTCCGGTCTCGGCGTCCACCCCGTACCCGACGAATTCGAACCAGCGCCCGGAGAAGTTCGCCGGGGAGCCGTGCGTCAGATGCCCGCCGTACGCCAGGCCCATGGCCAGCACCGTGTCCCCGGGCCGCAGCAGGGCGGCGTACGCGGCCAGCACGGCGGCGGAACCGGAATGCGGCTGGACGTTGGCGTGCTCGGCCCCGAACAGGGCCTTGGCCCGCTCCACGGCGAGCTGCTCGGCCACGTCGACGTACTCGCAGCCCCCGTGGTAGCGGCGGCCCGGGTAGCCCTCGGCGTACTTGTTGGCGAGCACCGACCCGAGGGCCGCGAGCACCGCCGGCGAGGTGAAGTTCTCGGCGGCGTTCAGCTGCAGCGACCCGGCCTGTCGCTGCGCCTCCCCCGCGAGGACGTCTGCCATCTGCGGATCCTGCTGCCGCAGCAGCTCCGCGGGCTCGGTGACAACGGTCATGGCGCGACTCCGGCGCAGTGGGGTTCCAGTACCGCCACTGTAGGCCGGGGCAGGTCCGGGCGCGCTGCGGAGCGCCGGCCGGCGCGCGGGTCGCTCGGGGGCCGGCGCGGGCCGGCGCGGGTCAGCGCGGCTCGGTGACGCCCGTCAGGGCGGTGACGACCGGGTCCAGGGCCTGGTGGATCTCGTCGCCGATGGAGCGGAAGAACGTGATCGGGGCGCCGTACGGGTCGTAGACCTCGTCGGCGTCGGCGCTGGGGGCCAGCAGCCAGCCGCGCAGGGCCGCGGCCGCGCGCACCAGGGCGCGGGCCCGGGCCGCCACGCCGTCGTCCAGCGGCGGCAGCGTCGCCGGGTCTATGGCGCGGACCAGGCGGGTGAATTCCTTGAGCGTGAACGTGCGCAGTCCGGCCGAGTGACCCATGGAGATGACCTGGGCCCGGTGGTCGCGGGTGGCGGTCAGCACCAGGTCGGCGCGTATGACGTGCTCGTCGAGCAGTTCACGGCCGGTGAAGCCCGAGGCGTCCGCGCCGAAGTCGGCGAGGACGGCCGCGGCGTTCGCCTCCATCGGGGCGCCCTCGTGGCCCCAGGTGCCGGCGCTCTCCACGATGAGCCCGGTGGCGGCGGCGCCGCCGAGGCGGTGCGTCAGGGCGTGGCGGGTCAGCCGCTCGGTGATCGGCGAGCGGCAGACGTTGCCGGTGCTGACGTGGAGGATGCGGAAGGTGTGCCCCGTCGGCGGGTGGTCCCTTGCTATGCCACGGCCCTCAGGGCTCACGGGGCCACCTCGAGGTCGGGTACGACCTCCCGCAGCTGGTCGGCGGTCAGCGCCCCTTCCCGCAGCAGCACCGGCACCTTGCCGGTCACGTCGACGATCGAGGACGGCTGGATGCCCGGGGTCGGGCCGGCGTCGAGGTAGACCGAGACGGAGTCGCCGAGCATCGCCCGGGCGGCGTCGCAGTCCTCCGGCGCCGGGTGGCCGCTCAGGTTGGCCGAGGACACCGCCATCGGGCCGACCTCGGTCAGCAGCTCGATGGCCACCGGGTGCAGCGGCATGCGCACGGCCACGGTGCCGCGGGTCTCGCCGAGGTCCCAGGCCAGCGACGGCTGGTGCTTGGCGACCAGCGTGAGCGCGCCCGGCCAGAAGGCGTCGACGAGCTCCCAGGCCTGCTCGGAGAAGTCGGTCACCAGCCCGTGCAGGGTGTTCGGGGACCCGATGAGCACGGGGGTCGGCATGCTGCGGCCGCGCCCCTTGGCCGCCAGCAGGTCACCGACGGCCTCGGCGCTGAAGGCGTCCGCCCCGATCCCGTACAGGGTGTCCGTCGGCAGGACGACGAGCTCGCCACGGCGCACGGCGGAGGCCGCCTCGCGCAGACCCGTCTTGCGGTCCGTCGCGTCGTTGCAGTCGTATCGCCGGGCCATCAGCGGGCCTCCTCGGGGTGGGTCGGGGCGGGAGTCGGGGCGTGGGGGGCGGCGGGGGCCGCGCCGTGCGGGGGCGCCGGGGTCACGGCAGGGCCTTGCGGGCCGTCGCGAAACGCGGCCGGTTGTTCAGGTCCGGGTGGTCGGCGGCGTCCGCCCAGCCGCGCTCCTCGGCGAAGATCCACGGCACCTGGCCGCCCTGGGTGTCCGCGTGCTCGACGACGACGAGGCCGCCCGGCCGCAGCAGGCGGTGCGCGGTGCGCTCGATGCCGCGGATGGTGTCGAGGCCGTCCTGACCGGAGAACAGCGCCATCTCGGGGTCGTGGTCGCGCGCCTCCGGGGCGACGTACTCCCACTCGGTGAGCGGGATGTACGGCGGGTTGGAGATGACCAGGTCCACCTGGCCGTCCAGCTCCGGCAGGGCGCTCAGCGCGTCGCCCTGGTGCACGACGACCCGGGAGCCCTCGGCGTTCTTACGGGTCCAGCGCAGCGCTTCCTCGGACAGCTCGACGGCGTGCACGCGCGAGCGCGGCACCTCCTGCGCCATGGCCAGCGCGATCGCCCCGGACCCGGTGCACAGGTCCACGATCAGCGGTTCGACCACGTCCATGGCGCGCACGGCCTGTATGGCCCAGTCGACCACCGACTCGGTCTCCGGGCGCGGGACGAACACCCCGGGCCCGACCTGGAGCTCCAGATAGCGGAAGAAGGCCCGCCCGGTGATGTGCTGGAGCGGTTCGCGCGCCTCGCGGCGGGCGACGGCCTCCCAGTACCGGGCGTCGAAGTCGGCGTCCTTGACCGTGTGGAGCTCGCCCCGCTTCACGCCGTGCACGAAGGCCGCGAGCTCCTCCGCGTCGAAGCGCGGTGAGGGCACGCCGGCGGCGGCCAGCCGCTGGGTGGCCTGGGCCACCTCCGCGAGCAGCAGGTTCACGCTTCCTCCACCGAGGGTCGTACGAGGTATGACCGCGTCTTACTGAGCGGCCGCGAGCTTGGCTGCGGAGTCGGCGTCGACGCACGCCTGGATGACCGCGTCGAGGTCGCCGTCGAGCACCTGGTCCAGGTTGTACGCCTTGAAACCGACCCGGTGGTCCGAGATCCGGTTCTCCGGGAAGTTGTACGTACGGATCTTCTCGGACCGGTCCACGGTGCGCACCTGGCTGCGGCGGGCGTCCGCGGCCTCCTGCTCGGCGGCCTCCTGGGCGGCGGCCAGCAGGCGCGACCGCAGGATGCGCATGGCCTGCTCCTTGTTCTGGAGCTGGCTCTTCTCGTTCTGGCAGGAGGCGACCACACCGGTCGGCAGGTGCGTGATGCGCACGGCCGAGTCGGTGGTGTTGACGGACTGGCCGCCGGGGCCGGAGGAGCGGTAGACGTCGATGCGCAGGTCGTTCGGGTTGATCTCCACCTCGACCTCCTCGGCCTCCGGGGTGACGAGCACGCCGGCGGCGGAGGTGTGGATGCGGCCCTGGGACTCGGTGGCCGGCACGCGCTGGACGCGGTGCACGCCGCCCTCGTACTTCAGCCGGGCCCAGACGCCCTGACCGGGCTCGGTGGCGCCCTGGCCGCCCTTGGTCTTCACGGCGACCTGGACGTCCTTGTAGCCGCCGAGCTCGGACTCGGTGGAGTCGATGATCTCGGTCTTCCAGCCCACCCGCTCGGCGTAGCGCAGGTACATGCGCAGCAGGTCGCCGGCGAACAGCGCCGACTCGTCGCCGCCCGCGCCGGCCTTGATCTCCAGCAGCACGTCCTTGTCGTCGCTGGGGTCGCGCGGGACGAGCAGCAGGCGCAGCTTCTCGGTGAGCTCCTCGCGCTGGGCGGTGAGCTCCTTGACCTCGGCCGCGAAGTCGGGGTCGTCGGCGGCCAGCTCCTTGGCCGTGTCGATGTCCTCCGCCGTCTGCTTCCACGCCCGGAAGGTGGCGATGATCGGGGTCAGCTCCGCGTAGCGCTTGTTGAGCTTGCGCGCGTTGGCCTGATCGGAGTGGACCGACGGGTCGGCGAGCTTCTTCTCGAGGTCGGCGTGCTCGCCGACCAGTTCCTCGACCGCCTCGAACATCGGGAGCTCCTGGAGTGAACGGTTACGACAATGGACTGCGGGACGACAAAGGCGCCGGTCCGGCCGCCCCCGAGTGGACAGGGGCGGCCGACGACCGGCGCCGTGGCTCGCTACTTCTTGGAGCCGGCAGCCTTGCCGAAGCGGGCCTCGAAGCGGGCCACACGGCCACCGGTGTCGAGGATCTTCTGCTTGCCCGTGTAGAACGGGTGGCACTCGGAGCAGACCTCGGCACGGATGGTGCCCTCGGTCAGGGTGCTACGGGTGGTGAACGACGCGCCGCAGGTGCAGCTGACCTGGGTCTCGACGTACTCGGGGTGGATCTCGCGCTTCAAGGTGTCTCCTAGTTTCGGGAGGGCGCCGGGTCGCCTGCGCGGATTTGCGCCATGCGTGAACCGGGGCCGACGTACCAGTCTGCCAGGACCGGGCCGCCTTACAAAATTCGAGGACGCCCGTCTCAACGGGGCGGGGCCGGCATCTATTCCTCACTGGACGAGGGAGCCGGTTCCCCCCTTGTCGCCGGCGGAGTTCTCGGTGGCCGCGGCCGGGACGGGCTGGTCCTTGAGCAGGGCGTCCCAGACCAGCTGCGTCTCCTTGGGGAGCGGGGCGACGCGGTCCGGGTCGATCCGGTCGGCGCCCACCGGCAGCGTGATCATGTGCATGTTCGAGGAGTCGATGCCCTTGAGCCCTGCGGCGAAGCTCATCAGCGATTTCACGTCACCGAGCTTGCTGTCGGTGGTGATCGCCTTGGTGGAGGTGTCGGCCAGGTCGAGCAGGCGCTTGGGGTCGTCGAACAGGCCGATGCCCTTGACCTGCTTGATCAACGCCTTGATGAAGGCCTGCTGCACCTGTATTCGGCCCAGGTCGCTGCCGTCGCCGATGGACTTGCGGGTGCGGACCAGGCCGAGCGCCTGCTCGCCGTCGAGGGTGTGGGTGCCCGCCGGGAGGTCGAGGTGGCTGCCGTGGTCCTTGATCGGCTTGGTGGTGGTGACCTTGACGCCGCCGAGCTTGTCGATGATCTTCTTGAAGCCCGTGAAGTCGACCTCGATGTAGTGGTCCATGCGGATCCCCGACATCTTCTCGACGGTCTTGACCGCGCAGGCGGCGCCGCCGACGGTGAACGACTCGTTGAACATCTTGCGGGTGCCGCCCGGGTTGGTCTTCCCGTTCGCCGTCTGGCAGGGGGGCCGGGTGACCAGGGTGTCCCGGGGTATGGAGACGATGCTGGCCGCCTTGTGGCCCTCGTACAGGTGCACGATCATCGCCGTGTCCGAGCGGGCGGAGCCGCCGTCGTCCTGGCCGTACTCGGCGTTCGCCCCGGCGCGGGAGTCCGAGCCGAGGACGAGGATGTCCATCGATCCGTTGTCGACGTCCTGCGGGCGGTCCTTGCCCAGCGCCGCGTCGATGTCGACGCTCTTGATGTTGCCGTTGAACTTCACGTAGAGGTAGCCCAGCCCCGCCCCGCCGAGGACCACCACGCCGGCCGCCGTCCAGGCCACCACCCGCAGGGCCCTGCGCCGCGGCTTGCGCCGCCGGCCCGTCGCCCGCCGACCGCTGCCCGTGCTGTCCTCGCTCATGGTCTCCTCAGTCCTGTCCTGCGGCCGAACGGCCCGTGACGCCTCCCCGATCGTCCGCAAGCACAGACGGTGGAATCCGGGCAAAGGTTCCGGCGGGCCCCTGTGACGTCGCCAGCCGGGTACGGGAACGCCCCCGCCGCGGATGCGGCGGGGGCGTTCCCGGTCGAGCCGGTCGGCGCGGAGGCCGATCAGTCGTTGTTGGCGGCCCCGGGGGTCGTCTTGGCGATCTGCATCAGGAACTCGGCGTTCGACTTCGTCTGCTTCATCTTGTCGAGCAGCAGCTCGATGGCCTGCTGCGAGTCGAGCGCGTGCAGCACCCGGCGCAGCTTCCAGACGATGTTGAGCTCCTCGCTGTTGAGGAGGATCTCCTCCTTGCGGGTGCCCGACGGGTCGACGTCGACGGCCGGGAAGATGCGCTTGTCGGCGAGCTTCCGGTCGAGCTTGAGCTCCATGTTGCCGGTGCCCTTGAACTCCTCGAAGATCACCTCGTCCATGCGCGAGCCGGTCTCGACCAGCGCGGTGGCCAGGATGGTCAGCGAGCCGCCGTCCTCGATGTTGCGCGCGGCACCGAAGAAGCGCTTCGGCGGGTACAGCGCGGTCGAGTCGACACCACCGGACAGGATGCGGCCGGAGGCGGGCGCCGCGAGGTTGTACGCGCGGCCCAGACGGGTGATGGAGTCCAGCAGGACGACCACGTCGTGACCCAGCTCCACCAGGCGCTTGGCGCGCTCGATGGCCAGCTCGGCGACGGTGGTGTGGTCCTCGGCCGGGCGGTCGAAGGTCGAGGAGATGACCTCGCCCTTGACCGACCGCTGCATGTCGGTGACCTCTTCCGGACGCTCGTCGACCAGGACGACCATCAGGTGGCACTCGGGGTTGTTGTGCGTGATCGCGTTGGCGATCGCCTGCATGATCATGGTCTTACCGGTCTTCGGCGGGGCCACGATCAGACCGCGCTGGCCCTTACCGATCGGCGAGACCAGGTCGATGATGCGGGTGGTGAGCACGCCCGGGTCGGTCTCCAGGCGGAGCCGGTCCTGCGGGTAGAGCGGGGTGAGCTTGTTGAACTCGGGGCGGCCACGGCCCGATTCGGGCGCCATGCCGTTGACCGAGTCCAGGCGCACCAGCGCGTTGAACTTCTCGCGGCGCTCGCCCTCCTTCGGCTGGCGCACGGCACCGGTGACGTGGTCGCCCTTGCGCAGGCCGTTCTTGCGGACCTGGGCGAGGGAGACGTAGACGTCGTTGGGGCCGGGCAGGTAGCCGGAGGTCCGGATGAACGCGTAGTTGTCGAGGATGTCGAGGATGCCCGCGACGGGGATCAGCACGTCGTCCTCGGCGACCTGCGGCTCGCCGGCGCCGAACTCGTCGCGGCCGCGGCGGCCACGGCGGTCGCGGTAGCGGCCACGACGGCCGCGGCGGCCGCCCTCGTCGTCGAAGTCGTCCTGCGGGCCCGCGTCGCGCTGCTGCTGGCCCTGACCGCGGCCGCCGCCCTGCTGCTGGCGGTCCTGACGGTCCTGGCGGTCCTGGCGGCCCTGGCGGTCGCCGCCCTGCTGGCCCTGCTCCTCGCCCTTGCCCCGCTCGCGGCGGTCGCGCTGGCGGTCACCGCGCTCGCGGCGGTCGCGGCGGCTGCGGCCCTCGCCGGCCTCCGGCGCCGACACGGCGGTGGCGGTCTCGGCCTTGGCCTCGGCCTGCGCGGCCGGCGCGGCCTCGGTCTTCGGCTCGGCCTTGGGCTCGGCGACGACCGTGGTGGCGGTGGCCGCGGAGGCGGTCTCGGGGCTGCCGGAGGGCGCGGTGGCCCGACGGCGGCGGCGCTCGCCGGCCGGCGCGTCGTCGCCGGCCGCCGGCTGGCCCGGGATCTCGATCTGGGCCGGCACGGCCGGCTTCTCGGCGGCGGGGGCCTCGGCCGTCTCGCCGGTACGGGCCTTGCTGGTGGCGCGGCGCTTGGGCTTGGCCTCGGCGGCGGGCGCGGTGTCCGCGGCCTTGGCGGCGCCTCCGGCGGCCTGCGCCTCCTTGATGACCTCGATCAGCTGGCTCTTGCGCATCCGCGCGGTGCCCCTGATACCGAGGCCCGACGCGACCTGCTGCAGCTCGGCGAGGACCATGCCCTCGAGGCCGGTGCCGGAGCGGCGGCGCTTGGGGGCGGCGGCGCCCGCAGCGGGGGCGCTGGTGTCGACGGTGGTGTCGGCAACGCCCATCAGATCGGTGGTGTCGCTCACGAAGGGTCCTTCCCTGGAGCGGACGTCGGCCTGTCTGGCTCGGCGACCGGTTGTGCTGTCCGACCTCGGTCCTAGGTGTGTGGACCGTGTCGGGGCGGTGGTCCGCCGGTGAGAAATACGGCGGAGGGAGATACGTGCATGGGGTTCGACGCGTTGCCCCCCAGCTGGAAGCGTGGGTATGTCACGCCGATTCCGGAGCGGGCTCGAAACTGCCTGGCAGCGATCAAAGCAGTTGGGGAGGCTCCCGGAAGAAAGGTGGTCCCTGATGGGGACACTGAGCACCGAGCCGTTGCGGCTTCGGATGCGTACTTGAGGTTAACACTACCGGATCCAACAGACATTCCCCCTCTCACTCACCGGCAATCGCGCCCTTCCGCGCGGGCGGCCTGCCCCGGCCGCCCGCCCCTGGCCGGCTGTCGTTCCTCCTGGTCCCCGGACCGGGCCTCCTGTCGGCCCGGTCCCGGTACCGGGCCCTAGCCGCCCTGGGTACCGAGCGGAAGTACGCTCGCGCCCGCGGCGTCGAGAGCCAGCCGGTTGGCCGCCCACCCCTCGCCCGCGAGCTGCGCGACCTTGTCGGCCGCGTCGTGATCGGCCAGCGCCAGGACCGTGGGTCCCGCGCCGGAGATGACCGCGGGCACGCCGTCGGCCCGCAGCCGGTTCACCAGGGCCAGGCTCTCGGGCATCGCCGGAGCCCGGTAGTCCTGGTGCAGCCGGTCCTCGGTGGCCGGCAGCAGCAGCTCGGGACGCCTGGTCAGGGCCTCCACCAGCAGCGCCGCACGTCCGGCGTTGGCCGCGGCGTCCACGTGCGGGACGGTCCGCGGCAGCAGGCCCCGGGCGGTCTCGGTCAGGACCGGCTTGGACGGCACGAAGACCACCGGAACGATGGAATCCGCGGCGTCCATCCGGATCGCCCTGGCGCTGCCGCCGTCCATCCAGGCCAGGGTGAAGCCGCCGAGCAGACAGGCGGCGACGTTGTCGGGGTGGCCCTCGATCTCGGTGGCCAGTTCCAGCAGCGCGGCGTCGTCGAGCCGGGCCTCGCCGCCTATGGTCACGGCGCGGGCGGCGACGATGCCCGCGCAGATGGCGGCGGACGAGGAGCCCAGGCCCCGGCCGTGCGGGATGCGGTTGGCGCAGACGACCTCCAGCCCGCGCGGCTGCCCGCCGAGCAGGTCGAAGGCGGTGCGCATGGCACGTACGAGGAGGTGGCTCTCGTCGCGCGGGAGGGTGTCGGCGCCCTCACCGGCGATGTCGATGGTCAGGCCGGAGTCGGCCACCCGGACGACGACGTCGTCGTAGAGCCCCAGGGCCAGGCCCAGGGCGTCGAAACCCGGGCCGAGATTGGCGCTGGTGGCGGGGACGCGCACCCGTACGGCGGCGGCGCGGAACGCTGGACCGGCCATCGCTCGATGACACTCCTTGTGACTGTGCGAGATCCTCGCGGGATGCCCGCGGGGAGATCTTTCGCTGTGAATGTACTGGAGAACGCACGACACCCGAAGGCCTGAGGCGGCAGCACCGCGTCGTGAGCGCAGTGGCGGATGTAAGTACAGCGTATCGAAGGAAGGTTCTGTCGCGACATAGGGCGCACAGGAGGCGCACGATGCGTGTCGCGGGGTACGGCCGCGGGGGCCCGTCCCGGGCCGTCGCCCGGCCGTCCCCGGGCCGGTCCGCGGACCGGCCCGGGGCGGGCGTCAGACCAGGCCGAGCCGTACGGCGGCGGCCTCGGCGTCCACCGGAACGGTGACCGGCTGCGGGGCGCCGGCGATCGCCCAGTCGGGGTCCTTCAGGCCGTTGCCCGTGACGGTGCACACGATCTTCTGGCCCGGGTCGACCAGGCCGAGCTCGGCGGCCTTGAGCAGACCGGCCACGGACGCGGCCGAGGCGGGCTCGACGAAGACGCCCTCCTGGGAGGCCAACAGCCGGTAGGCGGCCAGGATCTGGCGGTCCGTCACCTCGTCGATGAAGCCGCCCGACTCGTCCCGGGCCGCGAGCGCGAAGTCCCAGGACGCCGGGTTGCCGATGCGGATGGCGGTCGCGATGGTGTGCGGCTCCTTGACCGGCTCGCCGCGCACGATGGGCGCGGAGCCGGAGGCCTGGAAGCCCCAGACGCGGGGCGTGCGGGAGGCCAGGCCGTCGGCCTTGTACTCCTTGAACCCCTTCCAGTACGCGGTGATGTTGCCCGCGTTGCCCACCGGCAGCACATGGATGTCGGGGGCGTCGCCGAGCGCGTCCACGATCTCGAACGCGGCCGTCTTCTGGCCCTCGATGCGCACCGGGTTGACCGAATTGACCAGCGCCACCGGGTAGTTGTCGGAGAGCCGGCGGGCCAGGGTCAGGCAGTCGTCGAAGTTGCCGTCGACCTGGAGGATCTTGGCGCCGTGCACGAGGGCCTGGCCCATCTTGCCGAGCGCGATCTTGCCCTGCGGCACCAGCACGGCGGAGACCATCCCCGCGCGCACCGCGTACGCGGCCGCGGAGGCGGAGGTGTTGCCGGTGGAGGCGCAGATGACCGCCCTGGCGCCCTCCTCCTTGGCCCGGGTGATCGCCATGGTCATGCCGCGGTCCTTGAAGGACCCGGTGGGGTTCGCGCCCTCGACCTTGAGGTGCACCTCGCAGCCCGTGCGCTCGGAGAGGACCTGGGCGGGGACCAGCGGGGTGCCACCCTCGCGGAGCGTGACCACCGGCGTCGTGTCCGTGACCGGCAGCCGGTCCCGGTACTCCTCGATGATGCCGCGCCACTGGTGGGTGCGATTGCTGCTCATGGGTCCTTACTCCCCTTCAACACGCATGATGCTGGCGACACCGGCGACGGTGTCGAGCTTCCGCAGCGCCTCGACGGTCCCGGAGAGGGCGGCGTCGGGGGCCCGGTGGGTGACGACGACGAGGCTGGCCTCGCCGCCCGTTTCTGGACGCCCCTGCTGCCGGACGGTGTCGATCGACACACCGTGCTCGGCGAACACCGTCGCCACCTGTGCGAGGACACCCGGCTTGTCGGCCACATCGAGGCTGATGTGGTAGCGGGTGACGACCTCGCCCATGGGGCTGACCGGCAGCTGGGTGTACGCCGACTCGCCGGGCCCCGTTGCCCGGTCGAGCTTGTTGCGGCAGACGGCGACGAGGTCGCCGAGCACGGCGGAGGCGGTCGGCGAACCGCCCGCGCCCGGCCCGTAGAACATGAGCCGCCCGGCGGCCTCCGCCTCGACGAAGACCGCGTTGTAGGCCTCGCGGACGGAGGCCAGCGGGTGGGTCAGCGGGATCATGGCCGGGTGGACGCGGGCCGTGACCGACCCGCCGTCCGCGGCCCGCTCGCAGATCGCCAGCAGCTTGATGGTGCAGCCCATGCGCTTGGCGGAGGCGAAGTCGGCGGCGCTGACCTCGGTCATCCCCTCGCGGTGGACGTCGTCCAGCCGGACCCGGGTGTGGAAGGCGATGCCGGCCAGGATCGCGGCCTTGGCGGCGGCGTCGTAGCCCTCGACGTCGGCGGTCGGGTCGGCCTCGGCGTAGCCCAGGGCGGTGGCCTCGTCGAGGGCCTCCTGGTAGCCGGCGCCGGTGGAGTCCATCTTGTCGAGGATGAAGTTGGTCGTGCCGTTGACGATGCCCATCACGCGGTTGATCTTGTCGCCGGCGAGGGACTCGCGCAGCGGGCGGATCAGCGGGATGGCGCCGGCGACGGCCGCCTCGTAGTAGAGGTCCAGCCCGGCGCTCTCGGCGGCGGCGTGCAGCGCGGCGCCGTCCTGGGCGAGCAGCGCCTTGTTGGCCGAGACCACCGAGATGCCCTGCTCGAAGGCGGTGGTGATCAGGGTGCGGGCGGGCTCGATGCCGCCGATGACCTCGATCGCGACGTCGATGTCGCCGCGTTTGAGCAGCGCGGTGGCGTCGGTGGTGATCAGCGCCGGGTCGATGCCCGCGCGGACCTTCGAGGGGCGGCGCACGGCGACACCGGCGAGCTCGACGGGCGCGCCGATGCGGGCCGTGAGGTCGTCGGCGTGCGTCGTCATGATGCGCGCCACCTCTGAGCCGACCACACCACAGCCCAGCAGCGCCACCTTCAGCGGACGCGTACGCATCATTCGACCTACGCCTTTCGATCATCCGAGTCAGCCCGGTCCGCCGAATTGCGGCCGGTGTGAACCAGTGTGTGCACCAGTCTCACGCAATGGACCGGACTTTCCATCCTTCGTCCATGGATTGAGACGTCTATTTCATCATCCGAGGTCGAGTCGCAGGAGATCTTCCTCCGTCTCGCGCCGGACGATCACCCGCGCCGCACCGTCGCGCACGGCGACGACCGGCGGACGCAGGGCGTGGTTGTAATTGCTGGCCATGGAGCGGCAGTACGCGCCCGTGGCGGGGACGGCGATCAGGTCGCCGGGGGCCAGGTCGGCCGGCAGGAAGGCGTCGCGCACGACGATGTCGCCGCTCTCGCAGTGCTTGCCGACGACCCGGCTGAGCATCGGCTCGGCGGTCGAGGTGCGCGAGACGAGCGCGACCGAGTACTCGGCGTCGTAGAGGGCGGTACGGATGTTGTCGCTCATGCCGCCGTCCACGCTGACGTACGTCCGCAGGCCCGCCAGCGGCTTGACCGTGCCGACCTCGTAGAGGGTGAAGGCGGTCGGGCCGACGATGGCCCGGCCCGGCTCCACGGAGATCCGGGGCGTGGCCAGGCCCGCGCTCTCGCACTCGCGGGCGACGATCTCGGTGAGCGCCTTGGCGATCTCGTGCGGCTCGCGCGGGTCGTCGTCGGAGGTGTACGCGATGCCCAGGCCGCCGCCGAGGTCGATCTCGGGCAGCTCGACCCCGTGCTCGTCGCGGACGGCGGCCAGCAGCCGCACCACGCGCTTGGCGGAGACCTCGAAGCCGGCCATGTCGAAGATCTGCGAGCCGATGTGCGAGTGGATGCCGATGAGCTCCAGGCTGTCGTGGCCGAGCGCCCGGCGGACGGCCTCGGCGGCGGCCCCGTCGGCGACCGCGATGCCGAACTTCTGGTCCTCGTGCGCGGTCGCGATGAACTCGTGCGTGTGCGCCTCGACGCCGACGGTCACCCGGATCTGCACCCGCTGCCGTACGCCGAGCTCGGCGGCGACGTGCGCGACCCGGGCGATCTCCTCGTAGGAGTCGAGCACGATCCGGCCGACGCCGGCCTCGACGGCCCGGCGGATCTCGGCGAGGGACTTGTTGTTGCCGTGGAAGGCGATGCGCCCGGCCGGCATCTCGGCGGCGAGCGCGGTGGCCAGCTCCCCGCCGGAGCAGACGTCGAGGTTGAGGCCCTCGTCGCGCAGCCAGCGCACGATCGCCTTGGACAGGAACGCCTTGCCGGCGTAGAAGACGTCCGCGTCCGGCCCGAAGGCGTGCGCCCAGGCGCGGCAGCGGGCCCGGAAGTCCTCCTCGTCGAGGAAGTAGGCCGGCGTCCCGAACTCCTCGGCCAGCCGCGTCACTTCCATCCCGCCGACGCGTACGACGCCGTCGTCCCCGCGGCGTACGGTCCTCGACCAGACCTTCTCGTCCAGGAGGTTGAGGTCGGCCGGCGGCGGCGAGTAGTGGCCCTCGGGCAGGTCGGCTGCGTGGCGGGGGCCGGCGGGGTGTGCGGAACGACTCATGACAGATCTCTCTTACGCGATTCAGAGGTACTCGGGAGCGCCGATACCGAGCAGGGCCAGGCCGCCGGCCAGCACCGCCCCGGCGGCTTCGGCAAGGGCCAGCCGGGAGCGGTGGGCGGCCGAGGGTTTCTCGTCGCCGAGCGGGAGCACGTGGTGCTGGAAGTCGAGCAGCGCGTCGGCGACCACGACGAGCTGGCGCACCAGCCGCTCGGGCGCCCGGTGGTGGGCGGCGGCGTCGAGGACCAGGGGGTGGTCGGCGAGGGCGCGCAGGAGGGGGGCCTCGGGGGCGGGGGCGGAGGCGGCCGGGGCGCAGGGGTCAGGCTCTGCGGCGGGGGCAGGGGCAGGGGCGGGGGCGGGGGCGGGCCGGGGGTCGGGGCCGAACCCGATGACGGAGGCGTTGCGCACGAGGGCCCGGCTGCGCGCGTAGGCGTACCGCACCCGGAAGAACTCGTTGCTTTCGTCCTGGCGCAGCAGCCGGGGGGACGCGAAGACGGGCACCTCGTGCGGCGGGACGGCGAGCATGGCCCAGGCGGCGGCATCCGCCCCGAACCGCGCCACGACGTCTGCCTCGGCCCGCGGCACGGGGGCGACGCGGAGGGCGGCGGGGGCGGGGGCGGCGGGGTGGGGGCCGTGGTCGGGGGCGTGGTCGGGGGCGGGCGCGTCGGCGCGGCCTTGACTGCGCAGGATCCGGGCCACGGCCTCGCGGACCACGCGGGGGCGGGGGCTGGGGTCGGTCGTCCAGGCGGGCGGGGCGGCGGAGGCGGGCTGGGCGGAGTCGGCGGCGTGGACGGGCGGGGCGCCATGGCCGACGTACCCGTAGAACTCCCGCTGGGCGATCACACGCGCCCGCACCTCGGCCCACGCCTCGCCGGTGAGGCTGAAACTCAGGAACCCGGGCCCGGTGACGTCGACCCTGCCGATGCCGCTGCCGGGGCCGGGGCCGGGGCCGGGGCCGGGGCCGACGGTGGGGCGGGCAGCGGAGCCGGGGCAGGCCCTGAGGTGGGGGTCGGCGCCGGTCAGCCGGCTGCGCAGCAGCTCGGCGACCTCCCGGGGCGGGCGTCCGGCCTGCCCGGCGATGCGCAGGGCGATGTTGGAGGCGTAGTCCCCCACTCCCCCGGGCCGGGTCCGCTCGACGACCACCCGCTCCGGAACCTCGACGCGCGCGGCCAGCTCTCCGTCCTCGACCGCGCAGCGCACGGCGTGCGCGACGGTACGGGAGAGGTCGGCGGGGGTCACGGGGACCAGCCTAGGGGAGAAGGTCCCCCCGAACGCGAACCGGTTTCGCCATGTGAACACCCTTGCGCTCGGTGAGCCGCCGCACGAGCCGCACGAGCTCGGCCGGCTCGAAGGGCTTGGCGAGGAACGCCTCCACCCCGGCCGCGATCCCGGTCTCCACCTCGTGCTGCGTACAGGCGCTCACGATCACGAGCGGCAGATGCCGCGTCCGCGGATCGGCGCGCAGCCGCGTGGCGGTCCCGAACCCGTCGAGCCGCGGCATGACCACGTCCAGGGTGACGACGTCGGGACGGACCCGGTGCACGACGTCCAGACACTCGGCACCATCAGCCGCGGTCACGACCTCGAAACCCTCCAGTTCGAGATTGACCTTGATCAGCTGCCGGATGACCTTGTTGTCGTCGACGACGAGGACCCGACCTGAGGCGCCTGACACAACTCAACAGTAGGTGGAGCCCGGCCCCCGCGTCCGGGTTTTTGCCACTTCCACCCCCTCCGGGCGACCCACCCGGCCCCACCGGGGAAACCCGTTCCTGATCACCCCGCGGAAGCTGGTAGTGTTCTACCCGTCGCCGCGAGAGCGCGACCCCCGCCCCCGTAGCTCAGGGGATAGAGCAACGGCCTCCGGAGCCGTGTGCGCAGGTTCGAATCCTGCCGGGGGCACTTGGTGTTGATCAGTGGAATCATCTGCTGACCAGCACGAGTGCCAAAAGAGAAGCCCCGGACTCAGTCCCACTGAGTCCGGGGCTTTCTCGTTGGCTCCCACTGGCCGCGCGTGAAGGGCGCGTGGGCCACGCGGCGAGCGGCGAGGCCCAGGACGAGGACGGAGCCGCGCTTCAGACGCCGCCGCTCCCCCATCCCATCGCTTCTTCGATCTTCCTGTTGTTGTCCTCCTCGCTGTCGTCCAGGCAGCCGGCGTAGTCGCGGTGAATGACCTCCGGTGAGTTCCCGGCGCGGCGGGCGACCTTCGCCACTGGCAGGCCGGCGCGGAGCCAGTTGGTGATGCACGTGGCCCGGAGGTCGTACGGCCGGCGGGCCAGGGGCGAAGCGACCTTGTCCGGCGGGAGCGCCAGCGCCCGGGCCTCCTTCCACACGCGCCAGTAGCTGGAGCTCCCCAAGAGCCCACCCCGCTCGTTGCCGAAGAGACGCCCGTCCGGAGCCGTACCGAACTCGGTGAGGTGCTCGCGCAGCAGAGCCACCAGGACCGGCGGGATGGGCACGGGTCGGTCCTTGTCCGGCTCGCGCGACTTGAGCCCGCGCCGGTCGTGGCGCTCTCCGGAATCCGTCCATTTCTTTCCGGCGACCGGGCGCGTCTCTTTCAAGGTCAGCGTTCCCCAGCCCGTATCAGGTAGATGGCACTGGTCGAGGGTGAGCCCGACCGCTTCCGCCGGCCGCGTCGCGGCGTAGAGCATGCACCCGAAGAATCCGACGAGCCGACGCCCTCTGTTCCGGTGGACCGAGCCGACATAGGAAACGGCGGTGAGCAGTTGGCGACCCTGCAATTCGTTCACCAGGACGCGCGGGTCCACGATTCCGGTGATGCCGCCCGTGCCCGGTCGTTTCAGACCCACGAGGGGGTTCCTATCGAGGTATCCCTCTTGAACGGCGTAGTCCATAGCCGTGTTGAATCCCCTGCGGCGCCGCTTGTAGGTCTCGGCCGCGGCCGGGGTCCCGTCCAGCTTGAAGGCCAGCTGGTAGTGGACGTCACGGGCTACCTGGGATTCGCGAAGCGCGGACAGCGGCAAGGACTTCTCCGCCAGCCAGCGTGCCGCGGCCCTCAGCTCCTCCGGCGGATCCTCGTTCGCGTGGCTCGGTACGACGGCCCATCGGACCGCGAGGCGTATCTCCTCAGGGTTCGGGGCCCTGTTGCCCTCCCCCCCCATGGCTATGGCCACGGTGGCGAGGCTGTCCGCGAGGCCCTCCCGTGTTTTGGCCGCCGCAGTCCGCCAGCGAGCGGCCAGATATTCACGGGAAAAGGTCCACCAGTTCGGATCGTCCTTGTTCGTTTCCTTAGGTGTCTGATCTCTGAGTTCCGAAACCGGGAGTCCGGAATCCACGCCGAATGACTCACCGCGGCTCATTGCCTGACGAAGTTGCGAACGGCGGCTGTCCGCCAGGGCGTGTGTGGCGAAACTGGCCGTCTTCACGCGCCCGGCTACTTTCCACCTCAGCTGGAACGGGGCCGACTTGCTCCTCACGGGGGAGATGTTCCAGATCCGCACATCTGTCGAAAGCTCTTCGGTCACAGGGGAATCCGGGCGCCCGCTTTCGCGGACGCCCGGGTCACCGCTGGTACTGCGGTGGGTCACGCAGCATCCTCCCGCGCGGCGAGCCACCGCTCGTACTCTGAGCGGCGGATTCGCACGTCGCCGTTCGGGAGCTTGATCGAACGGGGTCCCTTTCCGAGCTGGCGCCACCGGTGGAAGGTGGAGGGGGCCACCTTCAGGTCGGCGAGAACCTCGGCAATGGTCAGCTTGTCGTCCGCGGCACGCCCACTCACGTATACGTCCCTTCATCTCCGGTCGGACCGGACAGCCCGGACAGCTCCAGTTCTGACTGTCCGGGTCCTTTTCGCTGGTCAGGTGGGATAACCGGACACTCGGACAGCTGGGACACCTGCCGCATGGGAGCTGTCCGGGTTTCGGTGTCCGGGTAGTACCGGCCGCTGGCGTCCTTGGTGAGCTGGCCGTCGGCGGCCATGCGCGAGCAGGTCCGGCGGACGGTGTCGGCGTCGGTGCCAGGGAGGGCCTCTGCGATGTCCTTGGGGCGGGCGCCGGGGTGGGCGCGGACATAGCGGAGGATCGCCGCCCGGGTGTCGCCGATGGTGTGGTCCGAGGCCGGGCCTTCCAGGAGCTTCCACGTGCCCGAGGCTTCCTGGAACTGGAGGGCGTACTCGGCTTCGTTCACGTCGCGGCCGGTGACGTGGAGGATGCCGTCGGCCTGGCCGCGGGCGCGCTTGAGGACGAGCGTGGCGTCCGCCGCTCCGGCGATGCCGTTGGTCCCCGAGACCTCGGTGAGGAAGTCCTCGGAGCCCGCCTTGCGGACGTGGTGGACGAGGACCACGGCGATGCCGAAGTGGTCGGCGAGGCGTTTGGCGTAGCCCACGGCCACGTAGTCGGCGTCGTACGCGGAGACTCCGGGCGGCGCGTGCCCGCGCATCTTGGCGAAGACGTCGATGACGACCATCCGGGCGTCGGGGTGCCGCTCCAGCCACTGGGCGACGGCCTCGGTCCCGCCCTGGGGGAAGGGCGGGCACTCGGTCACGAGCGTGAGCCCGGCAGGTGCGGCCCGGCCGCCGAGGATCTTCCCCATCCGGCTCTGAAGCCGCCGCGGGGTGTCCTCCAGGGCGAGGTAGAGCACGGGCCCGCCCTGGACGGGCACGGTGTCGAAGGCGTGGCCGCCGGCGGCGACGGAGAGGCCGAGGCCGAGAGACAGCCAGGACTTGCCGACCTTGGGCGGCCCGGCGAGGAGACTGACCCCCTCGGCCAGGATCCCGGGGACGGCCCACTTGGGCTCGGGGAACTCGGCCGCCATGAGCTGATCGGCGGTCCAGGCCGTACGAGGCCGCTCCCGCTTCGGCGGGACCGGCCCCGCCTCACCGGGCGGCTCCCGGGGAACGGAGTAGAGGTGCAGCGGCGGGATCGGGTTGGCGCTCACCCGGCCGCCCTCCGCTCAAGCACCCGCGCCTCGTCAAAGCCGCGGGTGACGGCGCGTTCCGCGTAGGACTCGGGGACGCCCACGGCGACGGCGGCGGCCACGAGCTGTTCCCGTACCTGTTGGAGGCCGCAGGGGCCGGGGCATCCGGTGTGCCGGGCGGCCAGGAACCGGGCTACGCCGAAGGTCTGGCCTCCTGCTCCGGACTCACGCTTGGCAGCGATCAAGGCGAGCCCTCGGGCCAGTCCCTCGCGGTTGAAGGCATCGGTGTGGCGGCAGCCGGTGGCCACGTCCCGAGTCCAGGTGGCAGGTCCGGGAACGGAAGAGACCACCCGCCCCCGGGCGGGGGTGGTCTCTTGCTTCGCGACCAGCGCGCGGACGGCCTCGGGCAGATGCGTCATGGTGCCGGTGCCGGGCCCGAGCCAGCGCGCGTAGGCCATGGAGGACTTCACGTCCACGCCGGGCCGCACTCCGTTGTGAGAGGTCATGGCGCCGAGGTAGATCCAGTGTTGTCCGCGGGTGCTGGACACCGTCCGCGTGGCGGGCAGCGCGCTGCGGGCCCAGGCGACGGCCTCCGGACTGTCCAGGTCCACCACGGTCAGTCCGCCCGCACCCGGGTGGTAGCCGACGGCTCCCGCTTGCCGCCACGCCGCCGCCCAGGCGCCCGAGGTGAGGACGCCGGAATCGGCGGTCGAGGCGGCCCAGCCGTGGCAGGGCCGGAGGCACCGGCAGGGACCGGGCGTCTTCATGACCGGCCGCCCGCCGCAGACGTTCTCCCGGCAGGCGGGGCAGTTGGCCACGGGCCGCTTGTCCGGGCTGAGTGGGAGCACGGGCACGCCGCGTGCGGCAAGGTCCAGCGCGATGCGGAGGGGACCGGCGTAGGCGGTCATGCGGCGACCTGCCGGAGCAGGGTGCCAGCGCGGCGGCGCGGGGGCTGGTTGACGCCATGGTGTGCAACGGGCATGAGGTGGGGCATGCTTGAGGTCTCCTGTCTGCCTTCGGGTGGGCGGGGAGGACCGCGGCGGCGGGCGACCTTGCTGGGGAGTCCCGCCGCCGCGGTGTATCTACCGGCTTGTGGTGCTGGTGCTGGTGCTACGCGCGCCGAGGAGGGCGAAGCGCAGGGCTCGCTCCGCGTGCTCGCCGTAGGCGTAGGCCGCGTCGGGCCTGCCCTCGGCGATGCGAGCGGCATCGTGCATCGCCGAGGCCTCGTGGTCGGTCAGGTACTCGTACGCGTCGAGGCCCTCCGCGTACTCGGCCGCGGCCTCGCGGCGCTGCAGCTCGGTGAGTGCTCGGTCGAACTCCGCCTTGCCGGCCCAGCGGCCGAGGGCTTCGAAGGCCTCGGTGCTGGGGTGGGCTTCGCTCGGGAGGACGTAGAAGCCCTGCTCGCTCCGGCGCAGTTCCACGACCGGGGGCTGGCGCCCGTCGAGGACCTGGCGGATGGCCCAGGTGGTGCCGTAGGCGTAGCCGTCCGCTGTCTGGCAGAAGAGGCGGTACAGGGTGTTGGCCTGCCTGCGGTGGGCGTCGCCGATGGTGAAGAGGGCGTGGTCGTGGGGGCGGAACGGCATACCGCTCGGCCGGCCAGGAACCATGAGTTCGCCGTCGACGGCGCGCAGGCGGTCGAGGTCGTAGTGGGCGAGGGAGATGCGGGCGGCATGGTGGGCGTGCTGGGCCTCCCGAGCGGCGGCGCCGAGGGCGTGGACGCTGTCGGTCAGGCTCTCGAACCACGGCGGGGTGGTGTTGCGGGTCATGGGCGTCTCCGGGTCAGTGGTGGAAGTGGTTGCGCTTGATCACGGCGCGGCGGATGTTGACCGTCGTCCTGGCGTGCCCGCGCTCGGGGCGCGTGCCGAGGCCCTGGACAGCGATGAAGCCGCCGAAGATGACGGCGGCGAGGAGGACCAGCTGCTGGACCAGGGCGGCGAGCGCGGTGATGAACATGGTCAGCAGGAACAGTCCGCCGCAGGCGGCGGCGAAGCCGAGGCCGGCGAGGGCGATGTTCATGGCGGCCGGGTTGACGCCGATTCGCTCGCGATGCGGCTCCGGGGGCTTGGCGGGCGTGAGGGCGTAGCCGGTGATGAGGCGGCCGTCGGGGAGCTGGACGGTCTGGACCTCCGGTAAGGCGTGCGGCTGGTGCGCTACCAGCGGCGGCGCGGGCAGGGTGAGTGGGACCGGGTGATGGACACCCTGGGGCGTGTCGTCGAGCACGTGGTCGTTCACGGTGGACTCCTAGTTGGCGAGGGCGGACAGGGCCTCGGCAGTGGACCTCACGACGTTGGTGATGGGGTCGTAGGCGCCGGTGCCGGCGGCGAAGAACCCGAAGAGGAACAGCACGAGTGCGGCGCCGCCGCTGGCGGACTTGGTCCGGACGGCGAAGTACGACGCGGTCCCGAAGAGAAGGACGGCAGAAATGCTGAAGATCATCGGAGCGAGTCCCTTCGTGGCGTGAAGGCGCGAGCCGGTCAGCGGGTGCCGGCGCGGTGAATGCGGACGGCGCGGTTGTAGAGCCAGCGGCCGACACGGATGCGCTTGCCGTGCCCATCGCAACGACGGCAGTGCTTGCCGCGCTTGGGGCGGCCCTTGCGGTCATGGGTGAGGGCGAAGCCGAAGCCGCGGCACTTGCGGCAGTCACCGAAGGGCGAGACCGCACACAGCCCGATGTAACCGAACGTGACTGCCAGCAGGCATGCGAGAGCGAGCAGGGCAGGGGTCATGGGGGCCCTCCCAGGCTGGATTCAGGGATTTCCGCAGGTGGGCCGCTATCCGCTAGCGGCCAGCTCAGATCGGGTACGTGGCGCTAGCGGAGCCGCTAACGTTAGCGGGGCCTGCCGCTAGCGCTAGCGGCCCGGCCGGTCAGCCCGCGTCCCGCCTTCCATCACGCTCCGCAATCGTCGTCGTGATGTGGGAGCGGTCGATTCCGCGGCGGTTGACGACCTTGCCGTCGATGCGGCGGCCGACCTGGAGGGTGGAGATGCCGTGCGGCTTGAGCGCGGCCGCGAGGGCTTCGGGGTCCCATCCGTCGTAGACCTCGGGCCGCAGTTCCGCGAGCCGGGCGGCCACGGTCTCGGACCACACCTTGGGCTCGGCAGCCGGGACGACGGCGACGATGTCGGCGAGGAGGTCGTACGTGGGGCCGGTCACCTGCTCCGGCGCCTCGCCGAGGGCGTGCCCGGTGAGCAGACCGGCCTTCTGACGGACCTGGCGGGCGCGGACGGCGACGGTCTCGGCGCCAGGGGCGTCGACGTAGGTGGAGGCGACGATCCGGGCGTCGGCCCCCTCGCCCATGAAGTAATGGATGCCCTTGTCGCCCCAGGCGAACATCGTCGCCCGCACCCCGCGTTTGTACGAGGACGTGCCGAGCACCATGTCGTTCTCGGTCTGGCCCATCACCTTCAGGCACCAGCGTGCCGAGGCGTTCGCCGAGATCCCGGTGGGCAGGGACTTGGCGTCCGGCCGCTGGGTGGCCAGCAGCAACACGATCCCGGTGGCCGGGCCGCGCTTGACGAGGTCGGTGGCGATCTCCTCGAACTCCTTGCCGTGCTCGGGGTGCTCGAAGAGGACCTGGCACTCGTCCACCCCGATGACGATCGGGTGAAGGCCGAGGGAGCGCTTGTCCGCCAGGAGACTGGTCACCTTGTTTTCCGGGCAGATGTCGCGCGGCAGGGAGCGGATCACCTTCACCCGGCGCCGCAGTTCCTCCCGCAGTTCGCGGAAGTCGGCCAGGGTGTAGGCGATGGAGTCGTCATCGTCGCCGGCGGCGTGCCGGTGGGAGACCGCGTTGCCGACGGGGTCCAGGTCGCCGGTGCCCTTCATGTCGTACGTGTGCAGCTCGGCCCGGGGGTCGAGCGCGGCGATCAGCAGCAGGAGACGGAGCAGGAAGGTCTTGCCCATGCGCGGGATCGCACCGATCACCCCGGCGATGTACATGAGGGTGACCTCCACCCAACGGCCGCGCTGGTCAGTGCCGTAGGCCACGGGTTGGAACAGGTCCACCACGCCGCTGACCAGCAACGGCCACTTGGGCTTCTTGGCCTTGGTCATGTCCTGGTCCCCCACCCACAGCACCAGGTGGCCGGTGTGCTCGTCGGGCACGGCCTCCGGCCAGACGCATCCGAGCGGCCGGCGAAGACCCGAGGCGAGCTTGTCGCGGCGCTCGATCACGTCCGTGACCGTGACGCCGTAGGGCAGGTCGCCTTCGGCGCGCCAGCCGGGCCCGTCGCGGGTGATGGGGGCCGTGAAGGTGAAGCCGTCCCTCCCCTTGGCCTGTGCCTGGCTGATCGGCGCGATGCCCAGCGCCCCGAGCGCGCGAAGAACGATGTCCGATGTGAGCTTGGGCGCCTTGGTGACCTCCACCGCGCGGTGGACGACCGGGGCGTCCGCGTGGCCACCGGCCGCGCCGAGCGCGAGGACCAGGGCGCCGAGGGAGACGGCCTGGAACCAGCCGGGGGCAAGGACGTAGAGCGCGAGCGCCGTGATCGTGCCCACCAGCGTGGCGAGCGCGACGACGAGCGTGCGCAGCCGTACGCGCCCGTCCCGCTGGCGGGACAGCTTCAGGTAGTCGCCGACGTCCTCGCGGCGTACGGCGGCCAGCCGGACCGGCTCGCCCTCCCGGTCGGCGATCCACCGCAGGCTCCCGCCCACGAACCGGGCTGCCCCGCGGGGCGCCTGGAGGGCGAGGCGGCCGACGTAGACCGGGGAGCGGAGCGCGTGGTACCCGGCCAGGTGCGCGTAGTGCCGGGCCACCCAGCTGGCAGCCGCCTTCAGCTCGGCCTTCGACCGCAACCAGGCGGGGACGATCGCCCGGCGCTTGGCCCCGGCGAGTCGGCCGAGGTAGCCGGGCCCGGCGACGTCCGGGCCGTCGACCAACGGACGGGCCGTTGTCTGGCCCGACTCGTCGACACCACCTGTGTCCGACGAGTCGGGGCGGGGACGGGCGGCCGAGTCGGGCGACTCGGTCCGGGCGGACCGGGCCTTGCCGAGGTCGACCACGTCGGCGCCGGCGTCGGCGCCGCTGTGGGAGCCCATGTCGGCTTCGAGTCGGGAGAGCAGTTCGTTCTCCTCGTCGGGGTGATTCACTGATGCTTCCTTCCGTTGCGAAGGGAATGGGCGGGCCCGGCCGACGCTGTGAGAGGTGAGCGGCCGGGCCCGACCGGTGCGGTGGACAAGGGGAGTTCAGGCGGCAGAGTGTCGCTCGGCCGGGTAGGCACAGCGCACGCACATGCCGAGCGAGGCCGGGATGACGTATCCGGCGTCGGTGCGGCACTGCGGGCAGGTGCGGCGGGCGAGCATCGCCAGGGCGAGTGCGCCCCACTTGCGGGAGGTCATCGGCCGGACGGGCTTGGCCCGGTCGATCCGGTAGAGGTAGGCCACCAGCGGCTCGCGCCGGTAGCGCGGGCGGAGCAGCTGCGCGGCGACGGGCTGTCCGCCGGGCCGCAGACCGAGGGCGCGGAGCTGACGGCGGGTCGCGAGGCCGTCGGGGGCGTAGCGCCACGGGTAGGTCGGTATCCCGTACGTCGTCCCGGTCGGGTCGAAGCAGCGAAAGATCGGGCCGGTGCCCATCAGGCCACTGCCCCGACCGTGGGGGCGTCGGTGCGGGCGCCGCGGCGGCCGGCGCGGCGCCCGGTCACGGTGGCGAAGAGGCGGCCGAGGCCGGCGCGCTTGATGCCGGCGCGGCCCTGCTTGGCCGCGTACATGGCTTCGTCCGCCCGCCCGAGCAGCTGGGAGAGGCTCTCGCCGGGGAAGTCGGCGACCCTGGCCCA
The DNA here is from genome assembly GCF_020532625.1 of Streptomyces antimicrobicus. Lineage (GTDB taxonomy): Bacteria > Actinomycetota > Actinomycetes > Streptomycetales > Streptomycetaceae > Streptomyces > Streptomyces antimicrobicus. The sequence continues at coordinate 15,808 of NZ_JAJAUY010000001.1, read as the reverse complement.
GCCGAGCGAGACCGTCGTACGGATGTCGGGCTGATCGGAGCCGGCGGGCCGGGCCAGTACGGCGTGCAGGGCGGCAAAGAGATCCTCGGCCGTGCCGTGGGCGTCGATGACAACGGCAGCGAACTCGTCCCCACCGAGGCGTCCGGCGGCCCCGGCCGGACCGACGTAGTGAGCGAGGCGGTCCGCGGTTGCCTTGAGGAGGGCGTCTCCGGCGGCGTGGCCGTGCCGATCGTTGATCTGCTTGAAGTCGTCCACGTCGGCGAGAAGGACGACGGCTCGCTTGTCCCGCAGCAGGGCATCGGCTCGGCGGGTGAAGCCGTCACGGGTGTGCAGACCGGTGAGCGGGTCGCGGCGGGCGGTGTCCAACCGGCGGCGCAGCCAAAGCACGTGCCCGGACCATCCGGCCACGACAGGTACTGCGGCGGACAGAGCAGCGATGACGGCGTTCATGCGGCGACCTCCTCGGCCGCCGCGGCGGTCGTCTTTGCGGTGTCGGCTTCGAGCGGAGCAAGGACGCGCGCCTCGGCACGGTCCGCGAGCAGCTGATCCCGCAGCACCCGGGAGCTGGCGGCCGAGCACCGCAGGTGCGTACGGAGGGCCTCGGCGTTGATCGCGCTGTCCGGCCACGCCGCCGTGGCCTCCCGGGCCTCGGCGAGCAGCTCCTCGGCGGTGCGCAACGGCTTCCTGGCCCGCGCCTTCGTCCGGCCGCGGACCGGCCGCTTGGGCAGCGGACGGGGCTCCTCGGGCAGTGCGCTGCTGCTCTCCAACACGCCGGGGGTCTCGGGCTCGGCCGCCGCCTCAGGCGTGACCCGGGGTTCTTCCGGACCACCCATAGCCAGTTCGCCGAGGCGGAGCAGGACCCGTTCGCGGCGCGGGGTCTTCGACCGCCACCGCCACCCGTACTGCTCACGCAGTTCGGCGCGGGCGAGCTGGCGCTCCTTCTCCCGCTCCAGCGCATCGGCGTACGAGGTGATCTCCCACAGGGTCATCCGCCGCCAGAGCGAGAAGGTGGAGGGGAAGGCGAGGAGCCAGCGTGAAGCGCGGATCTTGTCCATGCGGCGGCCGGTCACCGCGCCGATGCGGACGGCGTAGACGTGAGCGCCGATCTCGGAGAAGACCACCCACAGCAGCGGCATTGTGCCGTGGGCGACCTTGGCCCACAGCCCCTGACCGGCGGCGATGTTCAGCCCGCATGTGACCAGGGTGAGCGCCCAGGGAACGAACCTGACCCACACCAACGCCATGTCCATCCGGATGAGCAGCAGGTTGGCCACGGTGAACACCGGGATCGCGGTATCGATACCTACCGGCAGCATCCACGGATCACCGAACCCCCACCGCCCGGCCGCGGCCGAGACCGCGTCGAACGAGGAGATCAGCCCCAGGGCCCCCACGCCGGCCGCGGCCAGGGCGCCCGTTCCGGCGAGGCCCAGCTCCGGGCGGGTCAACGGCGGTACCGCCGTGCGCTCCTTCGCTGCCAGGGCGGTCATCACGCGCCCCCTTCAGGCGCGGGATTGATCAGTCCCGCGAGCCGCGCGACTTCGTCGCCGGTCAGGGTGTTGTGCTGCTCCAGGGCGAAGGCGACGCGGTGGATGCGCGGCCACAGCAGGGCGACCGATCGCCGTGCGACCGCCTGAATGGTGGCCCACGACTTTCCGCCCGCGGGCGCGTGGCTCCGTCCGAGCAGCAGACCGGCCTCAGCGAGCACGTCGATGGCGAGCTCGCGGTCGTGTACGGACTCGCACGCGGCGGCGTTCACCGCGGTCCACAGTCCCCGCTCCCGCAGGAAACGTCCTTGCGCGGCCTCACCGGCGGCGCACTGGGCGGCGAACCGCCACGGCCGGATGCCGTGGGCGTCCCACGTCGTCGCTCCGGTCGCGAAGAGGCCCTCACTCGGCGAGTCCTGCCAGGTGAAGAGGTCCACCCGCTCGACGCGCATTCCGTACGCCATGCCCAGTACCGCGTGCCCGGTCTCGTGGAAGGCCAGAGCCAACCGCAAGTCGCGTGCCGACAGCTCCATGCCGCGCGTCGGTCGACGCTGGCCGGTGTGGTCGAGCAGGTCCTCCGGCTCAGGGGTCAGGTGGCTCATGCCGCCGCCCCCTTGCCGGACCGGGTACGCGGGCGGGCCGTGGGGACGCGATGAAGGGGAACGACGTTGAACAGCTCGGGCGCGTAGGCCTCGATCACCTCGGCGGCGACCCGGCTCACCTCGTCGGGAAGGTTCGGGTTCTCGGCGAGGATGTCGCGGGCGGCGTCGAGCCGGGCCGCGCGCTCCTCCTCGCTCTCGCCCTCCACGCCGAGCCACAGCTCGATCGGCGTGCCGAGGGCCAGTTCCACGAAGTCGTCGGCGCTGACGGCCTCCTGGCCGCCGATGTACGTACGGGTACGGGTACGCATGGGTGCACTCCTGGATCGGAGGGGCAGGGAGGGGCGACGGCGGCGGGCGACCTTGCTGGGGAGTCCCGCCGCCGTGCCATTGGTGTGCTGCTGGAGCTCCGGCTCCCCGCACCCCACCCGTACGGGACGGACGAGGGAGGCAACCGGCCGCGGCCGCCGAGGCCGCGGAAGGGTTGGGATGGCGCTGTACCTCACGCGGAAGACCCGCGTGGCCGCCTACTTGGCCGAGGAGAGGCGGCGTGATCCCCATGCAGTTGTCAAGGAGCCGGCGCTTCCTTCGAGCCCTCTCGGGCCCTCGGGGCGACGGGCAGTGCAGGTCAGGGCACATGGAGTCGCCCGGTCAAGCATGAGATACATGGTTGAACATGTATCTCACGATGATGTGTCCGATCGCGGCTGTCAAGTCCTTCGCTGCTTCGGACCGCCCTTCGGCGTGCCACCAGATTGCCGCCGCCGGGCGGGACGAAGTCACCCTGTCCCTGGACGACTTGGGACGTCCTCGATAGCGTTCGGAGGATCGATTACGTCCCTGGACGTCCCTGGGGGTGGGATGGCGAACGAGCGCTTACGGTCGGCGATGCTGACCCACGGAGTCACGGTCGAAGCCATGGCGGAGCATGTGGGCGTGGACCCCAAGACGGTGGAACGGTGGATCACCCAAGGGCGCTCGCCGTACCGCCGCCACCGCCTCGCGATAGCTGCCTACCTGCGTGAAGATGAGGCCTACCTCTGGCCGAACGGCCTTCCTGACGGCCAGCGGAAGGACGCGGCCGACGCCGAGGTCCTCAAGGTCTACCCGCACCGCTCGTACGTCCCGCCGGAACTCTGGCTGCAGCTCTTCGGCCGGGCGGAGCGCGAGATCGGCGTGCTCGTCCACGCCGGCGTGTTCCTCGCCGAGAATCCGCGATGGTCCCAGTTGCTCCGCCTGAAGGCAGCGTCCGGCGTGAGAGCCCGCATCCTTCTGGGCGACCCGGACAGCCAGGAGATCCAGCGGCGCGGCAAGGAGGAGGAGATCGGGGAGGGCGTGGCCTACAAGGTGCGGGAGGTCATGAAGCTGTACCGTCCGCTCTACTCAGTGCCTGGAATCGAATTCCGGATGCACCGATCCACCCTGCACAACTCGCTGTACCGGTCGGACGACGAGTGGCTGGTGAACACCCAGGTCTACGGCGTCAGCGCCCCTATGGCCCCCGTACTGCACCTGCGTCGAGTCGCGGGAGCCGAGCTCGTCTCGACGTACCAGCAGAGCTTCGAGAAGGTGTGGGAAGAAGCCGTACCCATCGAGAGGCCCTCATGAGTCGCCGCACTGACTACTTCAACGACCCCGCCGCCCCCAAGGCGAACAGCATCGTGCCGGCGGTGACTGCCTTCGTCGTGAACGATGCCGGTGAAGTTCTGCTCGAACGCCGCTCCGACAACGGCCGTTGGGGCATGCCTGGCGGCGTCCAGGAGATCGGAGAGGACATCGCCGGGACGGTCGTCCGCGAAGTCCTGGAGGAGACCGGGATCGAGGTGGAGGTGGTCGGCCTGGTCGGCATCTTCACGGACCCGGGGCACGTCATCGCCTTTGCCGACGGAGAGGTTCGTCAGGAGTTCTCGCTCTGCTTCCGGGCGCGGCCAGTCGGCGGCGAGATCACGGTGAGCTCCGAGTCACTGGCGGTGCGATGGGTCCCGCAAGCAGAGCTGGACTCCCTCGACGTCTCCCCGACCACACGCCGACGCCTCCTGGAAGGCTTCCGCAACGCGCCGGTACCGGTGATCAGCTGATCCGCGCCGCCGCGGCCTCAGCCTGCCGTTCCCGTACCCGGGCCACGCGCTCCAGGAGCTCCGGGCGGGCCGCCGAGACCGCACGGAAGACCACGTGCTCAGGCCCGTAGCGTTCCAGGACCTCAGAGAGTCGGTGGGCGGGGTCGACTAGTTCCCCGGTAGGGCTGCTGGTCAGGTCGCAGTAGGTGATGGCGTCCACCAAGTCTGTGTCGGCCGGGCCGAACTCGGCGAGCGCGTCCGCAAGCCCCAGCTCCGAGGCCTCCCACGGTGAGGAGGTGTGGAAGGCGACGATGCTGCACAGCCGCGGATCGGCTCCCACCACGTCCCGCAGGTATCGCGCTCCATCGATCATGTGCTGCCCGGTGTCCACCGCCACCTCGGCATACCCGACATCGTGCGCGATGGCAGCGGCGGCCAACAGCTCGGCGTCGGCCCCCAGGGCGGGAGCGAGGGTCAGGGCTTGCTCGTATACCCGCCGCGAATGGGCCCACCGCCGTGGCAGGTCATCAGCAAGCAGGGACTCGGCAAGGTCGTAGGCCCAGCTGACCAACTGCATACTTGACGCCTCCGAGTATCGGGAGTTCAGGACGGCGATCTGACAAATCGCCCGACGCCGTGCCGGGCTTCGACGTGCCCTGCGGTCTCCAGCTCCCGGACCGCCCGACGGACGGTGCCACGAGCCACCCCGTACTGCCCAGCCAACTGCGCTTCGCTCGGCAGCTGGGCGCCGGCCGCAAGGACGCCGCTACGGATCTGCCCCAGCAGATCGTTCATGATGCGCTCGTAAGGCGCCACATCAGCGCCGCCGGCCACCGCACGCCCCACTCCCGCAACAGCCTTCACGTCACCGGCCTCTTCAAGGGCCCGCAACGCCCGCCGCACGGTGGTCCGGGCCACGCCGAACTCCTGTCCGATCTCGGCCTCGGAGGGCACGCCTCCCTCATAGAGCCCTGCGGCGATCCGCTCGCGAAGCGCTTGAGCGATCACCTGAAACGTCCCACGCGGGCTGGCGCTCGGCACGCACTCCTCCTTCAACCCCGGTCGCGCTCCAGCTTCGCACGCCCGGTACCCGGAGCGGAGGGTCCCAGCTGTCCGTCTGTCCTGTTAGGCCGCTGACCAGCAGAAAGGGCCCGGACAGCTAGCCGACACGCTGTCCGGGGTGTCCGGCCTGTGCCTCAGAACATGTCTAGCTGGCCTGGAATGCCTTCCTGGGGCGCGGAACGGCGACTCGTTGGAAACTCGTCCAGCGAGCCGAGGGTACGCACCACTGTCGCGTCATATAGCCAGCTCAAGTTTCCTTCCTTCTCTAGCCGCCCGGCCACCAAAATCGCAAGGTCCTCTTCGTGCGCTCGCACGGCTTCATGATAATCCTCGTCATCAGCCAGCCTTACACGCACTTTCCGCGGACCTTGGGACTGCAATGAATCAATGCCAAAGACTCCAGGACTTCCAGCAGTCTTCTTGGCCAAGAGATGAACCCTACCCGTGACCGAAAAATGTGTGGACGATTCATCTTCTGCCAGCTTCGCTGCCGCCTGCGCTAGGGGCGCCACATCTTCGGCATTGAAGAAGAATTCACTTTCGACACCCTCGGGCCTCGCTTGACCCTGGTCCCATTCAACAGCAATAAGCGCTTCGTCTGCATTCGAAGTGATTCCAAGGATGGCATTCGTCATCTCATAGGAAACGCCACCGATGACGCCTTGCTCAAACCCCGCGAGCGAGCCACTCGATCGGTAGTGATCGAGTGCCTCGACCGTTGCGCCCACTGCATGCACGACGGCTTCGTTCACACTGCGCACACGAGCGACACCTACGTCCGGGAGTCGGGCCGCACCGTCAAAGGCCTGCTTCAGCTCAATCGAAGCGTCCGAGGGGGCGAGGGCGGTAATGACGTAGCTACCGACAGCGGTCTGCCCCATCAGGATCTGATCCAGATACCGGGTAGCGAATCGACCATGCCGATTAACGAAATGACGCCCTGGCCCGATGTAGTATTTCGCTCCGGCCAAGAAGGTGCGACGCGCGCTTTCGACCAGACGCTCCCCATGACGCCACGCGATTAGACCACTGGGAGCCTTGGATTCTTTCTGAAATCGAAACTCATCCGAAGCGGATACTGCGAGGCGCGGATATAGGGAGCGAGACCAGAAGTCACGCCTTTGGGCAAGCTGCGTCAATGCGTGACTCATCAAGTGCTGATAGTCGGGAGCGGCGGCATCCAGAGGAATGATCACACTTGACATTCCGTCGAATTCCCCTCCAACCGGAGGGGTGTATCGGGCATATATTCCCGTTCTCCCGCCTGCGACGAGCCAGCCGAGCTCATCCAGGATCGCCCTCAGTCTGCCTGGATCAACAGCGACTGGGATGGTCAAGTCTTCGGCCTCACCCAGCAAGCGACTCACCCCTATCCTGCCTATCCAAGATGTCGACGAGAGCCTGAGCATCGAAGACATTTTCCGTCGGAATGTCAATCGTGGGCTTCACCAGCTCCGACGTCGCCCCTGCCAGGTGCGTCCAGTAGCATTCACGCTTCACAAGAAGTCCACCGCGCAGCACCTCAGTCCACTCGCGCTGGACAAGCGGCACAGTCATAACGATGAGGATCTTCTTGGGATACGAACGCACGACAGACAAGCCCTCAAAGTACTCACGCTTCGAGAACCTGTAGCGGAAGGACTTTTCGTCGCGGTCCGGAACCACCAGCGTCGTGCACTTGAGCTGGGCAAAGAGCAGGCTCTCCTGCTCCAAGTGGTTACGTCCAGGCCGGATGAACTGAACATCGACACCGAAGACGTCCTTGCCCACTACCTCGACGGAGCAACCGGCCGTGGCCGCAACAGTGGAGACGTAACCGACCTGCAACTGCTCCATCATCGTGGTGACAGTTCGATCATCAACGGCTTCGATGTTCCGCTTACGCGGCTTGCCGTCCGTGTCCACCAATCAAGGCCCCCTGACCTTCCTACCCCGGAGAGGCAGCGTAGAGGGACGACCCCTGACTCGGGGAGAGCCAGTGCACGTGATCTCCATAATCGAACATTAGCGCGAGTCGCCGACAGTGGCGGGGCCCAGTGCTGCCGTCCACGAGTGAGTGGCGAGTGAGCTCGGGCCGCGACCTGATACAACGGCGAGGTTCCCGCAGGTCGGGCACTTCTGGGCCGCTGATCCCGCATGCCCTCCGGAGCCGTGTGCGCAGGTTCGAATCCTGCCGGGGGCACTTCGCACGAAGTGCCTGAAGACCCCGCCACCAGCAGAGATGCTGAGGACGGGGTCTTGTTGCATGTGCAGCCGACAGTCGCCGTGAGCAGCCGTACGTCAGGGTCAGTGGACTATTCGCGGACAGGGCCTTGGCCCACCGGCGCAGGTCAGCCCCGGGAGACCGGCACCCGGCGCACGTCCTCCCTGGGCCGGTTCTTCAAGCCCCGGTCGTCGTGGCTCTGCCCGGAGTCGGTCCACTGCTTGGCGACGCTGTGGCGGGTGCGGTGGAGCAGAGGGGTCCCCAGCCGGAACCGGGAAGGGCCAGGTCGTTCTCGCTGAGCCCGGCGGTACCCGCCGACGTAAGGCACGCGACGCCTTCTCGACCGAGTGCAGTACGTTTCCGACCTCCGGAGACAGTTCCCGCTCCCCCGGGCCCGGAAGACGAAGGCCCATTTCCTGAGCGGCTGCCGCAGCTCCGCATCCGTCGGACGGCCGGGCCGGTCGTCCAGCAGCGCCATCGTGACCGAGATCCGCCACTCGTTGATCCTGTCGGGCGCGGCGGGTGCGGCCCCGTCCGCCAGTCCTGCGCTCCTGCCTGCACCCCGCTCTGGCCCCGCGGCCGGCCGCACGCCGAAGAACCGGCGAGGGTCGACGGGCGGGGACACCCCTGCGAGGCCAGCGCCATCGGCTCCACAACCACCCACAGGTGCTGCCGCACTGAGAGGCGTACGCCGTCGGCTATGTCGTTTTGAACTCCACCTTTCCGGTGCTCATTCGGAAGTTTCCATTCGAGTACAGCGTTGGACGAGCCTCGACATGATTGCCACTGTACTTCTCCACGTGCCGGATCTGAGCAGCGCCGGGGACGGTGAAGTCAATCAAGGAAACGGCGACCCAGTAGGACAAGTTGCGATTGTTGAAGAGTGGCACCGTTACCGTGGATCCCCGCCCGTCCGTGACGACCACCCGAGCTCCGTAGGACTTGAACGAACCGGTCCCATTCTCCACGGCGCTGTAGGCGCACAGAAGGACGTAACCCTGGAGGTCCGGGCGCCGGATGGTGATCGTTTCGCGACCCGGTACCCGGGAGTCACCGTCCAAAGCGATGTAGGGCGGTGCATCGAGCGACCCGAGCTGTCGGTAGTAAACGACCTGATCCGACTTGCTCGGGCGCCTGCCGACCGGAGTGACAAGATTTCCAGGGACATAGAGGGCATACAGGTCGAGGTCTGCGCCGGCCTGCCTTCGGGCCGTACTTCCGCCGTTCCACTCAAGGGTGGCAGTGACGATCAAGCTCGGGTCGTCCTTGCGCATGTCGATGGTCGCCTGCCCGGCCTTGGTGAGGGCGACCTTGCCCAGCGGGACGAGGGGGCGAACCGACATCGGCGGCAAGGCCGGTACTTGCGCCGCTGAGCCGCGCGGTTCACAGGAGGAAGGTGGTGGCACAGAGGGCGTGCGTTGAACCGGCGCGGGGTCAGCTGCGGACGAGACCGGCCCCGCGGACGGTCCGGGGTCATCCACGATGATGCCGAAGTCCGAGGCCAGCCCCGCCAGCCCCGTATCCCATCCCTGACCTACTGCTCTTACCTTCCAACTGCCCGCGCGCCGGTACAGCTCGATGAGGATGGCCGCCGTCTCCCGATGCATGAGCGGTGGAGGCTCAAAAGTGATGTGCGCATCCCCGCACTCGACGACTGCTCTGGGGGTATTGCTTGCATCGAAGTGGGTGGCGGGGAGTTCGGGATCGATGCTAGCGACGACTGCAATGCGATCGATTGCCGTAGGGACCGCGGCCAGATCGGCCACGATTGTCTGCCCCTCCAGTTCGATCCCGCTCTCTGACGAGTTGTTGTAGAAGACTAGATCCTCATCGCTCCGCACCTTGCCTCCCTGCCCGAGCAGAACAGCAGAGACATCGATGCCCGTAGTCGGCGACGTGAGGGTGACGCGGCAGACCGCCGCGGACAAGACGGCGTTGCCGCCCTTGGCGAGGGTAGTCATGTGTGGCCTCTCACGGTGGTTCGTACATCGTGGTAGCTCTGGCCCATCCGTGTAGGGCAAACAACGAATCTGCGGTGGTCGCGCGTGGGTGGCGAGTGGGACAACCGCGGAGCGGTGGCGCACCGGCTGATGTCGAGGGGCGGTGTCAGAGGGCGCTGGCAGGCTGGGGTGGAGGGCGACCTGTTCGTCACCTTCGCCGACGCCGGCCGTGTGACCAACGACGTCGTCAAGGTCCAGGTCAAGGGCGGCACCTCGGGGCGCCGCTCCTACGGCTACGGAGTACCGGTACGCCAGCACGCCGAGACGGCGGCGAACGGGGACGTGCCCGTGTTCTGCGTCGTCTTCGACCCGGACACGCGGCAGTTGTGCTGGGTGTACGCCACCCAGCAACTTCGGCGTGGGGAGCACGAGGGCCGCCGTCCGCGGATCATCCGGCTGCCCGGCGACGCCGTACCGGACGGCGGGGGTGACCTTCAACGAGTTCGAGGAACAGCTCATCTTCCGGCAGCGCCCCGTAGCCCGGGGCGCGGTGCGTGCAGGGAGGGTGGGCCGCAGTGGCTGCGCGGCGGGGCGGGGTGGCGATGGTGGACCGTACGAGGGAAGGGGCGGGGGCTCGGTGGATCTGGGCCTTGGGCGGGGTTCGCGGGGGTGCCTACTATCCGAGCAACCGAAGGAACCGCGCGGCCCCGGCACCGGCCGGCGGCCTGCCAGGCCCGCGCGGGGATCGATGGCGGACGGGATGGGGGCGGCGCCGATGCGCGAGCTGGCTCAGACGGCACGACAGTGGATCTCCGAAGGGCGTACGGCCTTCCTGGCGCGGCCCGTGGCCGAGCAGGGCTTCGGCCCGCGCGAGCCCGCCGGGGCGTTGCTGGTGGACCCCCGCGGTGAGTGCGTGGGCAGCCTGTACCGGGGCGTCTTCGACGCCGAACTGGCTGCCGAGGCCGCGGCGCTGCCCGCCGGGCGGACGGCGCGGGTGTGCGAGGTGTCGGTGGGCGCCGGTGAGGCCGTCGAGGCCCGGCTGACCTGCGGAGGGCGGGCCGAGGTGCTGCTCCAGCCGTTGACGGCGGTGCCCGCCGAGTGGTGGGAGCTCCTGGAACGGGGCGCCGGGGCGGCGCTCGTGACCCGGCTGGACGAGGGTGCCGAGCACGCCACCAGCGTCGTCGTACGGGCGGAGGACGCGCCCGCGAACGACGCCGAGCGGCGGGCCGGTGAACTGCTGGCCACGCGCCGGGCCGGGCGGGACGCCCTGTACGGGGAGTCCGGGCTGGTGCTGGTCGAGGCGTACCCGTCGGCGCCGTACGTCGTGGTGTGCGGCGGCGGTGAACTGGCGGACATCATCACGCGCCAGGCGCTGCTGCTGGAGTGGGAGGCCGTGACGGTCGCGTCGGCGGCCGAGGCCGAGAAGGAACTGGCCGAGCACCGCGACGCCGCGTGCCTGGTCGTGCTCACGCACGAGCCGGACTTCGACGTGCCGGTGCTGAGGGCGGCGCTGGCGGCCGGTGTCCCGTACGTCGGCGCGCTCGGCTCGCGGCGCACCACGGCCCGGCGCCGCGAGGGGCTGATCGCCGCCGGGGTGACGGAGGACCGGCTGGCCCGCGTGCACGGCCCGATCGGGCTGGACCTGGGCGCCCGGACGCCGGCGGAGACGGCGCTGGCGATCTGCGCGGAGATCCTGGCAGAGCTCGGGGGACGACAGACCGCGGATCTGGGGCTTCGGGGGCTACGGGACACTGACGGGCCGCTGCGGAGGTGAGCCGGTCCGGGGCTGGCCTGGGCCGGGGTCAGCGCTTGTCCAGGGCTCGGGCCAGTTCGGACTTCGTCATCCCTGAGCGGCCGTGGATGTTGCGGCGCTGGGCTTCGGCGTAGAGCTGCTCGTAGGTCGGGCCCTTGGCGCCGGAGTGGGAGCGGAGGCCGCCGCGGCGGCCGGACGACATGTCCTCCAGGGACAGCTTGCTGGCCGTCTTGGACTCGCCGGCCCGGGCGCGTTCCTTGTTGACGGTGCGGGCGGCGATCTCCTCCGCACGGTCCATGGGCTCACCGCGGTCGAGGGCGCTCTCCTTGATGTGCTCGTACTGGCGTTCCCGCTTGGGGGAGGATCCGCGGGGCATGGGGTCGGCCTCCTTCTTTCTTCCGTTGTTCTGTTTTCCGTCTTCCGGCTTCGGCTTCTGCCTTCCGGCTTCGTTTCCTCTTGCAGTTTTTTGTGGGTTCGGCGTTTGGGGAGGTGCCGGAGCGTCTACCCGGTGGGTGCGGGGCGATTCGCCTTGTGGTGATGATCTGCGTACTTTCGGGTGATTGGGTTGGTTGATACATGTATGCGGGATATGACGCGGGGTACACGACTGGTATGGACACGACGCTGAGCGTGGACACGACCCTGACCGACATCGCGTGGTTCCTGGTCGTGGGGATCGCCGTGGCCGGATTCCTCATCGCCATGTTCTGGCTGGGGAAGAAGGTCCGGGCACGCGAGCCTGCGCCCCCGAGCGCCGAGAGTCAGCCGCACCTGCCGGAAGGCGGGGCGGTGCTTGAGGTACGTGAGGAACGGGAGCACGTCGAGATCCCCAAGTCGGGGCCCAAGACCGGGCTGCGGCCGCATGAGATGCAGGGATACGGGAATTTCGGTTCCACCACGGCGCATGATCAGGAGAAGGCGCGTCGGGAGCGGGAGGAGAACGAGCCCGACAGCGGAGCCTTCGGAAGCGGTGGCCACGGCGCCTGAGCCGTCTTCCCCCGCCGGGAGGGCTCTCCCCGCCCCTCCCGGCCCCTCCGCGCGCCGTTCCAAGCCGAACCGGCCCGCGGCGTCCGAAGCCGAACCGGGCGAACCGGGCACTTGTGCCGCCGCCCGGCCGGCGCCCTCCCGCCGCCGCTCGGCTGGCAAAGCTGACCCCCTTTTGGCGGCCTGGCACCGGCGCCCGCTGCCTGGCGGGCTGAAGGGCTGACGCCCGGCCCGTGTCTCGGCTCCGGCCCGGCGCGCCCGCCGTAGGGCCTACGGCTCCTGGCGGAGGCGGAGGACCTCCGGGGGTGGGTGGCGGCCCTCCGTGGCCCGGACTTCTGCCGACAGAGGGACCCGCAGGGGGGTGTACGGGACCTCACCCACGCCGATGGCCGTCGCCATCTCCGGGCCCTCCCGGGACTCCGGGGCCCCCGGGGACTCCGGGGACTCCGGGGCCGCGGTCGTGCTCGCCGTTCCCCTGCTCGCCCCCTCCTTTCCCTTCCCTCCCTTCGCTCCCTCCTTTCCCGTCTCTCCCGTCTGTTCCGTCTCTCCCCCGCCCCCGCCGCCCCCCGGGCCGCTCAGCAGCGCCGCCATCTCCCCCCGGACCTGCGCCGACAGCGGGCTCGACACCACCGGGGGCTCGTCCTCGGCGCCCGGGAGGATCAGGACCAGGGCCGACGGGCGGCGGGGCGTGCCCGTGTAGCCGATCACCGCCGCGTCGTGGACGTCCGTGTGGCGCAGTTTGCGCCACGCCCGCCGGCCCGCCGGGTACGGCTGGTCCAGGCGTTTGATCACCAGGCCCTCGATGCCGCTGGCCGGCAGCGTCTCGTACCACGTGCGCGCCAGCTCCGGGTCGGTCGTCATGGGGACCGGCTGCAGCGGCGGGCCCAGGGGCAGCAGCAGGTCGACGAGGAGGGCGCGGCGGCGTTCGTAGGGGCGGGTGCGGACGTCCACGCCCGCGAGTTCGAGGACGTCGAAGGCGGCGTACGACGCCGGGAGGGACACCGCCAGGCTCGTCGCCCGGGCCGGGGTGGCGGCGGCGCGGCGCTGGACCAGGGCGAAGTCCGTACGGCCGTCGTGCCAGACCACCACCTCCCCGTCGAGGGTGGTGTCCGCGGGGAGCCGGCCGGCGGCCGTGGCGAGGTCCGGAAAGGCGCTGGTGACGTTGCGGCCGGAGCGGGCCTGGAGGACCACGCCGGTGGCCGTGCGCCGTACGACGAGCCGGTGGCCGTCGAACTTCGGCTCGTACGCCAGCCCCGGCCCCACCGGCAGCGTGCGGACCGAGACGGCGAGCGCCACCCGGATCATCGCCGCCGCCTCCCGCGCACGGCGGCCTCCCGAGGCCGCGGCCCGTCCCCGGTCGCAGCACCCGGCCGCCTCCCTGCCGGTGTCGGCCCGCTCACGGCAGTCTCCCGGCCCGTTCCGGGTCCGTCAGCGGGGCCCACAGGTCGCCGTCGCGCCCGAGGCGCGCCGCCGCCTCGTCCGCCAGGAACGTCAGGCCCGCCGGGGTCCGGCACGCCTTGACCTCGGTCCAGGTGACCGGGGCGGAGACGGTCGGGCGGGAGCGGGCGCGCAGGGTGTAGGGGGCGGCCGTGGTCTTGGCGGCGGCGTTCTGGCTGTGGTCCACGAAGACCTTGCCCGGCCGCAGCGCCTTGGTCATCCGGTGCACCACCAGGTCGGGGAGGGCCGCCTCCGCTTCCTGGGCCAGTTCCTTGGCGTACGCCGACACGTCCGACGAGGCCACCGGCTCCAGCCGCGCCGACAGGTGCAGACCCTTCGACCCGGACGTCTTGGCGTACGCCTCCAGGCCGTCGGCGGCCAGCCGCTCGCGCAGCCACATCGCCACCCGGCAGCACTCGACGACCGTCGCGGGCGGCCCCGGGTCGAGGTCGAGGACGAGGCGGTCGGCGACGGCCGGGTCGCCGGCGGTCCACTGCGGTACGTGGAACTCCACGACGAGGTTGGCCGCCCACATCAGCGTGGGCAGGTCGGCGACCACGACCTGCCGGGCCGCCGGTTCCTCCGAGCGCGGCACGGGGGTGGTCATCACCCATGCGGGTGTGCCCGGCGGCGGATTCTTGGTGAAGAACAGCTGCCCGTCCGGACCGTCGGGGTAGCGCAGGAAGGACACGGGCCGGTCCTGGACATGGGGCAGCAGGGCTCCCGCGACGGTGGCGTAGTAGTGCAGCACCTCGCCCTTGGTGAAGCCGGTCTCCGGATAGATGACCTTGTCGAGATTGCTGAGGGCGATGCGACGCCCCTCCACCATGGTGATCGGCGTCATACGATGAGATTGCCACGAATCAGGAGGAACCGTGCGATCCATTTGGAACGGGGCGATTTCCTTCGGCCTGGTCAGCATCCCGATCAAGCTCGTCAACGCCACCGAGAACCACTCGGTCTCCTTCCGCCAGATCCACCTCTCCGACGGCGGCCGCGTCCGCTACCGCAAGGTGTGCGAGCTGGACGGCGAGGAGCTCTCCGCCGACGAGATCGGCAAGGGGTACGAGGAGGCGGACGGGTCGATCATCCCGATCACGGACGCGGACCTGGCCACCCTGCCGCTGCCCACGGCGAAGACCATCGAGATCGTCTCGTTCGTGCCGGCCTCGGAGATCGATCCGCTCCAGATGGACGCCGCGTACTACCTGGCGGCCAACGGGGTCTCGGCCGCCAAGCCGTACACGCTGCTGCGGGAGGCGCTCAAGCGCAGCGACCGGGTGGCCGTCGCGAAGTTCGCGCTGCGCGGGCGGGAACGGCTGGGGATGCTGCGGGTCGTCGACGACGTGATCGCGATGCACGGGCTGCTGTGGCCCGACGAGATCCGCGCCCCGGAAGGGGTGGCTCCGGAGACCAAGGTGACCATCCGCGACGCCGAACTCGACCTCGCGGACGCGCTGATGGCGACGCTCGGCGAGGTGGACATGGACTCGCTGCACGACGACTACCGCGAGGCGGTCGAGGCCATGATCGCGGCGAAGTCGGGTGAGGCGATCGAACCGGAGATGCCGAGTGCGGCGGCCGGGGGCGGGGCGCAGGTGATCGACCTGATGGCGGCGCTGGAGAAGAGCGTACGGGCGGCCAAGGCGTCGCGGGGGGAGGGCACGGAGGGCACGGACGGGCCGGAGGGCACGGAGGTCGGGCAGGGCGGGGAGGCTGGGGAAGCCGAAGCGGCTGAAGCGGCTGAAGCGGTGGGCGGGGGCCGAGAGGCGCGGGAGGCCGAGGTCACGCCTATCGGCCGGCGCGGCGGGCGGAGCGGTCGCAAGAGCGCGCCGGCGGCGCCCAAGGCCGTGGGCGGGAAGAAGTCCACCGCGAGTACCGCCCGGGGGGCGGGCGGCTCCAGCGGCGGCACGTCCAGGAAGAGCACGGCGGCGGCCACCAGGAAGTCGACCTCGACGGCGAAGACCACCGCCAAGTCCACGGCGAAGTCCACCGCGGCGAAGTCGGCCTCGGCGAAGAAGTCCACCGCGAAGACCGCGAGCAAGTCCGCCGCCAAGGCGACGTCCTCACGCGGGACCGCCGCGGCCGGCTCCACCGCCAAGAAGGCCGCACCCCGCAAGCGAACCTCGGCCTGAGGCCCTGCCGGTGGCGGTGGGGGTCCTGGGCCCCCGGTCGCCCCGGTCCTCCGCGGCCTCGGGGGCACCAAGCCCGCCACGGCCGCCACGCCCACTACGCCCACCACGGCCGCCCGGATCGGCGCGGCGCGGGTGCGGCGCACGACTGCAC